>DASREY010000155.1:0-27951 GCA_035651775.1 Terriglobales bacterium
CGGAAAGCAGTTAAGTTGGAAACGAGGAGCGCCAAGCCTCACGGAGCGGCGGATAGCATGGCAAAAAATCTTACCCTCCGGTGACGATACGACCGAAGTTTCGACAGCTTTCAGGGCAATCAGTGTTTCTCGTGCAAACAGAATCTTTGTAGCTGCTGTGTTCCATCGTTTATCGGTTGTTCCTTTTCAACTCACAGAAAGCCGATGTTGTGATGACGTATCTGCACAATGTTATTGATTTTATTAGGGTTTCTCTTTGGCTTGAGACTTGCGTGTATTCAGAGATGAAGTCACGATTCTGGGGTTAGCGTAAGACCTTTAGTAATGTGACCTCTGTAACCTATGTCATTACCTTTGTAATCTGCCTTGATGGAGTGATTGTAGTTACAGTCATAGTTACCCCGGACAAGTGATGAAATTACTGCGAGTGCGAAGAAAGAGACATTATGCGTCGACAACGGGGCTTTTCATTAATTGAATTGATGATTGTCACCGGCGTGATCCTGATTATCACCGGGATTGCAATGCCGGTGTACAAGACTGCAATGGATACGATTCACCTGCAAGAAGCCGGAAGAAATTATGCCGGTATGCTGCAGCGTGCCAGACTTACAGCCGTAACCAGCAACACTTACAACGCGGTTGGAATACAGCCCTACGCTGGCTCAGCCGACATCATGGTGTATGTGGATACAGCAGGAAATAATCCACCAGCCGCCTATGTTGCACCGGAACCGATGGCCTTACTGGGCTCCGGAGTGGTGTGGAATCAACCTGGAGCACCTGCGACCAATGACTTGCTGGGAAAAGTATTTCCTAACAATGGAGGCGGTACTCTGGGCTATCCGCCGATTTTCGGCTCACGCGGAATGCCGTGCGCGCCGGTGGCTGTGACCGGAGGCACGGTTTGCAACACGCAAGGGGGAAATGTCGCCTACGCAACCTACTTCCAATCTCCGTTAGGAAAATGGGAGGCCGTTTCGGTGAACCCGGTAGGCCGGATCCAGGTCTGGACTTACGATCCCAATGCTTCCGTTTGGAACCAGTTTTAGAAAGCGAAGGGTACGATGATGAAAATCAATAAAAGAGCCGTTTCAAAGATGGATAAATCAGGCAGCGGATTTACGCTCATCGAAATGATGATTTCGATGACCGTGATGGCCGTTGGCCTGCTCGGACTGAACGTTATGTTTGTCACGGCAATGGTCACCAATAACAAGAACAGCCATGACAGTTCGGCCACCATGATTTCGCAGCTTGTGTTGGAGCAAATCAGCGCGCAACCGGGGAATTCGACGGCCAACATAACCATAACCGACTGTGCCGGCAATGTCAGGACGATTGCCACGGCGCCGGGCGCAGCTTTAACCGGAGCAGGAGCGCCTTTGCTGGCGGATGGAACCATTAATCAACTGGCTGCCAAAGTCGCCAATTACTCCATGACCTATGTTGCCTGCGCGCCTGCGGGCAGCAATCTGCAAAGTGACTATGATGTTCGCTGGAATGTGATGACGGTAAGCCCCGATACGCGCCTGATTACAGTTTCCGCGCGGCAGCTCAACGGCACACGTCTAGGAGCATTGCACTTTGCGCTCCCGGTGAATTTACGCTCCATTGGAGGCCGGTGAGCCATTGGCTCGGGAAGGTTTGCAAAAATGAAAGTACAACGAACAGACCGGAGAATACAGCCGAACGGCTTTTCACTGATTGAATTGATGATCTGCATGATGGTCCTGCTGACGGTGCTTGCGGTGGTGATGACTGCGCTGGCGCAATTACAGAGAAGGAACAGCGGGGAAAATGCCAAGATGGATATCACCCAGTCCACGCGTGAATTCGTGGATCAAGCCGTACGCGATTTGCATCAGGCGGGATTTCCCAGCGCCAACATGTTCAATGCTCCTCCGGTCAGCCCGGCCATCAACAACATCAATATTGCCGCCGGATTGGTGAGTGTAACCGCCAACAGCGTGCAGTTTGAAGGAGACGTGGACAGCAATGGCACGGTGCAATCGGTCACTGTCCAGGTTGTCGGTTCTGATGGAATCACCGTGGGAGGCGCCTGCCCTTGCACTTTGAGGCGGGGAAGGGTTCCTAAGGTTCAGGGAAGTCCTTTTCAGTCGCCGACGGGAGCGCAAACTGTACCCACCTATTACTCGGAGCTGGGCAATGTTTCCACCAGCAATGTTTTCAGCGCCTACGACCAGTATGGCTATGCCGTGCCCTTGCCTATTGATCTCAATACCGCGCCGGTTGCGACCGCCAGCCCGGCCAGTCCGGTTACGATCAAGAGCATTAAGACGATTCAAATGGTAGTCAATGTACAGTCTCCTCATCTGGACCTGGAGAATAAACAGGCTCCCATTGTCTCTATGATCTCCCAGGCCCGAATTTATAACTGAGGCGGAGTAACTATAAGGAGCAGGTATGAAAAAGAATCAAAACAACCGGGAGCAGGGCATTGCCCTGATCACTGTTCTTCTGATTTTGATACTGCTGAGCATAATGGCGATGGGCCTGATGTATGTGGCCGATACCGATACTGCCATCAATTTCAATTATCGCCGCGAGCAGCAGTCATTCTTTGCCGCCAAAGCCGGAATTGAAGAAGTTCGCGACCGCATGAGAAGAACGGCCCCGAATACCTTGGATCCATACCCCGGGGCGGGGACCTCTCTGTTGCCGACCACCGTCGCCTCCGATGCCGGCGGCGTGTTGTACGTCATCAACCAAGGAACCGATCCCATCCCCGTACAGCCCTGGACGGCGGGGAATAGATATCAGGATGATGAGTTTTGCCATGACGGATACACTTTGACAGGAATCCCCAATCCCTTCACCGGCAATGTTCCCTCTGACGATGTACGCTGCCCCAATCCACCCAGCGGCCCAAGCACCTGGTACACCAAGCCGAACCCTGCAGCCACAGGACCGGCTACCAGCGCAGCACCTTTTAGCGGCACAGCCGCTGCGCTGCCTTACAAGTGGGTGCGCGTCACCTGGAAACAAGACAATTCGGTTCAGGGAAATGGAACGCAGCCTTATTCCGTGGATGGCACAGCGACCAATTCTTCCACAGCAGCCACCCCGATATGTTGGGACGGTACAAAAGAAGTCCTGCTGAAATCACCGGCGACAACGTGCGAACAGATGACCTCAGGCTTGCGGCCGGTATATCTGGTTACCTCGCTGGCAACGATGAATGGTTCCCGGCGCATGATCCAGGCGGAGTTGGCAAAGAACGTCCTGCCAACATTTCCAGCAGCGCTTGCTCTCGATGGACCAGAGGCTAGTGTCAATTTCGGCCCCTATTCTTCCAATAACGCCACGGTTTTCGGCACAGATGCAGCTCCAACGCCATGCCCACCAGCAGGAAACTGGCCGGCAGTTGGAACTTACACAGACTATGACGCATCTCAGATTGCAAGCACGCTGAATGGCCTTCCAGGCAGTAAGTCCAACAATTGGAAAGGAGGGACGACCAATAGCACGAGCTTTAACGCGATCAATATAGGGCCCTGGGGCAATGTCGCAGGGCAGTATGCAGACGGTACCACCGGTACAGTGAATGCAAGTTGCAGCCCGACCATCAACTCGCCCTTTTGCCCTGGAACGATGGGTAATCTTAATCAGCTTGCTACGGTAAGTGGCCTGACTGCTTTGCAAAATACCATTATCCAATCGGCGGATACGGTTGTACCTATAGGCGGCACGCCGGCTTTACCGATGGGAACCGATACAAATCCCCAGATCACGGCAATTTTGGGCGATGCCAGCTTTAGTGGCAGCGGTCAAATAGGCGCTGGGGTATTGCTGGTTGAGGGAAATCTGAGCATCAGTGGCAGCCCCACATTCGACGGCGTTATCTACGTGGTAGGAAAAGGCAGTCTCACTACCTCGGGCGGCGCCGGCTATGGCGGGCAGGTTTTTATCGCTAATATTGTTTCGCCCCCACCCAATCCTCCCAATCCTAATATTCTGGCTGTTCTTAAAGCGGTCTATGGCCCAAGCACAACCCAGTATCCTCCGGATACTCCGGGATCTCCCATATTCAACGGTAACGGTGGCGGCGGGAGTGGCGGCGTGAACTACAACAGTTGCCTGGCCAACCTCGGCAATGACCGTATTCCTTACAAGATACTCGCCACTCGGGAGATACTGTACTGATCGACCATAGTGTGATTTGATTGACGCAGCCCGGGACCCTGATGACGCAAAAAGCTGGAAGATACCAAGGCAGCATCGGCGGGCGACGAACAAACAAATGTGGCGGGCAGCCAACCGCGGCGCGAATTCGACCAGCGTTCTACGGGGCAAAGGTGACTATGTGTCTGCCCCCGCCCTTTTATTTTTTGTCTTGATCAATCTTCCCTTTCGAGTTCCTCCGATTACATCCTCAGAAATTCAGATTGCAATTGCTGCGCTGGCCGCCGCTGTTCTGCTGTTCACTTTAATTGCAAGATCCCGCCGCCGCGCTATGCTGAAGGGCTATGAAGGCATTGCCGGGGAAGTAAAGGAGATTTCCCGGGTCTTGCGGGGAAGAATATATCGCGAGCACGATGACTTGATGCTGGAGGGCGGATACCACCGCTGGCCCGTATTTATTCGCCTCTCGCATTCCCCTGATACTCCCGGGCTTTATATCCAGATTCCCGTGCCAACCCGGTTGACCCTGTTTTTCGTTCCCAAAAAAGAAAAAGACAAACATCAGGCGGGCAGGGTTGTGCTGCAAACTGCCGATGAACAGTTCGATGCGCGCGTAATCACCCGGACCGACCAGCCTGTACAGGCTCGGATGTTAATAGCCGCTATTCCAGTGCAACAACAGCTTCCACGGCTCTGTTGCAGCTCTAATACCATCGTGTGTATTGCATCAGGACTCCTCGAAGTAAGCGAGTCGCTGATGCCGGAAACCGACCTCGGCTATCATGTTGTCAATCACGTTAAGAGCATGGCGAAAATCGCCGCCGAAACAGCCAAGATACCAGGGGCAGATCCAAGTCTGGTTACGCCGAACCAGGCAAAGACCAATCGGCTCATGCGAGCTTTCATTGTGACTGCGATCGTGGTGGCCATTGGCTTGTTCTTTGCTAACTGGGCAATGCACCCGTCTTTAAAAACGCGCTTCGTCCCGGCAGGCATACTTCCCAATGATGCGGCGCTCATTCCCGATATCGGTCACTGGCGTCTGGCAGAACCTCAGGACTTCGACTCCCAGGGCGTAGCCTGGTTGCAGGCCAGCGGAAAACAAGCCACAGGCCGCGTCTCAGGAAGATTCGCCGGGGAGGGCTTTCCAGAAGAATCTGCCTACGTTCTTGTTTCCGATGATGGCCGGCAACCGGCCGTTCTCCGAGTTGTAGTGTTGGCAAACCAGGCTATACGTTTTGACAAAAACTTCTCTTCGATTGCAGTGATGACAACCATCCGCAAATTGAACCTCAGCGATATCTCATGGAAAGGAACACCTCCCTTGATGCCTCCGGATGGTGATGGCATTTTGATTGTTCCCAAATATGACGATCCCGCATCCGCCAGCGTAACCTTTGTCCATGGAAGAAACGTGTTAACCGCCGGCACTCCCGTAGATTTTCGCCAGATTGCAATACAGTAGCTGGAATAGAAGAGCTGTTGAAGCGCAGGCTTCCCCTCCGGCTCAGATTTTCAGGAATTCCCCCCCTTGCCCGCGAGGGGGGCGGTGTAAATTTGCGAACACCTTATTGTCTACAAGAAAGGTAACAGCCCGGCAGCAAATCTGCGGGAGATGCACTAATCCTTAGAATAGTTCGGTTACGCTCCTAAGTTTACTGTTTGGAAGCCATCGGCACGTTGAACGTCACGATGCGCGCTAATCTGGCCACTCTGATGCATGTCAACCAGTTCACCTTGCTCGAGCGCAAGAATGATGTCGCAGTCTCGCAGCGTGCTCAATCGGTGGGCCACCATGATGGTGAGGCGGCCGCGCATGAGGGCATCGGTAGCCTCCATGATTGCGGATTCGGTTTTCATATCCACAGAACTGGTGGGCTCATCAAGAATAAGAATAGGACTGTTGCGCAAAAATGCCCGGGCCAGCGAAATGCGCTGACGCTCTCCGCCGGAAAGCTGCGCTCCGCGCTCCCCTACCTTGCTCTCATACCCTTCGGGCAGGCGGCAAATGAAATCATGGCTGTTGGCCGCCCGTGCGGCGGCAATAATCTCCTCGTTGCTGGCGCTGGGCTCTCCGTACGCGATGTTTTCGGCAATGCTGGCAGCAAACAACAAGGGTTCCTGCAAGACCACGGAAAACTGCCGACGCAAATCGGCGATGCGATAGTCACGAATATCGCGCCCGTCGAGCAGCACCTGGCCGCTGGTGGGATCGTAAAAGCGCATCAGGAGATTGAGGACCGTTGTCTTCCCTGCCCCGCTCGCACCCACAATTCCCACACGTGCGCCTGGCGGCAAACAAAATGAGACATTGCGCAAGCCGCATTTGGGGCCGTAATAAAAAGTCACATTACGAAATTCGACTTCACCCCGTGCCCTGACCAGCTCGCATGCCGCAGGGCTCTCCAGCAGGTCAACTTTTTCGTCCAGTAGGGCGAAGGCGCGTTCGATGCTGGTAAACCATGTCTGCAACTCGGTTGCCTTGCTGCTGATGAGGCGCAACGGCTCGTACATCTGGCCTATATAAGCCATCACCACCAGGAGTTCGCCCACAGAGATGATGCCGGCGCGCACATGCCGCACGCCAAGATACAAGGTGGTCGCAGTTCCCCCGGAAATCGTGATGGCAATGAGCACGTTAAAAAGCGCCTGCAACCGCGCCAGCCGGACTTGCCCGTCAACCCTTTGATTGGAGCGCCGCAGAAAGCGCTCATACTCTCGCTTTTCCTGGCCAAATGCCTTGATGACCCGAATGGAGCCCAGCACCTCCTGGATGATCGACATGGCGGAGCTATCAATTTCTTTGACCTTGATAGATCGTTCGCGCACCAGGCGGCTGCAAGCCCGCGTGAGCAAGAACAGGATTGGCGTAATGGTGAGGGCGATGAAGGCGAGCCGCATGTCGATCGCGGCGCATACCACCAACATTCCCGCCAAAGTAAATAAGGAGATTACACCGGGCAAAATACCTTGAATCACGATGTACTGAATGGAAGGAGCATCGTGCTGTATGCGATAGGCTGGATCGGTAGCGCCACGGTCGTCGTGAAAAGTCAGCGAAAGATGCTGGGCGTGCTCCAATAACTGCGCGCGAAAATCCCAGACCAGTTTTTCACCGGTGTAAGTCTGTAACCACCAACTGGCCAGGTTTTGCAGGCTCATCAGCAAACCCAGGATCAGCAACATACCCACAGCCAGCAAAAGCCACGATGAAACCGGAAGCGGAAAGGGCCGCATGAACGATGGGAGGGGCTGGCCGCCAAGAACGCTGTCTACCGCAATCTTGAGTGGGATGGGAAACAGCAGAGTCAACGGAATAGAAAACAGACCGAGGACAATGATGGCAACGAGTTGCGGCCAACACGGCCTGGATTGCCGCAGGATACGAAGCAGGAGCGAGCGGTTACGCAACGGTGTCATTGCAATGAAAGAAATGAGATTAAGAGGAATCTAACGGAGCAACAAAGCTATCGCAATGAGGGAAATTCATTAGTACCGGGTTATATCCATCCCCTTAAACGGTATGGGTCTTATGAGGTGATTCACTGATATGAATGTAAAGAAGAAAATTTAAGCGGTCTTTTCCAACTCATCCAGGGAGGCAGGGGTTTGTTCCTGGATGTCGCTGTATCCTCTACCCTCAAACACGGACTTATAATAATGATGCGCTCGCTCCCAAGCCTGATCGTCTGGGGGGGCGCCAAAGGTTTGCTGGTACAGCGGACTGCCGGGAAATGGAAACATGGGCACCGGTTCGCTCACCCAGACACCATGCGCCTTGAGCCGCTCCTGCCACTGGCGGATTTGCCCGCGGTCATCGTGGTCTGTGAGGATCAGATTGGCCTGGACCCACGGGATGCGGCTGCGAGCGTAAATCAGCAGCTCTGAGATGCGCTCCGTATTCAGGCGGCAGTTCTTGTTCAGCTCATCCCGGCCCTGATCCGTAATGGATTCGACGCCGCACTCCATGGAGATACAATGGGCGCGCAAGAGCAGATCCAGGCTCTCTTCTGTCCATAAATCAATGCGCGTCTGGAAGCCGATGCTGACTTTGCGCTCTGCGATTGCCTCCAGCAATCGGCGGACGTTCTTGCCCACGCCGAAAATCTCGTCGATGAAATAAATGTAATCCACGCCGCGCGCAATGAGCAGATCGATTTCCGCCAGAACATCTTCCACATTGCGCTCGCGAAAGCGGTTGCGAAACAACGTCTTGTTACAGAAGGTGCACGCCCACGGACAGCCTCGCGCAAACTCCAGCTCCGCGCCTCTTCCCTCTCCGTGAAATACATGATGACGATGGGAGTGCCTTTCCACAGGATAGTTATGAAAATCCAAAGCTCGCAGTTGCCTCATGTCAGCCACACCCAGGGTTGCGTTGAAATGCTCGCCCTCGGAATCGCGCCAGCAGCAGCCCTCGATCTCGCTCCATGGTTTTCTGGCAAGTTCAGCCAGGGTGAAATCCGGCTCTCCGCGCAAAACGACATCGCAGCCAGTCTTACGGAGCGTGGCAGCCGGAGTTGCGGAGGAATGCGGACCGATCGCCACCTTGACCGCCCTTACCCCTAAGGCAGAGAACCATTCCTTGGGAATGCGAAGCTCCGGGGGCGGACAGCGCCAAAACAAATAAGAGGGCGCCGTGGGAATCACCAGAAAATCGGGAGCAAACGCCTCCAGCTTCGGTTTGACCTGGTCGACACTGAGGCCCTCGACCTGGGCATCGATCAGCAATGCTTCATCGCCTGCCTCGGAAATCTTGTCGACGGCGAAGAGAAGTTCGAGTGGATAATGAGGATCGCGGCAGCCAAAATATGTGGACCCCGTAAAATCCCAATTTGGATTGACCAATGCGTATTTCATATCGAAGTATTGGACGGGAATCCGTAACTCAAGCCGTTAATCCATATTGCACCAACTGCGCGACCGCGGCTTCGGAGTGGTCCTGTGGTTGCTGTGAACGCAGCCAGTGCGCAAGGTCAGCCATCCCTTTGGCAAACTTGACCTTGGGGTGATAGTTCAACAACTGGCGGGCCGCGCTGATATCGCCAAAGCAGTGGCGAATATCGCCCGCGCGATATTTGCCGGTGATTGACACGTATGCATGCCGGTCCAAAGCACCGGAGAGCGCAGCCGCAACCTCCTGGATCGAAATGGGAACGCCTGAACCAACATTCAAAGCTTTGCCGTCGGCCTTGCTGCTTTCCATGGCGAGCACACAGGCTTGAACCACGTCATGAACGCTGACGAAATCCCGCATCTGTCTTCCATCTTCGAAGATCAAAGGCGAACGGCCATTCAAGAGACGTGAGGCAAAAATCGCGGCCACTCCGGTATAAGGATTGGAGAGCGCCTGTCGTGAACCATAGATATTGAAAAATCGAAGTGCCACTACCGGCACGCTGTAGGTGCGCCCGAATAGAAGACACATCTCTTCCTGGTCTTTTTTGGAAAGAGCGTAGATGGAAGTGCACTGTAGAGGCTTCGCTTCATCGGTAGCAACCGGCGTGAGGACGGATGCGCATTGCGGACACGTCATCTCCCACTGTTTAGCCGCGAGTTGTTGCAACGGCCGCGGCTCTGGGGCCACATCGCCGCAAGCGGCGCAGTGATACTTCCCTTCCCCGTAAATAGACATCGAAGATGCAACAACGAGCTTTTCAATCTTGCAGCCTCCATCGAGCAGGACCTGCAATAAATTGGCGGTGCCCTGGGTGTTGACCTCCATGTAATTGGAAATCTCATACATGGATTGCCCTACGCCCACTGCCGATGCCAGATGATAGATCACATCCATGCCTTCAACCGCCCGGCGCAAGGCTTCTGGATTGCGTACATCAGCGATCATCAGCTCGGCTTCCGGCGCCAGATACGAGGGCACACCGTCGCTGTGAACTTGTGGACTTAGATTGTCAAAGATGCGAACGTGATGTCCTTGCTGCAAAAGCGCGTCAGTTAGATGAGAGCCGACAAAACCCGCTCCCCCTGTAACCAATATGTTTTTTTTCATCCTTCACCCAGATCACAATTCTTAGATATGTAGATGCAAAGATGATGCTTGGGTTTCCTCCTCCGCATAGAACAACAAATGCGTCAATTTGTGCCGTTCAAAGACAAAAGTAAGGAAATGAATCAAAATAGCCCGCAACGTTCCACTGCAGATTTCATTGATGAACCCACAGACGTAGTGCGGACATTTGACCCTGCTTCACGTGATTGTTAGTATGGATTTGCGGGGTGGAGCAGTCTGGTAGCTCGTTGGGCTCATAACCCAAAGGTCGGTGGTTCAAATCCACCCCCCGCAACCAACTAATCGATATCTTTCAATAATTTACGGTCATAAATCGGTGGTTGTTTTCCCCCGCAGCTTCATTGCAAACCGCACCACCAATTCAATCTAATCTGGCATCCGGGAAGGTTTTTGACCTTGATCTACTGAAGCAGTCGACGGGTCATACTGCATGTGCAGCCTGATCACGCTGATTTGCCGAATTGCAGGTCATGGCCAATGAACCAGACCGTCAGGGTCTTCCACCACGACGACTTCATACTTCTCCAACATCGGCATCAATCGGTTCTCCAGTTCACGCTTCCAGAGTTCCCCCTCGTAAAACTTTGCTTTCATCGGCTCGCGTGAAGAAAGGTCGGGAAAGCCGCGCATGAAAAAGAAGGTGTCGGGATCTTCAACCGAAAGAAACGGACCCAGTATTTTCATTCCGATTTCGGTGTGTGCCGGGACAGACCTGGAGCGGAATGTCTCAAGGAACTGGGAGCGCCTGCCGGGTTTGGTTTTATAGGTGCGCATTTCGATGATCATTTACAGCCTCCGCCAGCATGCTTGCGTCGGGGATGACGAACGGCTGGCCATCAACACAAAATGCGGCCTGAGCAAGAAGGCTCGCGTCCAAAATTGCGTGGATCGTGCCCCTGATGCGCGGTTCCTCGCTGGATACGGGCGGAACTCAGTGCCCTTTGTCAGATTCATCTTGCACCCGTGTGTCTGTCGCAATCCAGTTCACTTCCCAAGTTTTGCCGCCATCATCCGAGAACGCCTGTTCAAAATGGCATGAATTCGGAGTGATGTCCGAGATAACAAATCGCACATAGATGGCTCGGCCATTGAGTGTTTCCTGATCGAAAAATTCGCCGCGCCCATTTTTGAATTCTCCGATCGTGGGCTGGCTCATCGCACCGCCGTTGCTGTTGGCAAAATTGAGGCTCCACTGGTGGGATTGGGGATTGTAGAGACGCAGGTTCAGACCTTCGAAGTGACCTGCTGGGCCATCGGCCGTGAGCTCCACCAGATTAGCGCGGCCATTCCAAACCTTGCGCACGACGGTAGTACCCTCATATTCGAGCCAGGTAGTGGAGCCCGTTAAGGGATGCAGAAGGCGTGATAGGTGAGTTTTCCAAGCACCAATCTCAAAATCAAAATCGTGTTGCCCATCCCGTGCCTTCGGAGTGGCTGAA
Organism: Terriglobales bacterium; assembly: GCA_035651775.1. Classification (GTDB taxonomy): domain Bacteria; phylum Acidobacteriota; class Terriglobia; order Terriglobales; family Acidobacteriaceae; genus QIAW01. The sequence goes on from DASREY010000155.1 coordinate 11,614, forward strand.
TTCGACTGGGGTTCTGCACCTGCCGCCCCGATGAACAGCCCCGCAATCATCAGTCCTACAACTGCAATGTATCTCAGCATCACCGGGTCTCCTTGGATTTGAGGCAGGTCTCCCTTCTCTCAGGTATCCTTACGGCCATTGATCCGAGCGTCGTAGCGCCGGACATATTCCGGAACAGTGACACCTTCGATGAGTCTCTCGTCTGGTATGGGCGGCCGGGATTTCGTCTCAAGCGGTAATACCCCAGCCCATACTGCCAGCCCATAATCGCTCTCGTCGTCCAGCGGCGGTCCACTTCGCACCTTGGATGAAGCCTCGTCAATAGAGAACTCAAGCACGGTTGTCGCCTTCAATTCCTTCTCGCTGGGTGCGCGGACATCATCCCAGCGGCCGGCGATGAGATGTTCGGAGATGGCGCGCAAGCATTTGATCTTCTGTCCGGGATCTGCGATCTTCTGCGCCCTTCCAAATGCAACCACGGAGCGATAGTTCATCGAGTGATCGAAGGCAGACCGCGATAAGACCAATCCATCCACGAGAGTCACGGTTACACATGCCGGGATGCCGGTTTCAAGTTCCCGTAGCATGCGGCTAGCGGCTGAACCGTGCAAATAGAGTCTTTCTCCATCCCGGCCATATAGCGTCGGAATGACAAATGGCTGGCCATCCACGCAAAATCCGACGCTAGCGAGAAAGCCCGCATCCAGAATTTGGTTGATGGTTGCCCAGTCGTGCGATCCTCGATCAGGGATGCGGCGAAATTCAGTGCGCTTTGACAGCTTCATCTTTTACCCGTGTCTGATCTGTGATCCAGTTGACTTCCCAGGTCTTGCCTCCATCATCGGAGAATGACTGCTCAAAATGGGCCGAATTCGGGGTGATGTCGGACCAGACAAATCGAACCAGGATGGATCTGCCATTAGGGCCAGATGGTTCGGTGTCGAAAAACTCGCCGCGGCCATTCTTGAATTCGCCGATCGTGGGCGGGCCCAGGGCACCGCTCTTACTGGTTGCCCAGTAGAGGCTCCACTGGTGGGTTTGGGGATCGTATAGACGCAGGGTCAGACCTTCGATGTGACCGCCAGCCGGGCTATCGGTTTCGAACTCTTCCAGATTAGCGCGGCCATCCCAAACCTTTCGGGTAACGGAGGTACCGTCAAATTCGACCCAGGTCGTAGAGCCTACCAAGCGATGATCGAGGCGCTTCAGGTGAATTTTCCAGGCGCCAATCTCGAAATCAAAATCATGTTGCCCATCATGCTGTTGAGGTCCTGTTTTCGTTACGTCAGCATTCTGCTGGGCGAACCCCTGAAGCGGCTGCAAGGTGACAACCAGGCTGCACAGCAGAAGATATACCCGAATACGTTTGAGCGCGTTCATTACTGCCTCCTTGAATTCGTCTTCCTATCCTGTTTTAAGCGGACTGCTTCGCCGCTCTCCGGTGAGCGGCGCAGATCCGTGGGAAACAATTTCAACTATGCCCGTGATTGTGGTATTTATAAAGATCCACTTTCCGTGTCATTTGTAATACCACTTTCGCAGCAAGGTGAACCACTCTTCCGGCAGGTCTACCGCGGATTGCGGCAAGGTATTCTGTCGGGCAGCTTGCGCGCCGGTGACCGGCTCCCCTCGACGCGGGACCTGGCTGAGCAACTCGGAATTTCACGGACAGTCGTATTGCTGGCGTACGAGCAACTATTAGCAGAAGGTTTTGCAGGCAGCCGGGGCGGCTCAGGAACCTATGTATCCGCAGGATTGGGCGGCGGCAGGCCCAAGACACTGGAAAAGCCGGCCAAGCTACGGTTGTCACGTTATGGGTCTGCCGCTGCCCATGTTGCGGCAACTGTGGATTTCCCGGGCCGACGCTCGATTCCGCTCCGCTACGATTTTGCGTATGGACGGAGCGACGTGGCATCGTTTCCTTTCGAGATGTGGCGACGCATCCTGCTGCGGCAGGCGCGGAAAGCCCCGGTTCGTGAGCTTGACTATGGCGCGGCGGCTGGCATCGTCGCTTTGCGCGAGGCCATTTCTATTCACCTGCAGCGGTCTCGCGCGGTGATCTGCGATCCATCGCAAGTGATCGTCGTCAACGGTTCGCAGCAGGCATTGGATCTGATTGCGCGGGTATTGATAGAACGCGGCGATCCGGTCGCCATTGAGAATCCGCAGTATCAGGGCACCTGGGAAATCCTTCGCGCTGCTGGAGCTCGCTTACAGCCGGTGCCGGTCGATCGCGACGGCCTGAATCCCGCCAGGCTGCCCGAGAATGCCCGCATCGCCTTCGTAACCCCTTCGCACCATTTTCCCACCGGCGCGATTCTTCCGCTCACTCGTCGCATGGCGCTCCTCGCATGGGCCAGGAGCAAAGACGCGGTGATCGTGGAGGACGACTACGATGGTGAGTTCCACTACCAGGGACAACCGCTGGAGTCTTTGCAGGGTTTGGATAGAGAAGGACGCGTCATCTACATCGGGACGTTCTCGCGCACCATCTTTTCAGCACTCCGCATCGGCTATTTGATCACACCCAAATCCTTGGTTCCCGCGTTCACAGCGGCCAAATGGCTATGTGATCGGCATACCGCCACGCTGGAGCAACAAACCCTTGCCGAGTTCATCACGACAGGAATGTACGAACGCCATTTACGTCGCGTTCGCCGCAGCAACGCCGCACGCCGCCGGGCACTGCTCGACGCCATCCACAAGTATTTGGGCGATCGTGTCGAAGTGACCGGCGACGGTGCTGGGGCTCACGTCGTGCTGTGGCCCCGCAGGCACGTCTCGGAAAACACCGTTATCGAAAAAGCGGCATCGCGGGGAGTGGGCATCTACGGAATATCCGGATACTTCCTAACACGGCCCTCGCGGACGGGGCTAATGCTCGGCTATTCACGAATGAAAGAGGAGGAAATTCAAGAGGGCATCCGGCGGTTGGGCGAAATACTTTGAGCGCCGATGAAGCAGTATCCGAACAATCCCACTTTGCTTCTTGGTCTATCGGAGGTCATCGTTCGGTATCATGCCACGAGTGGCCAGGACAATCTCAGCGAAGCCTTCGCGGTTGCTCGCCCGCGCCCGCAAGCTTGGTTCTAAAGCCCTTGAGGCGCTCTTTTGGGAGGCCTTGTGCCATATTCGAGGTGGTCGCGACGCAAAGGGTTCGCGAGCTACTGGCTCGGTTCCTAGAATCTCCGCTCTGCTCGAAGAAGCAACGTGACCTTATCCAGGAGGCCAAGCTGCATCTCGCGAGATAAACAAAGGGGCCTTGCCGGCGCTGTGCGCAGTGGGCGCAGATTCTTGGAAGACAGTCCGACGCCGAGGTGCTGAACCAGACTCTCCAGGAAGAAGGACATGATGATCATTTACTCACGATCATTGCAAGCCACGTAAATGAGCAGACGGAAAGGCCGATAATCATGAGACCAGAGTAGCCAATGCCACTGAATGCGCGGCGCGCCCAATATCCCGCATAACTTTCAATTAGGTCGCCAATTGCTGCAAATGCCCGCAACTACCGCACCCAGCATGGCAAGCCCTCATCGTCGGCCCGATTTAACCAGCCTTCGGGCTTGATCCGGGCCTTTCAATCCGAGAATCCGGTACTGTTTCCCAGTAAGCTTATGGTAGTTCACAAAAAACTGCTCAAGTTCACGGATAAACTGCTTGCCCAGATCATCCACAGTTTTTATGTCTTCCCAACTGTGTGCGTCCTGTTCCACAGCTACGATTCGGTCATTGCGCTCCTTGTTTTTCTTATCGCCCTGTTCCCCTTCAATGACGCCGATTGGCCGGCAGGTAAGCGCGCACCCGGGAAACGCCGGCTCATCCATCAGCACCAGCACGTCGATCGGATCGCCATCTCCGGCCTCGGTAGAAGGAACGAAACCAAAATCGTAGGGAAATGTCATCCCGCAGGGCAGCACCTTCTTCAGTTCAAAGATACGCTCATCTGGATCGAACGCGAATTTGTTCCGGCTTCCTTTTGGCGTTTCAATCACGACTCGGAGCATCTGTTTTTCGTCGGCATCGAACGGCTTGAGGCGCGTCGGATCTGCTAGACCGTTCTTCTTACTCATCGGACCTCCATACCCATCGTTAGCGAGGATGCAACGATTTCAGTGAAGGTTTGTTCCTCATGTTGGCAGGAGCTCTCCCCTTAAAGTAAATCTAAGATCATCCAGCCACTGCGAGCTCTCTCTCAAGGTGGCGTAAGTTGACGCTGGTGTACGAACTAATCGGCCACTGTAATCAAGACCGCCTGAACCTTCCTCCCTATTCAAACCTTATGACCATGGACAGAAAAGGATGTTCAATGCGGAAGAGGAATAGTCTGCGGGATGACGTCAAGCTAGATGACGTCAAGCCAGATGACGTCAAGCCAGAACGAAGATAGATATGATTGACCCTGCGGCGAAGAAAGACCAGGAAAATTACGCCAAGCCACTGCTCATTACCAATTCCGGCTCCGATAGCATTTCCGCGCGTTCAGGAACAATCAGTAACGGAGAATAAGACGAGCAAGCCACCTCGTAAGCAGTTTTACCGACAAAGTGGTCCTCCCCCGGCATCATTCCCCGCCCGCGCGCTCCCAGAACAATCATGTCACTTTGAAGTTCGGCGGCCGTCTCAAGAATCTTTTGGGCCGGGTTGCCGAACCTGGCCAGGCATCGCGCTCCGCGCAGAAATGTTTCGCCATGATCCAACGCTTGGCCCTCCACCCAGTCGCCGAGCCAGCGGAGGGCAACCTGTTGTTCGAACGGGTCGCCTTCCTCCGCGGTTTCGACGTGCAATACATATAATTTGGCAGAATTCTCTTTGGCAATAGTGGAAGCATACCGGAGGGCATGAAGAGATTCGGTGGACAAATCAGTGGCATACAGAATGTTGTGAATTTGAGGCGCACTCATTTCAAAGGTATGGGGACGCAGAACAAGAACTGGCCACCCTCTCTTTCGAAATAGAGCTTCTGTAACCGAACCCTGCAACCATCTTCCTACTTTGGTTCGCTTGTGCATTTCCAATATCCGCAGTTCCGGATGGTCGATTTCTAATTCTTGCAACAGGCCTGTGAAATTTGATTCCATTTTTCCGTCTATTCCGCTTGTCCGCACGACAAAAATATCTGCGGGAAGACGCATAGCCTTTGCAATGGCAGCGGCTTGAGGAAGGCTGCGGGGTAGCGCCAGAACCACCCCCACCGGACGGCCGTTGCGAGGGGGCAATTCGACGGCTGTGACCGTGGCAGACGCCCTCGTCTTAGGAAACGCCACATAGGAGCCCGTCTCGAAGAAGTCCATATTCACCTCTGGGTTGAACCCTTAGTTTAACCATTTCCTGCAAACACCTGAGCAGCAATCATCGCGATTCACCCTGACTAATTCCTGATTTGGTACTTGCCCCATTCTTGGATTACTCATATTTTTGAAGAACATACAGACGGCATGGTTACTATAGTTCTGGTGCGTGATTGTACGAGTGTAATTACAGCTTTAGGCTCGCAGGTTCGTACCCCGGGACTTTCTTTGTTGTCCGGATGGGACTAACGACATAATCTTCAAAAAGCAGCTGTTCCCGAGCTGCAAACATTGCAGCAAGAAGGTTCGGCTCTTTACTGGTGCATGGCGCTGAAGACTTTCACAATCAGAGTGAGATCATTCACGAAATATGAAGCTACCTCCAAAGTTTCAAACCGTAGACTGGTCAACTCTGTCCAACTCACAGCAAAGCAACCTTCATCACAATGACCACAAGCGTGTTCATGCCGCTGTTGCATAAGACTTTGGCTAAGAGAGTAAATATCCGCGGCCCCCTGGTTTTATTTTTTGTCCTATTTGTCTTCCCATGTGCTGGCCTGGAGCAGGAGCATCCGGCCACCACAACCGACATCGAGCACACCATCGATTCCCTGTTGCAGCGGATGACTTTGGAAGAGAAGATAGGCCAACTGACTCAGTACACCTCGGCCAGTCCGGAGACACTGGAATTGGTCCGCGAAGGGAAAGCCGGCTCGCTCTTCAACGTCACTGGCGCAGAGAATACAAACGCCGCACAGCGCATTGCCATGGAGCAAACGCGGCTGAAGATCCCGTTGCTTTTCGGTTACGACGTTATACACGGCTATCGAACGATTTTTCCTGTCCCTATCGCCACTGCCAGCAGCTTCGACACAACACTCATCGAACAAATCGAACGCGTTGCAGCCTACGAATCCACCGCCGCCGGAGTGAAGTGGACTTTTGCTCCAATGGTAGACGTTGCCCGCGATCCGCGCTGGGGTCGCATGGTCGAAGGGGCAGGCGAAGACCCTTATTTGGCTTCGGTCGTGGCCGCCGCGAGGATTCGTGGATTTCAGGGACACGATATCGCTGATCTGCAAAGCCTGATCGCTTGCGCAAAGCATTTTGCCGCTTATGGCGCCGTGGAAGGCGGGCGTGACTACAACACGGCCGAGGTTCCGGAACAATTGTTACGCGAAATATACCTGCCGCCCTTTCACGCTGCAGTACGAGAAGGGGTAGGTACTATCATGACAGGCCTTCACGATGTCAACGGGGTTCCCGCCAGCGCAAACGCGCACCTGCTTACCGATATTCTGCGAGGTGAATGGCACTTCCACGGGTTCGTGGTCAGCGACTATGCAGCAGTCCAACAGTTGATTGATCACGGGGTTGCATCAAGTGACCAGCAGGCAGCCTTGAAGGCGCTTACTGCCGGTGTGGACATGGATATGGCCGACGGCTCGTACCATAGCCTGCGGTCACTTCCTCCAGACAAGTTGCCGACTAAAGTTTTGGACGAAGCTGTAAGGCGAGTTCTCCGCCTGAAGTTAGAAGCCGGTCTGTTTCAACATCCCTACACCGATCCCGAACGCGAACACGTTGCGGAGCTTACGCCTGAAAACTTACAGCTTGCGCGTAGAGCGGCACAGGAATCCATGATTCTGCTGAAGAACGAAAACGATCTCCTGCCTTTGAACAGCTCGCTGAGAACAATTGCTGTCATTGGTCCGCTTGCAAATAACAAGGGAGATCAGTTGGGCTCCTGGGCCGCCCAGGGCCGCGCCGAAGACGTAATCACGCCACTGGCCGGCATCAAGGCGAGAGTCCCGCAAGCACAGGTGATTTACGCCAAGGGAGTAGACATTCCTTCATTCGAACGTGCGCCGGCTGCAGCGACCGCTGGCGCGCCTGCACCGCTGACAGCGACGGGCGTTGCCCGCGACACCACTACAGCCGGGCCTGCAGGAATTGAGGAAGCCCTGGAGGCGGCGCGAAAAGCAGACGTGACGATTGTCTTTTTGGGCGAGCTGGCCGAAATGACGGGTGAAGCCAGCTCACGCGCCTTTCTTGATTTTCCCGGCCGGCAACGAGAGCTGCTGGAGCAAGTGGTCGCAACCGGAAAGCCGGTTGTGCTGGTGATCGAGAGCGGCCGCCCTTTGGATATTCGCTGGGCAAACGACCACGTACCGGCAATTGTGCAGGCCTGGTACCCGGGAGTGCAGGCGGGCAATGCCATTGCTGATATTCTCTTTGGAGACGCCGCACCCAGCGCCCGGCTGCCGATGACCTGGCCGCGCTCGGTAGGCCAGATTCCCGTGTATTACGACCACTACAACACTGGTCGTTCCACTTCTCCTGATCGCTGGCACACCGGATACATCGACGAGAGTTCTCTGCCCTTGTTCCCGTTTGGTTTCGGCCTTACCTACACTACTTTTCGCTACAGCAACCTTGAGATACTGACCCACTCGGTCGCATCCAACGGAACTTTGAGAGTCCAGGCAGATATCGAGAATACAGGCCGGCGAACCGGCACCGAAGTTGTCCAACTGTATGTTCATGATCAGTTAGCGCCTGTTTCCCGTCCTGTGCGTGAGCTGAAGAATTTTCAGCGCATTACCCTCAGGTCCGGCGAGAAAAAAACCTTCACGTTCGCTGTGAACGCCAATGACTTGGGCTTCTACGATACTCACATGCGCTGGGTCATACCATCCGGCATGTACGATGTGTGGATCGCCCCTAACTCCGCCGAAGGTCTTAGGGGTACTTTCCAGGTAGCCAACCCGATGCCCGCCATCCGCAGTAAGCAGTAGCGATCAAACTCCGGGCGTCGCTCCTGCATCTGTCTAATTAACTTCGTCTACTTGATAGTCCTTCGTCGAATACAGCAACTCTGATTTGAGTGTAGAAAACGACGCATGAACCAATACAAGAGCTTTTGGAGCGCCTGGGACGAACGTGTCTCAGCACTTCGCAACGTACCTCCAGTGTTAAAGATCGTGTGGCGATCAGGTCCGGCGGTCGTCGCGGCGGGATTAGTATTCCGTGTTGCTATCTCTCTTCTGCCGCTGGCCATGCTGGCCATCACCAGACTGATCGTAGACTACATCGTTCATGCCGTCAGTGGCCATCAAGCCATGCCGCGGCAATTTTGGTGGCTGGTAGCAGCTGAGTTTGGCCTGGCGATTCTGATCGGTATTCTTGCGCGGATCATCGATTATTTCGATGCCCTGCTTGCCGACAAATACTCGAGACACGTGAGTGTTCAGGTCATGGAGCATGCCGCCGCACTCGATCTACTGGCCTATGAGGACCCGGTGTTTTACGACCGGCTGGAGAGGGCGCGGGTGCAGGCCACCGATCGTCTGGCCATGATTCAGGCCATTGGGCGTCTCGTACAACAACTGGTTACATCGATCTCTCTTTCCATATATATCGTTAGTTTTTCGCCGTGGCTGTTGTTACTGCTGATTGCCGGTCTGCTTCCCGCATTTCTGGGCGAGAGCCACTTTGCTTTCCTCGAATATTCCAAGAACATCCGCCAGACTCCAATCCGCCGGCATCTGGACTACCTGCGCGTGTTGGGGGGCAGCAAAGAGGCGGCCAAGGAACTCAAACTTTTCGGACTTAAGAATTTTCTGACTGGAAGATTCACGGAACTGTGGGGCAGGATTTACGACGAAAATATTGCGCTGCTCCGGCGCAGGCTATTGGCAGGTTTGTTTCTCTCCGCGCTGGGCACGCTGGGCTACTACTCGGCTTATGTCTTTATTATATGGCGCACCCTGACCGGAGCCATCAGCGTGGGCGCTATGACCGCCCTGACGGGCGCGGTTCTGCAGGTCAGCGGAAACATCCAGCAGTTGTTCTCCACCATGTCAGGCATCGCCGACCAGGCATTGTTTCTTACCGACCTGCTGGCCTTCTTCGAAATGCGGCCCACAATTTGCTCCAAGCCAAACGCATTGCCGGTGCCGCGACCGATTATGCATGGATTCGAATTTCGCAATGTCTCGTTTAATTATCCCGGAACCAGCCGCCTTATTCTGCGCAACCTGGAGTTTTGCCTCCGTCCGGGAGAAAGGGTGGCCCTGGTCGGCGAAAACGGGGAGGGAAAGACCACCATTGTGAAGCTGATGACTCGTCTTTATGACCCGACGGAGGGCAAGATACTGCTCGACGGCGTGGACCTTCGCGAGTACGACCTGGATGCTCTGCACCGTGAAATCGGGGTCATCTTCCAGGATTTCATGCGCTACGAGATGACCGCCGGTGAGAACATCGCCGTCGGTGATATTGAGGAACTCGACAACCCGGAACTGCTCCGGGTTGCCGCGCGCAAGAGCCTAGCCCACGAAGTCGTTGAAAGACTTCCACGCCGTTACGACCAGATGCTCGGTCGCCGTTTTGAAACCGGGGTAGATCTTTCGGGCGGCGAGTGGCAGAAGCTCGCATTGGCGCGCGCCTACCTGCGGGAAGCGCAACTGCTGATCCTCGATGAGCCTACCGCAGGACTCGATGCTCGCAGTGAATTGACCGTGTTTCGCCGCTTCGCGGACCTCACGGAAGGCAAGACCGCACTTCTCATCTCTCACAGGTTTTCCACGGTGCGAATGGCCGATCGCATTGTGGTGCTCCACGGCGGGCGGATTACCGAGGAGGGTAGCCATGATGAATTGGCAACCCTCGGTGGACGCTACGCAGAAATGTTCGAAATGCAAGCCGCCAACTATCGATAAGGTCACTAAAATGGCAACGCTTCTTCAAATCGTTTGCGCAGAGGGAGAGCGCTTCCCTGAACCGCCACTCGAACCAGGCTTGAGCGTTGAGCGCGTGCGTGCCATTGCGGAAGAGCTGGTGGGCGATCTGATTCTTGTCAAGGAACCGGGCCCGTCCCGCCCTTTTGCCCGGCGCAGGCAATCCATTCGACGCACGCTTCAACCGTTGCTCGCCGGTCTGGCGCCTTCGGCCCAGACATCCCCGGGGCAAACAGGCTCAACGCAAATCGGGGGTTCCGAGGAGCTTCGTTGGTTGCGGGAAAATACCAGGCTTCTTCACGCGGCGCTGCAAGATACAGCGGACCTGGCCAACGTCAAACACTTTCCGCATGTCCGCACCGCGAGCGGCGCTGTTGTGCCCAGAGTTGCGGCGATTGCTGAAGCCTTTCTCTGCGGCTTGGATTTTTGCTTCGATGCTGTCGCCTTTGGGGCATTCCTTGATGCGATCGAGGAAACCATTGTCCTCAACGTAGGGGAAATATGGGCGCTGGTCCCTTGCCTTAAGCTGCTGCTATTGCAGGATGTCGCGTCTCGCGCCTCTGAGTTCCTCAAGCATCCGGACCGCGTTTACGGCGTAGCTGACTGCATACGTAGTTTGCATCATGTCGGCCAGACAACCTGGAAGACCGTGCTTGAGCCGCGCATTCTGATAGACCGCGTTTTGCGAGAAGATCCGCTGGGCGCCTATGCTGCGATGGATTTTGAAAGCCGCGACCGATACTGGAGCGCTATCGCCGAGATTGCCGCCCATTCCGAATTGAGCGAAATGGAAGTGGCCATTGAGGCCTTGTCGCTGGCCCAGGAAGCACGAAGCGACTTTAGAACCGATCACATCGACCCTCGTTTGACTGCGCGCAGGAGCCACGTTGGTTATTACCTCCTGGGAGAAGGAGTTCCACTCCTGCATCGCAAAGTCGGGTTTCGTCCCGGGTTGCGCCAGAAAATCACGCTGTTGCTGCGCCGGTATCCCAACGCCTACTATCTTTCCGGCATACTCCTGGTCACGATAGCGGTGATGACGGCGATGCTGGCGCTGACGGCTGGCGTCTCTGGAGCGGCGCAACATCTTCTGCTCGCGATGCTTGTCTTATTGTTGCCCTGCTCGCAGATTGCCGTGGAGCTGATGAACTCGCTGACTGCATGGTTAATGCCGGTGCAACTCCTCCCCGAGCTCGATTTTTCCGACGGCATTCCTGACGACTGCGCCACAGTTGTGGCCGTGCCCATCCTGCTCCTGAATGAATCGCAGGTGCGTCGGATGGCCGAGCACCTGGAAATCCTTTACCTTAGTAATCGCGATCCCAACCTCCATTTTGCTCTGCTCACCGATCTGCCGGACTCCAGGGAGCCGGCCAGTGAAGACGATTCGCGCATCGTTCTCTGCGCAGAGCTGATTGCCAAGCTGAACGAAAAATATGCGGCTCAGGGCCGCGGATCGTTTCTGTTTTTGCATCGTCATCGCGTTTATAACCCGCGCGAGCGAGCCTGGATGGGTTGGGAGCGCAAGCGCGGCAAGCTGATGGATTTTGCCAGGCTCTTGCGCCGTAAGTATGACAGCTTCCCTATCAAGGTCGGCGACCTTTCGTTGCTTTCCGGTGTGCGCTTTCTGATTACTCTCGATGCCGATACGGAATTACCCCGCGGATCGGCCCATCGCATGGTTGGCGCCCTGGCGCATCCGCTGAATCAGGCTGTTCACGATTCGCGGAACCTCGTTGTCTCCGGCTATGGGCTCTTACAACCGCGGCTGGGCGTCAGTTTGCAAAGCGCGGCACGGTCTCGCCTGGCCAACATTCTCGCCGGAGAGCGGGGATTGGACATCTATACACGGGCCGTTTCCAACGTTTACCAAGACCTCTATGGCGATGCTATCTTCACCGGAAAGGGGATCTGGGAGGTTGATACTCTCCTGCGCACGCTCGACAGCCGGTTCCCTGAAAATGCCCTGCTCAGCCATGACCTGATCGAGGGTGCCTATGCTCGCACCGGGCTGGCCAGCGATATCGAACTGGTGGACGATTATCCTTCTAACTACAGCGCCTTTTGCCGCCGCAAGCACCGCTGGATCCGCGGTGATTGGCAAATTGCCGAATGGCTGCTGCCTCGCGTCAGAGAGGCGGCTGGCGATCGCGTGCCCAATCCACTCTCAGTTGTCTCACGCTGGAAGATTTTCGATAACCTGCGCCGCAGCTTGGTTGAACCCGCGGCCTTTGTAATGCTGATCCTTGGTTGGCTGGTGCTGCCAGGTTCGGCCCTGCGATGGACAATAGCCGCCATCGTTCTCATGTTTGCGCCGGCATGGTTCCATTTTGCGGCTCCTCTCCTGTGGTCGGTCTGGAAACGCAATTTTGCAATCGCACGCCGCAGCCTGCCTGCATTGATTACCGCGAATGCTGCTGCATTTGTCCGCCTGACTTTTCTCGCTCACCAGACCCTGCTTTCCATTGACGCTATCGCACGGGTTCTGGTTCGGCGGCTGGTGACACATCGTGGTCTGCTGGAATGGGAAACTGCTGCCGAAGCGGAACTATGCAATGGCCGCAAGACCATACTTGATCTTTACCTCAACTCGATTCCGGCCATGGCCTTCATTGTTGGCGTGATGCTTTGGCTGCAGCGGCCCAACATGCTGTGGGCGGCCGCGCCCATCCTGTTGCTCTGGGCCTGCAGCAAGCCTATATCGGTGTGGCTGAACCAACCGCATCACAAAGCGCACCATGAGATCTCTGCGAATGATTGGTTGTTTCTCCGGGACATCGCATTGCGTACATGGCGTTACTTCGCCGAGCACGGCAAAGAAGAACACCATTGGTTGATTCCCGATAACATTCAGGCCGACCCTTCGCGGGTTGCCGACCGCACTTCGCCAACCGACCTCGGCTTCCTGTTGAATGCCCGCCAGGTGGCGTGTGAGATGGGGTATCTGACACTCCCTGAGTTCGCGAAGTTGACGCTGCGCACGCTGGCCACCATGGAAGCCCTGCCGAAATTCCGCGGGCATCTGTTCAACTGGTACAGCACGCGCACTCTTGAGCCGCTGCCGCCCCGGTTCATTTCTTCGGTGGATAGCGGAAATCTCGTGGCTGCGCTTTGGTCGCTCCGCGAGGGATGTCGTGAACATCTGGAGCGGCCGCTGCTTCCAGCATCTCTGCTGGAAGGTTTTGCAGACCATGTTCGCATGCTTGAGCAAAAGGACGCATTCGCGCATGCCTTGTCGCTGCCGGCGAAGCGGCCTTCCAACCCGGCAGACTGGTTGCAATACATGAGCGCCGCGGCAGACATGCTTCCTCGTTGTTCCGATTCATCGCCGAATCATCGCGATGGTGATCTCCACTGGTTTTTAGAAGAGACCCGCCGGCGTTACGAGAGCGTCGCTTTAGCAATGCGCCTGTACTGCCCATGGCTGCTGCCGGAATTTTCTTCGCTCCGCGATAATCCGGCGCTTCATTTTGAATCTGGTGAGGCGGAAATGCCATTAGAGCGGCTGCCGGCATTCATCGACGGGCTTTCACATCGCCTGGCTTCGGCCGCCCCCAGTGCTCCCGCAGAGCAGCAGCCTGTTTATCAAAGCCTGCAAGTGGCGCTGGGCGAGGCACGGCAGAACTCTATTCGTCTTATTCAGGATGTGCGCCAAATCGCCTGGCGCGCGGGCCAACTGGCCGCCGACATGGATTTTCGTTTCTTGCTCAATCGCCGCAACCAGTTGTCCGTCGGCTTTGATGCAGATTCGCAGCAGCTCAGGTCGGCTTGCTATGACCTGCTCGCTTCCGAAGCTCGCTTGGCAGTGTTTGTTGCCATTGCCAAGGAGAACATCTCGCAGGAAGCATGGTTCCTTCTGGGGCGCACCCATGGCCTGAACGACGGTCGTCCGGTGCTGCTGTCGTGGACAGGAACCATGTTCGAATACCTGATGCCCACACTCTGGATGCGAACCCACCCTGAAACGCTTCTGGCGCGGGCGCACGTGGAAGCTGTCCGCTCACAGCAGGCCTATGCTGCCGGCAAGCACACCCCATGGGGTATCTCAGAATCTGCTTATGCCAAACGCGATGAAGCCGGTAATTATCAGTACAGCGCGTTCGGCGTTCCTCCGCTGGCGCTGCGCGAAACCGATATGGATTCCCCAGTCGTCTCGCCTTACTCCACTCTGCTGGCCCTGCCCGTCGATGCCGTCGCCGCGCTGCGCAACCTGCGTCGCATGGCGAAGGAAGGCTGGCTGGAAGGTTATGGTTTTTGCGACGCCGCGGACTACACTCTCGCGCCGCACTCCCCGCGCCATCGACCCTATGAGCTCGTGCGTTGCTGGATGGCGCATCACCAGGGCATGAGCATGCTTGCGATTGCCAACCTGCTGCACCACAACGTGGTGCAGAGGTGGTTCCACAATAACCCGCAAGTGCAGGCTACCGAACGGCTGCTGCAGGAGAAGCCGGTTGCCATGATCGAACGAGATGCCCTGCAACGCGCAACTGAAGCAGCATGAACTTTCGGATGCATTGAGGCTTTTTCCACTATTGCCGAAACCCAAATCCCTCTTTCAGTTCACAGCGATAGCTCTTGCTGTGATCTTTATCCGTTGTGGCTGTACAGTTTGCCCAGCTCAGGCACAAACTCGGACCAAGAGGAAAGACCACCTGGCTCCCATCGACGTCCGCTTCAATACTCACACCCTCACCTGTGTCGGGCACGCTAAAATTCAGCGTGCGCCCGAAAATGACAGGATAGGAATCCTGAATTACCTCACTTCCCATAGGATGGTAGACCTCGGCTTCTAACAAGAAGGTCGTTGTGTCTGACCAGTTCAGTATGGAAGCCGTGATATTGTTTCCACCTTTGGAATATTGGTCCGATTCTACTTTTGTAAATGGGCAAGGTCCGGCTATGCACGAGAGTCTGACGTTGCGAAACTCATTGCCTTCGCCGGCGTTAAGGGTCGTCGAGCTGATGGTGGCCTTCCATTTTCCATCTGGCGAACAGGGCCAGCCGCCATTGCAAGGAACATTGCCGGTATTCACAACCTCAAAAGCCTTCACCGCGCTCCCAACGTTCACCGATTCGGTGCTCTTCATCGAATAACGTATCTTGACATTCGCGATGCTCGTTTTAGGTCGCTCACTTTCCGGCTCAACCTTCGAAGAGATTGGAGCCATGTCTACGACATAGAGCTTATCGCTTACAATCTCATTCAACGACAGAGGTTGGTAACCGGGATGACGAAACTCCAGGTGAATGGGCTGTCCTCTTCGCACCCAGCCACGTAACTTCAGACTGAAATACCCCGAAGAATCCGTTTGACCGCTCGTCGACGTTGAACCCATGGATGCGGTAGATGCCGTGACCTCAACGCCGGCAATCGGCGACCGCTTGCGGGGGTCCGAATTACGCTCCAGCACGACTCCCGGCAACGAAACTGGGCTCCTGGAGCAACTCAGCAGCAGGCCGGCCATTATTGCAAGCAGCATCGCAAGTGCCACAATCAGCTTTACCGGCTTTCGCATCCAGGCTTCAGTTGTGCTCATTGCAGATTCTCGCGTGCCCAGCGCGTGGGCGCTGCGTTTGTAACCGGCTTATCATTATTTCTCCAAGACTTGAACGCGGCCAAGCGCAAGCATTGCTTATAATTTCATGTGCTTTACAAGAGGCGCAGGTTTTGAGCTGCTCTCTCGAGAATCCAGAGAAGATGCTTCGCTACACTCAGAATTCCGGCTGGCGGCCCCCGTTGAGCTCGCGCGGCAAAGCGCCTCAACTTAAAATGTATTGAATGGACGATAAATCTTGCAAGTCAAACGTGCTTTCCCGGCGTGCGCTGCTCAAAGGCATGCTGGGGGCTGCCGCCGCTTCCTTCAGCAGCCCGGCGGCAGCCGACGTTGCGGCGCCGAGCCAGCAATCCGTCTGTGGCACTAGCTTGCCCCCGGCAACTCAATTATCCGACGCTGATAATGCTTTTTTAGAAGAACTGGAAAAAGCAAACTTCCTCTATTTCCTGGAACAGGCGAGCCCCCTGACCGGTCTGGTTAAGGATCGCTGCAAGGTGAACGCGCCCGACAACACGCTGGTCGCCAGTATCGCGGCCACCGGCTTCGGGCTCACTGCGCTTTGCATCGGGCATAAGCGGGGCTATATTGAGCTCGCCGACGCGCACAACCGCGCCGTAATCACCCTGCGTTCTCTCCGGAACAAACTTCCTACTCACCGCGGATTCTTCTTCCATTTCGCGAATGTCAACACCGGCGAGCGGGTGTGGGAATCTGAAATTTCTTCGGTTGACACCGCAATCCTGCTTT
>DASREY010000156.1:0-2997 GCA_035651775.1 Terriglobales bacterium
TTGCTGGAGCGATTTGAGAACACCGAGACCGGCGACTTTCTTGTTTTGACGAGCAAAGGACAACAGGAAACGTTGTTTGCCTTGGAAGAGGCAACGCATGATGTAACCACGCCAACCCTGCGACTGGAGCACGCGCTGCACAATTTCTCGGCGTTCGTGGTGATGCCGCTGTTCGCCGCTGCCAACGCGGGGGTGCGGATCACTGGCCCGGCTCAGGACGGCGCAATCTTGTTGGGCGCGCTGTGCGGACTGGTTTTGGGAAAACCGCTGGGCATTATGGGCGCGGCCTTTGCCGTGGTTAAATTGGGTATTGGAGAGCTGCCGGGGAATATTTCATGGCGCGATCTCATCGGCTATTCGTGTCTGGCAGGAATCGGTTTTACGATGTCGCTGTTTATCGGCATGCTCGCCTTTGGAGAAAGTCCGATGCTCAATGCGGCGAAACTGGGGATCCTTGCGGGCTCGTTTCTGGCTGCGATAGCCGGAGCGATAATCTTGAACGTAGCGAAGCGGGCGCGCGATGATGGTTAAGGCGCATTTGTCTCCTCAATGTGAAGTGTCGGAGGCGACAGCGCCAGCCTCGGCCCCGGCGCGCCTTGCCGTTTTTTGCGCCGTCCTCTTTTTGTCCGGAACAGCCGCACTCATTTTCGAAACTCTCTGGCTGCGCTTGAGCGGCCTGGCATTTGGCAACTCGGTCTGGGCTGCGGCGTTGATTCTCTCCAGTTTCATGGCCGGGCTGGCCCTGGGCAACGCCCTTGCCGCTTCGTCAAGAATTCAAAGGTTGCGACCGCTTCGTTTCTACGCGCTGCTCGAAGTGCTGGTCGCATTTCTGGGCTGCACAATTGTTTTTGCGCTTCCTGCGCTGGGCGCGTTGCTGCGGCCTGTTTGGCAGATTCTTTGGAATTATCAGCCTGCCCTGCTCGGGTTGCGGTTCGTCGTCTCTTTTCTGATCCTGCTCGTGCCGACGACGGCCATGGGTTTGACGTTGCCAGTGCTGATGGAAGATCCGGTGTTGCGCCCAATAAATTTCGACAGGGCGCTAGGGCTTCTTTACGGTTTCAACACGCTCGGGGCGGTGGCGGGAGCTGTGCTCGGCGAAGCGTGGCTCATCCGCGCATTTGGGCTGCGCGGCACGGGTTTGGCGGCGGGGTTAATGAACTGCGTCGCCGCAGCGATCGCCCTGTCCGTGGCGCGTGAAGAAGCCGCGCACCGGCCAGCCCGGTGGCAGAGTGACAGCAACCATTCCTTGTTTTTCCCTCTGCGTCTCACGGCAGATTATCACCCGCCGTGGCGCCTGCTTTTCGTCAGCTTCGGAACGGGCTGCATGCTGCTGGCGCTGGAAGTGATTTGGTTCCGGTTCCTGCGATTGTATGTGGCATCGACGCCTACCGCCTTTGCCATCATGCTGGCCGTAGTGCTGGCTGGCATCGGGCTGGGTGGCGTGCTGGCAGGAGCTGCCCGATGCTTTGCAGTTCGGCCAGGGAATCATTTCCTTTCGGTGCTGCTGATGCTCGCAGCGATTGTGACGCTTCTGTCTTACATCTTTTTTCCCGGAAGGCTGGCTTCGGGAGAAGCGGTATTCGATCTGGAATGGTGGCGGATCGCGGCGTTGTGCCTCGCTCTGATGTTCCCCACTGCGTTGCTCTCGGGAATTATGTTTCCCGGCATTGTCGCAGAGGTTCAAGCGACCGTGGGGGATCGCATGAATAGCGTTGGAGTCACGACTCTGCTGAACACCACCGGCGCAGCAATCGGGCCAATGGTTGCGAGCTTTGCGCTGCTACCGAGTGTCGGTTTTCAATCGAGCCTCATCGGATGCGCCGTCGCCTATGCGTGCCTCAGCCTGGTGGCCGATGGGGCATTTTCACGCAAGAGAGGCTTGGGAAAAACTAAGGAGACAAAAGGGTGGCGATCTGGGATTATTCCGCTGGCTTCTTTTTTTGCCAACAAGGATGCACTGGTGCGGCTCGGATTGTGGGCGGCGTTAATCGCCATCCTTGTAACGTTTCCGGATGAACGCGCCAGGGTGCACCTGGCGCATGCCGCTCATCCGTACGAGATCACCGAGCAAGGCGAGCCTTTGGCCCGCGTGGTACAAACCATCGAAGGGTCTTCAGGCACATATCAGTTGCTGCGTCGCGATCTTTTTGGTCAACCCTATTACTACCGGTTGCTGACGGACGCCTTTTCGATGTCTGCTACCAACCCGCATAATCAGCGTTATATGCGGCTGTTTGCCTATCTACCGTTGGCGTTGCGGCCGGAGTCCGAAGAGGTCTTGCTGCTCTGTTACGGGTGCGGGGTCACGGCTGATGCGCTGTTGCACGGACCAAATGTGAAGCGCATGGATGTCGTAGACATTTCCCGGGAAGTATTTCGCCTGGCGGATTTTTACACCGGGATAAATTATTCTAACCCGCTGCGTGACAGCCGAGCGCATCCAGTGATTCAGGACGCTCGGTTTTTTTTGCAAGCCACTCCGCGCCAGTACGACATCATTACGGGCGAACCGCCGCCGCCGAAGATCGCCGGATCTGTGAATCTGTACACGCAGGAATTTTTCGCGCTTATCAGGAGGCGCTTAAAGCCGGGGGGCATCACGACTTTCTGGCTCCCGGTTGGGCAACTGAAGGTTCAGGAGGCAAAGGCAATACTGCGCGCGTTCCATAAGGTCTTCCCTAACACCGTGGTTTGGGCGAGCGCCGACCAGGAGTGGATCATGATGGGGATTAATGGAGCAGGAGTTCCTGTGCGCGAAAGCGAATTGCGCGGGCTGTGGAACAAGGCAATGGGCGAGGATCTGCGGCAAATCGGTGTAGAAGTCCCGCAGCAATTGCCGGCACTATTTGTGATGGACGGCGCGGAAATTGATCGCATTTCACGGGATGTGGCTCCGTTGATGGACAATTACCCGAAACGGTTGACGGACCAGGGATGGGACGAGGAGGCCAGCCTTGAATTTACTTCCCCGTACATGGAAGCGTTACCAGCGTTTGA
>DASREY010000157.1:0-2585 GCA_035651775.1 Terriglobales bacterium
TGTGCTCACGATAGAGCGCACCGGGCCTGGCCCCAGCAGATGAGTGCTGCTCACTTCATTATTTCCAGTCAGGACCTCGGAGACGGAGTCGGAGCCGAAGTTACTCACAAAAATTTCGCCGCCATCAGGTTTAAGCGCAAGATGTACGGGGGTTTTGCCTACATCGAGCAAAGTCAGCAGCCGGTCAGAGTTCTCGCCCGGCGATTCTTCGCTGGGAGAAGCGGGCTTGCTGGGAACGGATTTCGGCTGCTTCCCGCCAGACTTTCTTTTCGTCTTCGGGGAGGCTGGTTTGGCGGCAACTGCCTGAGCCGCAGTGGGCGAACTCGCGGGCGCCGGGAGCTCGCGCTGCAACTGCACCACGGCAATTTCATTGGCTGAGCTGCACGAGATAAAGCCTTTGCTGGAGTCTGCAAGAAACTCGATTTCTTCCGGCCCCTGGCACACCGGAATGGTTGCGCGTACCCTCATTGCCGCGGTATCGATCACAGAGACTGTGCCATCGCCGCGATTGGAAGCCAGTGCGGTCTTTCCGTCCGGCGAAACCCGCGCCAACCCGGGTGAGTGTCCCACAGGTATGATGCCCACAACCTTGCGGCTCTCCAGGTCCACGACAGAAACATTGGCCGAACCTGCGTTGGCAATGTAGGCGCGTTTGCCGTCAGGCGTGAGATCCACGAAGTAAGGAGAGCGATGCAGCCCAATCGTGGCCACCACCGTGTTGCTCTCAGCGTCGATAATGCTCAGGTTATTCGATTCGGTATTTACAACGTAAATTTCGTTCTTCTTCGGGTTGGCTGCAATCCCTGTAGGGTTTTGCCTCACAGGAATGCGCTTCACATTTTTGAAGCTGAGCAAATCAATCACGCTGACTTCATTGCTCTTGCCGTCGGTGATATAGGCATATTCGCGATAGGCAGTCGGATGTTCAGGCGAACTGCCGCTGCAACCCAGGAGAAAGAAAAAAAGCGCGGCTATGGCCGTTGCCAAACGCACCAACCGGCCATGAACAAAATGATGTGTTTTCATCGTTATCTAGCGCACTACTGCGCTCTGCAGGCGTGAGGGTTGGGTGGGCATGCTGCGATGAAGGATGGCCGCAATCTGCCACAGCTCGCTCATGAGCTGTTCGAACTGATCGGGGTAGAGCGACTGTGCGCCGTCAGAGAGCGCGCGGTCAGGATCGTTATGGACTTCGACAATCAATCCGTCTGCGCCTACCGCCACCGCCGCGCGCGAGAGTGGAATCACTTTATTGCGCTGGCCGGTGCCGTGGCTGGGATCAACGATGATGGGCAGGTGGCTCAGGCGCTGCACTGCCGGCACCACGCTGAGGTCGAGGGTGTTGCGGGCGTGGTCAACAAAGGTACGGACGCCACGCTCGCACAAAACCACGTTGTAGTTGCCCTCGCTCATCACGTACTCGGCCGCCATCAGCAGTTCTTCCAGGGTAGCGGCCAGGCCGCGCTTGAGCAGCACCGGTTTTTTCGATCGCCCGGCGCGCTTGAGCAGAGAAAAATTCTGCATGTTGCGCGCGCCGATCTGGATAACATCGGCATACTCTTCCACCAACTCCAGACTTTCATGATCAATAGCTTCGGTGACGATCCTCAGACCGTAACGCTGGCGGATCTCGGCAAGAATCTTAAGCCCTTCCAGCCCCATTCCCTGAAAGGAATAAGGTGAGGTGCGCGGCTTGTAGGCGCCTCCACGGAAAAAGCGCGCTCCCCGGCGATGCACGCTTTCAGCCACGGCAAAAGCCTGCTCGCGGCTCTCGATGGAGCACGGACCGGCAATGATGGCCAATTCGGGGCCGCCGATCGTTCCTTCCCAATCTGGGAAGCGTATGACGGTGTTGTCTTGTTTTACGTCCCGGCTTACCAGTTTGTAGGGTTTGCTGACGGCAATGACTTCCTGCACGCCGGGCATCTCATCCAGGCCAATTTCCACCATGCCTTGGTTGCCGGTGATGCCAATGGCCGTGCGTTGCGCGCCGGGAATGCTGTGCGCCCGCAGCCCGTGCGCCTCGATTTTTTCACATACGGCGCGAACCTGCTCTTCGGTGGCCTGCGCCTGCATAACGACTAACATTGCGTGTCCTTTAAAGCTTAAGTTTAATTGCGGAGTTGAGCAAAGGCAAAGCCCCGGCCATGTATCACTCTAATCATGGTTCCAACCTTTACAATATTTTCTGTATTGAGTACTGACAACTGAGGACCGATTTTTGCCCCGTTCCATCAAAGACGAACAAGACATCCTGAAGCTGCCCGTGCCCAAGCAGCCGCCTAAGCTTACCTCGCGGCGCATTGGGATCCATACTTCCACCTCGGGTGGGGTGCAGACGGCGGCAGAACGCGCCTATCGGCTGGGATGCAATACGTTCCAGATATTTTCTTCCAGCCCGCGGCAGTGGAAGCCCTATCTGCTCGGCCGCTCGCAGTGCGACCAGATGCGGGGTCTGCGCGAAAAGTACGGCATCAGACCGCTGGTCATCCATACCAATTACCTGGTGAACCTGGCGGGGGTGAACCCGGAGTTCCTCGCTAAATCCGTAGAAGCTTTTCGCGCCGAGCTGGAGCGCGCGCTGG
>DASREY010000158.1:0-6408 GCA_035651775.1 Terriglobales bacterium
TTATTCCCGATTGCTAGAAGCATTGGCGATCAAGGGGCGGCTTTGCCGCCCCTTTCACAATTCCACCACAAAAAGTTGCGACAAGCTCAACCGCTATCGGAACGTGAGTTTCACGATTATGCTTGCATTATCATTCCGAGCACCGGACCTGGTGGGGCAGATTGAAACGGGAACAATAAACAATGCACAGAGATGCGAACCGTACTCTATTGGCTGTCATCCCGACCGTAGCCGCGCTTCGCGGCGGAGTGGAGGGATCTGGGTTTTGCGGGCACACGAAGGCTATCGGAAATATGCAGGGGCAGTTTCGTATCAAGCATTTGACTTTCCAATCCCCCGCGTTCCTTGCGATTTAATTTGTTTATTGGGAGGGCTTATAGGTGGCGCCCATGACAAAAATTCGAGTTTTTCCGCAGCCTCTTCATCCGTGCTCTCAACGCCGCTTTTAGCTCACCAACGGTGCTGTGCTTCTGGTTCCGGACCGCTCTAATTCTCTCCATCGCTCGGCTGTTTTCACGAGACGCTGTTCAAACCGAAGCGGCTCATGATTCTGCACCAGCCAGTTGCGCAGGGCCAGCCACTGCCGCATCAACGATACGTGTGACGGCTCAACAAAACTTTTCTCTCCTTCTCTGCCGATTGAAATAAGACGGCTTGAGGCCAGCCGGGCCAGTAACGGCTCAATTTCTTCCGGAATGCCCAAGGAAAACAAAGCTTCTTTTTGCACTCGTGGGCGTTTGGGCTGCCCATTTTCGCCGAGGCACGCGAGCTTTACAAAAATTTTCCGTGCCAAGCCTTGTTCGTGCTCATCGCGGATGTCGCTATAGACCTCATCAGCATGTTTAACCAGCGCTCCGGGTAAGCCTCCGATTTCGGCGTAGGAGCTGGTAAGCAGACGCCCCGAAGCGCCGGAGTTTTTCAGGAACTGCTGCTCCCACAGTTGCTGCAGCACAAATTCCAGCAATGCCAAATCGCGGGAGCCAACATCCTGCAACACGGTATTGATCAAACCCGGTTCAGCTTCGGTGTCTGCGAGCCTCAGGCGTTCTTCGATGCTTTTATGAAGTTGCGCAGAAGTCATGCCCCCGAGGTTATAAACGTTGGCTTCGAGATCGCGGCCTGGTTGCACATGTTCTATATGGGATGAAAAGTCTGACCGCAGCGCCAGCACCAGGTGTGTGGGGAAGGCGCCATCCAGCCGGCTGGCCGTGAACAGCATGTCCATGTATCTTTGACGGACCTGCTGGTTGGCGAGAGTGAAGATCTCCTCCAATTGATCGGCCACCAGAAGAATGTGAGTATGCTCAGGCTTGGCCTTGCTGACTCCGGCAAGCGCGCTGATGGCATTGCGAAGAGCGTCGCCGCCGCAAGCGAACTTGCTGCGGCAATCGGCGATGAACTCAGTCTGCTGTTGGATGTTCATTTCAGGCGCTAACTGGCCGGGCAGGACTTCGGCGAGATAGTCAAACGGATCTCTCGATGGACGAAATACTGCGATCCGCCACGAATCGATCAGCTGGCCGCCGCAGCGAAGCTGCCTGCTGCGGAGCGCCGGGATGAGACCTGCCTGAACCAAAGATGATTTGCCGCTGCCCGAGGCTCCCGTGATGGCCAGCACAGGGGAGCGGGGGAGGCGGGCAAGCAGGTCGTCACGCTCCGCCTCGCGGCCGAAAAACAGATGCGAATCCTCTGGCCCGAATGGCCGCAAAGAGCGGAAGGGATTGAGCCAGCCACGACCAGTCGCCGGGGTGGCCGGACGCGCGAATGGATCATGGATGACTTCCAAGGCGCTGCCAATCTCCCGCGAGTTTGCCGGGTCGGTGCGAGTCTCCGCCGCATCTTGTGGTTTCACCTGCGATTCTTTCGCTGATATCAACGAACGACCTTGCCGGACCGGGGCGACGAACTTATATCCTCGGCGCGGTATGGTCTGGATGAAAGAGTTGCCGCTTTGATCGTTGCCGAGGGTTTTCCTGAGAACAAAAATGTTCTGGCTGAGATTGCCCTCTTCCACAAAACTCTCAGGCCAGAGAGCCTTCATTAACTCCTCTTTTTCCAGCAGCCGTCCGCTGTTCTGCACGAAGAGCAAAAGAGCGTCGAATGATTTGGGTTTGATCGGCAAAGGCTCTCCGTTGCGTGTCAGCATCCGCTGCGAGGTGTCGAGACGGAAGCCGCCGAACTCGTAAAATGATGGCATTCTTTCAATCATGTGCTCACTCCGGAGGGTCGGAAGGCTTGAGTTATGCGGTATTCAACGCATGCTTGTCTCTACAGGGAAGAAGTTGCGGCTTCACCCGGGCGCGTGATGCGCTATTTCTACAATGAGCATTCGCGCAGGTTTGTTACCGGTTTATTCCTGGAATTAGTGATTTTTTGTGTGGCACAGCCTGCACCATTGAGCTATGCCAGCCCCTGGCTGTGTTTTCCATAGAGGAGGAGGCAGGCTACCTCTTACGTGCAGATTTAGACTCGCAGATGATGTAAAAGTCCAGTTTCCCTTTTTGCGGGGCTGCCGTTATACTCCGCGTTTGACTCCTTTCTATGCTCTTTAAGACCCTCAGCGCCGCGGTTTATGGGATTGACGCCAACATCATCGAAGTAGAGGTGGACGTCTCGGGCATCAAGATCAATGAAGACAGGTTCCACACCGTGGGCCTGCCCGATGCGGCGGTGCGCGAGAGCCGCGAGCGCATCCGGGCGGCGCTGAAGAATTGCGGCTATGACGTGCCGCCAACGCATATCACCATCAATCTTGCGCCCGCCGACATGAAGAAAGAAGGCTCAGGCTTCGACCTGCCCATGGCCCTGGGGATCATTGGCGCCTATGGCGGGCTAATCAAGAAAGAGCTGCCGGAATATGTGCTGGTGGGCGAGCTGTCGCTCGATGGCAGCATTCGCGGCGTCCGGGGCGCTTTACCAATTGCCATTGCCGCGCGCAATCGCAAAATCATGAACCTCGTCGTTCCTGAGGCGAATGCCCACGAGGCGGCCGTGGTTGCGGGCGTGAATGTCTTTCCGGTGAAGTCGCTGATGGAGGTGGTGCATTTCCTGAACCACAGCAACGGTGTCGCCCCCATGGCCAGCGATCCCACGAAGCTGCTGCAGCAGGCGCAGCATTTTGGCGTGGATTTCAAAGACGTCCGTGGGCAGCAGACCGCCAAGCGCGCTCTCGAAGTAGCCTGCGCCGGCGGACACAACATCCTCATGATCGGGCCGCCGGGGTCGGGCAAGACCATGCTGGCCAAGCGCGTGCCTACCATCCTGCCTCCTTTCACATTTGAAGAGGCGCTTGAGACCACTAAGATCCACAGCGTTGCCGGCGTGCTTGAGGCGGGTGCAGGCCTGGTGGGCGTGAGGCCGTTTCGCTCGCCGCACCACACTATTTCAGACGCCGGGCTGATTGGCGGCGGAATCGTGCCGCGTCCGGGAGAGGTTTCCCTCGCTCACAACGGCGTGCTGTTTCTCGACGAGCTGCCGGAATTTCCGCGCAACGTGCTGGAAGTGATGCGCCAGCCGCTCGAAGATGGCAGCGTGTCCATCGCGCGCGCCTCCATGTCGCTGACCTTTCCCGCGCGTTTCATGCTGGCGGCGGCCATGAATCCCTGCCCGTGCGGGTTCTTTAACGACAAATCGCGCGATTGCCAGTGCACGCAGCCCATGGTGCAGCGCTATGTCTCCAAGATCTCGGGGCCACTGCTCGACCGTATTGACATCCACATTGACGTGCCCGCGGTCAACTATAAGGAGTTGCGCACCGGAAGCACGCCTGAGAGCTCTGACCAGATTCGCGAGCGCGTGATACGCGCCCGCCAAGTGCAACTCAACCGCTTCGCCGCTGCCGGGGAGCGCATCTATTCCAATGCCCAGATGGGCGCAAAGCAGATCAGGACCTACTGCGAACTCTCCCCCGACAGCGAGCGCCTGCTGGAACGCGCCATGCAGAAGCAGGGCCTGAGCGCCCGCGCCCACGACCGCATCCTGAAGGTGGCGCGAACCATCGCCGACCTCGAAGCCACAGCCCAAATCGAAAGCGCCCACCTGGCAGAGGCGATCCAGTACAGAACACTGGATCGGTCGTTCTGGGCATAGAAAAATTTCTCAGCTCGCGCTTCTCAGCCGAGTGAAATCGCTGGAAATGCATTAATTACACCGCCAAATCCTGATGGTTGATTTGCCCATGACCGCCAGGATCTTGCCGTCTGGACTAAAAGCAGCAAACCGGGGCGCCTCTTGTTTGGAGAGTTTTTGAACGATTTTCATTTGTGCAACCGAGTAGATCAAGATAGGACCCTGTTTTGCGAATATCCGCCTCAATGCAACATGATCTTTGGCCTCGGCAAAAGGCTCGACGTTGTGGGGGATAGGAAGTCTTTTGTCCACTCCGGTATCAAGATCGAATAAATGCATCTTCACACGAGTTACACTGAATCCCAGCATAGGAACATCATAAAATTCGCCCCAAAGCAGTTTGTTCCCATCGCAACAGATTGCACCGGGCCCTTCGATTCCTTTCCATAAGCGGGTCTGCCGCCCGGAGGGAATTTCCCACATGCACGACTCTCCCAGGGCGCAGGCTGTGATGAGTTGACCGGTGGGCGTGAATATCATGCCGGTACCCAATTCCGAGGGCAGGCTTGCGGCTCGTTCTTCGGTTGCCAGGTTCAAAACGCTGATTGGGACCTCGTAGAAGGTACCACTCCGGTGAAGGTTAGCCTGGTTCGGCTTGACCTCCAGGGCTAACCATTGGCCATCTGGGCTCCAGGCCACGTTGAGCACGCACGAGAGCTGGATCGTCTTGACCAGCGTTCCATCGGTCGAGTTCCAAAGGCGCATGCAGCACCCCTGCCGACAAAACGTTAGAATGCTCATGCCGTCTGGACTGATGAGCACCCCCGGCGAACCTGGAGGGCAAGCACGGACCGTAAAAAGAGACGTTCCCGTTGCGAGATTCCAAAGGACAACGCTGCCATCGATCTCGGCTACCGCCAGACGAAGGCCATCGGGGCTGAATGCCATTGCATCTGACATGAAACCAGCCGACGGCAGCCGCCTCGGGAGGGTAAGCTCCGGAGGCGTATCTGGCAATTCGCACAATGCGGAGTTTGGCAGCAGGCATCCGTACATTAAAAGCAACATCAGTGGAATGCCTACCCAGCGAGCACACCATCGAGCATATGACTTCATGAACCGGTATTTTGTCTGCAGATGAGAACGGGTTGCAAACGACAAAGGGCGGTGTCGTGCTTTGTCGCACCGCGAAACCCGGATTCTTAGTTACGAACCGATGTTGGATTATGGGCCAGCCTCCTAGACTTCTCATCGCGACAGGACCATCTGCACGGCTTTAATCTCATTCTGGTATCAAAGTCATAGTTCCGGGGAAGCATGGGCTTACAATCCTCCTGGAAGTGTGCAGGCATTCTCAGGAATGCGAGGGCTGCTGATGGTTTTTACGGCCCACCAATAGAAAGCTTTATCTATAGGTTCTTTCTATAAGGTTCTTTGAAAAGGTTCTTTCTATAAGGTTCTTTGAAAACTATAAGGTTCTTTGAAAATCTATCGTCTGACTCAAATTCTGACGCTCGGCCAGACCCCATTGAGTGCCTGCTTCGGTATTCAATGGGTTTATAGATGCGTTAACACTGTAGACAGCTTGGATCATTACTCCTGACCGCGATTCGATTTCTGTAAGAAACTGAATCCAAAATATTTAAAGCTGCGTCACTACTTCAATGTAATGGGGGTGGGTGTGGACTGCTTTTCGGGGCTCGCAATACTAAGCTGAAGATGACTAAACGGTAAACGGACGAAGGCTTACGATCTGTTACAAACCCCGCGGCCCAGCAAAAGAAGCTAGGCCGGAAGGATCGTCTTTGCGATCCGTTATCGTCCGAGAAATTTTTCGAGTGCTTCTAGGTCAGAGGCGGTCATCTCTGCGTATCTCTTTGCTTGTGCTGCATTGTTTTGCCCGATCGCGTTCTGGGCCTTGGCCAGATTTATTTGCATGCTGGCCTGTCTGGACGCAATATCCCCGCGAAGCCCATAGCCCTGGGTTTGCTGCTGGCGCTGCAGATTATCGAGGCTGCTGTTCACGGCGGCGGCGCGGCTGGTGAGCTGATCAATTTCGTGCTCAACGGCGTCCAGTTCCGCCGTATCTGGAGCTGGCTGGGAATTAGCAGCTTCGCCGCCGGTCGCCGAGCCAGCGTTTCTGGCGAGCGGCTGCTTTCGCGGTGCGACGACCGGTTCGGTATTGCCGACAGCGTTGTTGCCCTGGCCCAGGTTGGGAGAAATAGGTTGATTGTCAGAGGCAGCCGGCTGCTGCTGCGGCACTGAGTTTGCCGTGGATGGTGAGCTTGTCGTCGTGGTTGCGGGTGGAATTCCAGAATCTTGCGCGCCCGCAGCGGAAGC
>DASREY010000159.1:0-15004 GCA_035651775.1 Terriglobales bacterium
TCAGCCACGGCTTTGGGGCGCTCAACGCCGTCAATCTTGCGCGCTCCCACCGGCAGCAATTCTTTGGAGCAGCCCAGCGGCTGAATGCGCTCGCCGGCGCCGGCTGCGGGAATAATGCCAATCATGCCGCCTCCATGGAACACGATGGCGTACGGGAGCTAGGAGCGGACTCCAGGTATTCCAGCAGTTGCCGCGCGCGGCGCTCGCCGGTGTGCTCTTGCAGCGTACGCTCGCGGGCCTGCTCTGCCATTTCGCGCAAATCCTCGTCGTCTCTCTGCAGATGGTTCGCCACATCTTCCGCGCGCCTGACGATTGCTATTTCTTTGTCCGGACGAAAAAACTGGTCAAGGCCCTCCCACCAATCGCTCAGAATAGGCGTACCGCAGGCGGCGGCTTCAAAGAAACGTCCCGAAGGCGCGTAACCGTAGTGCGCCATCTGGCCGCGGGTGATGTTGAGGGTAAGCCGGCACGAAGAATAAAAAGCGGGATGCAGTCCGGGGGCGAGGTGCTCAAAGCAGCGTACGTTCCCCGGCCAGCAGTAATGCTCTGGATACATTGACCCAGCCAGTACGAATTCCTTTTTTGGGAATCGGCGCGCGGGTTGCAAAAAGAGCTCATCGAGTTTTGCTTGACGGTCGGCGGCATAGGTGCCCATGTATCCCAGGTCGCAGCGGAACACCGGGCTGGGCTCCTGGCGTAGATAGAGGTCGGGGTCTACGCATCCATAAAGGGCACGGGCGGTGTGCGCCCCCCATTGCTCCTCAAGCTCGCGCAAGATCGCCCCGCCGGTAAAGGAGAGATAGAGATTAAATTCCGGAATTTGCTCGCGGCGCAGGTAGTCGGCGCCGCCGGCGCGCAGTTTTTCCAGGGTGATGGGCGTATCCAGGTCGTAAAAAACACGGCGCGGGCGGGAAAGCGCGAGCATCTCGTCGGCGATGCGCGCTCCCCCCGGGCAATAGCTGCCCACGATTACAGCGTCAGACTCGGCGGCCACGGCGAGGGCCTGGCCACGAATTTCATCCCAGGAAGAATAAAGCACGAGGTCGCAGTAATCGCACTGTGAAAAATCGCGGCGACGGGCGTAATAGGGAACATCTTTCTCGAAGAATGCCACGTCGTTTCCCATGGCAGTCAGCGCCCGCAGAAGGGCACGGTAGGGCGTGGCATGGCCGTTCCCCCAGGAGGAAGACAGCGTCAGACCGAATAAGGTGATCTTCACAAACCCACTCCAATCATGAGACCCATAGAAATGTTTGGTGCTCACCTTGGATTTCAGATGACCCAGGACTGGCTGCTGTTGCCGGGGAGGTAAATTGCTCTCCGCAAGAATTTACTACAGAGGCACGGAGACACGGAGAAGAACCAAAGCAACATACCCTAAGCACACAACGGAACTTAGGAACACCTCGATTGCGACGACAGCGAAGTCGGTGGCATTAGCTACCCGCCCACAAAGCGGCCCATTTGCAGTTGCGAACTGAGAACCTAGAACTGCTTTCTAAACCAGCTTCGCATCCATCGTGATCTCGGCCTTCAAGACCTTCGAGACAGGACATCCGCTCTTTGCGTTCTGGGCGGCTTTTTCGAATGCAGCTTTATCTCCGCCCGGAATTTTGGCGGCGACCTCCAGATGAATTTTTGTGATGG
This sequence comes from Terriglobales bacterium, assembly GCA_035651775.1. Classification (GTDB taxonomy): domain Bacteria; phylum Acidobacteriota; class Terriglobia; order Terriglobales; family Acidobacteriaceae; genus QIAW01. Next base: position 1,648 of record DASREY010000159.1, read on the forward strand.
CAAAGCCGTCGGGTAATTTTTCTATCGTCAGGGTGGCTTCGGTGCTGATGCTCTCGGGAGTAATGCCGGCGTTGCCCAGTTGCGCGGAGAGGGCCATGGAAAAACATCCGGCATGTGCGGCTGCGATCAGTTCCTCGGGGTTGGTTCCTGGCGCGTTTTCAAAACGCGTGCTGAAGGAATAAGGGGTGGCTTTCAACACCCCGCTGGCGGTGGTTACAGTTCCTTTGCCGTCTTTGAGCCCACCCTTCCAAACTGCTCCTGCTTTTCTTTCCATGGTCTTCTCCTTGAAGATTTCAAAGCCTTCCAACATACCATTTTCGCGGCTTTTTTTCTAAGTGCTCCAGCGCGGCTTTGAAGCGTGTAGTTTGCGAAAGCTTGCGGACTGGGAATCGAGAACCGAGAACTTGCCGTCAACAGCTCTCGATTTTTCTGATATTGGGCGAACCCAGCAGCAACATAAACATTCTAAGTATCTAAATACGCTGGGTGTGTATGCGTTAAACGGAGGGTTCTATGAAAAAATTTATTATTGTGATCGCGCTCGTGTGTCTCAGCACTCTGGGCTGGACAACCGACAAGAGCGATAAACAGCAGGCAGCGGACCGGCTTCAGGCAGCCGGTGATGTGTTGCAGCAGGTTACAGCAGCGCCTGACAAGGGCATTCCCGATGAAGTCTTTTCCAACGCAAAGTGCGTGGCGATCGTGCCGGGCCTGGTGAAAGCCGGATTCATTTTCGGCGGCAAGCATGGACGCGGCGTTGCCACCTGCCGCACAACCGGAGGCTGGAGCGCTCCGGCATTCTTCACTATGTCAGGCGGCAGCTGGGGGTTGCAAGCCGGCGTCGAAGGCATTGACCTGGTCATGATGATCATGAATGACAAAGGCATGCAGCACCTGATGTCTAATAAATTCCAGATTGGAGCCGAGGCTGCTGCCGCGGCCGGGCCGGTGGGCCGCCATGCCTCTGCGGGTACTGACTGGAAGGCAGATACCGAGATTCTTACTTACTCCCGCACCAAGGGCATATTTGCAGGAATAAGCCTGGACGGCACCTGGGTCAACCAGGATAAGGACGCGACCGGCGCCGTCTACGGTCCGGATGTAACCAGCCAGGCGATTCTCAGCGCTAAGGTCCCCCCTCCGGCCGTTGCGGAGCCTTTTCTGGCGGTGGTACGTCAGGTCAGCGTGAAGGTCAACGCCAAGAAACAAGAGTAAAAATACCGCCTCTCGCGGTTTGTGGCGAAGTCCCGGCACGCGCCGGGACTTCGCTTTGACTGCCTCGCTCACTCCTCCTTCGAAGGATTTTCTGCAGCTTCATCCTGCCTGGCTGCGCTTGTGGAAAGGCGGCACGATTCCTTATCATTGCTTCCGGAAATGAAAAATTCAAAACATAAAATTGCCGTCATCGCGGGCGATGGCATCGGCAAAGAAGTGGTTCCGGAGGGAGTGCGCGTGCTCGACGCGGCCGCCACGAAATTCAATGTTGCGCTGCAGTGGGATTGCTTCTCCTGGAGCTGCGACTACTACCTGAAAAACGGCAGCATGATGCCGGACGACTGGAAAGAACAGATCGGCGGCCATGAAGCGATCTTCTTTGGCGCCGTCGGTTGGCCAGCGCTGGTGCCGGACCACATCTCGTTGTGGGGAATGCTGCTCAAGATGCGCCGGGAGTTCGATCAGTACGTGAACCTGCGTCCGGTGCGCCTTTTTGAAGGCGTGCCTTCGCCCTTATCTAACCGCAGGCCGGGCGAGATCGACTTTTATGTGGTGCGCGAAAATACCGAAGGCGAATACTCCAGCATTGGCGGCAGAATCTTTTCAGGCACTGAGCGCGAGGTGGTTGTACAGGAAAGTGTGTTCACCCGCAAAGGTACGGACCGGGTCTTAAAATTTGCCTTTGAGCTGGCGCAGAAGCGCCAAAAGAAACATCTGACTTCGGCTACCAAGTCGAACGGCATTTCCATTTCCATGCCATTCTGGGACGAGCGCGTAGCGGAGTTTGCCACCAGGTACCCGGCGGTGCGCGTGGATAAATACCACATCGACATCCTGACCGCGCATTTCGTGCAGCATCCGGACTGGTTCGATGTAGTCGTGGCTTCGAATTTGTTCGGCGACATTCTTTCCGATCTTGGCCCGGCATGCACCGGGACCATCGGCATTGCGCCCTCGGGAAACCTGAACCCTGATGGCGAATTTCCCTCGTTGTTCGAGCCGGTGCACGGCTCAGCGCCCGACATTTATGGGAAGGGAATTGCCAACCCGATCGGCCAGATATGGTCGGGCGCGATGATGCTGGAACATTTGGGGTATCCTGAGGCGGCTGCGGCCGTCATGCGAGCTATTGAGGTTGTTCTTGCTCAAGGCCCACGCACGCCCGATATGGGCGGGAAGGCAACGACGGTTGAGGTTGGGAAAGCTGTGGCTTCTGCGGTTTCCCTTTAGCAAGCTCTTAACGTGTGGGCAGGGTGCCCCTGGCACGCCGGGGGCAGGCTTACACGACAGTCGGCGAGACGCCGGCGTTACTCACATGAGAATCGTTGATCTGCGTGAAATCGTTTTCCCTATAAAGTCGGAAATCCGCAACGCTTATGTCGATTTCAGCCAGATGACGGTCAGCGTTGTCGCGCTGATTACGGACGTCATCCGAGATGGCAAGCCCGTAATCGGATTTGGGTTTAATTCCAACGGGCGCTACGCCCCAAGTGGTTTGCTGCGTGAGCGTTTTATTCCACGCCTGAAATCTGCCAAACCGGACGCGCTGCTCGACGAGAGCGGCGAGAACCTCGATCCATTCCGGATATGGAATGTATTAATGACCAACGAGAAGCCGGGAGGCCACGGTGAGCGATCTGTCGCTGTTGGCGTCATTGATATGGCGGTGTGGGACGCGGTTGCCAAAATCGCCGGGCTGCCCCTCTACAAACTTCTTGCCAACCGCTTTCGCAACGGCGAAGTTGACCGAAAGATATTTGTCTATGCAGCGGGCGGCTACTACTATCCGGGTAAAGATATCGCAGCCCTGAATGCGGAGATGCAAAGCTATCTCGACCAGGGCTACTCCTCGGTCAAAATCAAGATTGGCGGTGTTCCACTTGCCCAGGACCTGGAAAGAATTGAAGCGGTGCTGAAGCTACTGAAGCGTCCCAGCCAGCTTGCCGTAGATGCCAACGGACGCTTCGATCTTCCCAAAGCCATCGAGTATGCCCACGCGCTTGAACCTTACAAGCTGCTTTGGTACGAGGAGCCGGGCGACCCACTCGACTACGCTCTGCAGGCAGAGCTCTCTAAGATTTACGCTGGACCGATGGCAACGGGAGAAAACCTTTTTTCCATGCAGGATGCGCGGAATCTGATCCGCTATGGCGGCATGCGCGCTGACCGTGACATTCTTCAGTTTGACTGCGCTTTGAGCTATGGCCTGGTGGAGTACCTGCGAATCCTCGACATGCTGAAAGAACATGGCTGGTCGGCGCGCCGTTGCATTCCCCATGGCGGGCACCAAATGTCGCTCAACATCGCCGCCGGGCTGGGGTTGGGCGGCAACGAATCTTATCCCAGCGTCTTCAAGCCTTTTAATGGATTCGCGGACGGAATCGCTGTGGAAGACAGCTTCGTCACGCTCCCTGATCTGCCTGGGATTGGATTTGAAGCGAAGAAGGAGTTGTTTGCGGTGATGAAGAAGATGGTCGAATGAGATTTGTTGATGTTGTGACCAACATCATTTTTACGCACACGCAGCGCTGAAGCACTGGCTATAATACGTCGCTCCGTGAAGTATCTTTAGAATTACACTGCGAGAATTACACCGCGATTACCACCAGCGCAGCAGCTTCCACCACAGCATTCCCAGTCCCATCCATAGGGCCAGGTTGACCAGCGAAACCAGGAACCCGATCTTCCACCACGTGCCCTGAGAAACGTAGCCAGTTCCGAAGTAGACGGGCGCCGAGCCGGTTCCATAATGGGTCATGGCCGCATTCAAGTTAGAAAAGTAAGCCAGTGAAAGGGCCGCGACCAGCGGATTAATTCCGCTGGCCAGAGCGGCGGCAAGAAATCCGGGATAAAGCGCCGTGACCTGCGCTGTCATGCTGGCGAAGCCGTAGTGCACGTAGAGATACACGGTGATCAGCACCATTAAGGCGGCGATCCACGGCCAGCCTTGTATGTAATGGAAGGCGCTCTTCGACAGAACATCAACCACGCCTGCCTGTAACAGACTATCTGCCATCATGATCAGCGCTCCAAACCAGATAAGCGCCTCCCAGGCGCGGCGCTCGCCGAGCAGATCGTCCCATGAGATTACGCCGGTCACAAGCAGGGCCGAGATTCCAAACAATGCCACTACCGCATTGGGCAGGCCGTGCCAGGGAGAGGATATCCACCCGGCCATGACCAGCAGCAGGATCAGCACCAGCCGCAATTCCCGGGAGCTCATGGAGCCCATTTTCTTCAGCTCCTCGCGAGCGTGCACCCGCGCGGACTCTGTATTTCGGATGGCAGGCGGGTGCAGCCGATAAATCAACAGCGGCACGACGATCAACGCCGCCAGGCCGGGCACGCTGGCGCCGATGGCCCACTTCAGCCAGGTCAGCTCCACGTGGGCGATCTGGTGAGCAAAATCTGCCATCAGAGGATTCGACGCCATTCCCGTAAGAAACATGGCCGAGGCCGTGTAGGTAGAGTGGAAGCCAACCAGCATCAGGAAGGCGCCAAGCTCAGCCGCGGGCGTACTGGGCTCGGAGCCGAGGGCGCGAGCAATGCTGTGCACTACCGGACAGATGATGCCGCCTCCGCGGGCAGTATCCGATGGAATAAACGGGGCCAGCACAAGATCTGAAGCTGCGATGGAATACCCCAGCGTCAGCGAGCTGTGGCCAAACCGGCGGATAAAAGTGTAGGCCACGCGCATTCCGAAACCTGTGATCGTAACCGCCCTGGAAAACAGGAATGCGGTGAAGATGAGCCAGACGGTAGGATTGCTGTAACCGGAAAAAATCTTTTCCGGAACGATGGTCTTGGTCAACGCCAAAAGCGTGATCGCAACCGTTGTGCTCACCCCCATGGGGACTGGTTGCACTACCAGGGCAATGACAGTGGCAATGAAAATGGCCAGCAGGTGGCGCTGGGGCGCGCTCAAGCCCGCCAGCGGCAGAAAATACAACAACAGACCCGGAGCTAATACCAAAATCCAACGGAGCAGCTTATTGGGTGGAGCTTTCACACTGCGTGGCTCGGCCATTGCTGTAGTCAAAGTCGTCAGAGAAGCAGGCCTTCCCGGTTTGGAGGTTGGAATCACCTGGCAACTCCGCATCTCACTTCCTGAGATTCAAAACGGCGCGGCTCCAAGCCGGGAAATCATACCAAGTCCTGAGACCTTATTCTCAGGCAAATTCAAAATCAGATGCACACTCTGAATTTGCACTCCGCCGTCGCGGATGTGAGAATAGCTCTATGAAAAAGACTCAAATCGTATGGGGATGTATTTTACTGTTCGGAATGGCTTTGCAAGCTGGACCAGCGGCGGCGCAAAGCTCGACAACAACCAAGAGCTCGACTGCTCCGGCGGCCATGAGTGCGGCCTCTTCGACAACCAAAAAGCACACCGCTACCGCGACAAAAACCAAGACCAATACGGCGGGCGCAGCCCAGCCAAACGTTACGCTCAGCGACCAGAAAAGCAAGATCAGCTACGCCATTGGGCTCAATATGGGGCATAGCATGAAACAACAGTCGGTGGAAGTTGATCCGAGTGTCTTTGCGCAAGGGTTGAAAGACGGCCTGGCCGGCGGGAAGGCGCTGATGACCGAAGATGAAGTGCGCGCCACCCTGATGCAGTTCCAAACCGATATGAGGACAAAAATGGAAGAGAAGAGGAAAGAGGCGGGCGACGCCAGCAAAAAAGCCGGCGATGCATTTCTGGCGGCTAACAAGAACAAAGAAGGGGTAATCACCACATCCAGCGGACTTCAGTACAAGGTGCTGACCCAGGGCACGGGTCCCAAGCCGACAGCGAGCGACACGGTCACGTGCAACTACAAGGGCACTCTGATAGACGGTACAGAGTTCGACAGCTCTTATAAACGAGGACAACCGGCCAGCTTTCCCGTGGGCGGGGTTATTAAGGGTTGGACAGAAGCTCTGCAGCTTATGCCTGTCGGGTCAAAATGGCAGCTCTTTATTCCGCCCAATCTTGCTTATGGAGAGCAGGGTGCCGGAGCCGACATTCCGCCGAATTCCACACTGATTTTCGAAGTTGAGCTGATTTCGATTCAGCCGAAGAAATAGCAGGCGCGCAACAATCACCCCCATCCAGAAACACGGCTATTCTTTTTGAAGAGAGAGGGCGGCGCCAGGGCCGCCCTCATCGAAACAGAATCGATGGGTGCCGTCTTTGACCGCGTCTTCGAGTAGAAGGCCGATTGCAGTCGAGACCAGTTTCACGTGCCCGATCTCTTCAGCAGTAACCAGGGGTCTTAAGGCTTTGAATCCGGTTCCCAAAGACAGGCGAGCTGGAGTTTCCGCTTCGGGCAAATACAAAGCTGCCGGAGCCCCATTCTGCCTGTTGCTTCTAATTCACGTTTCCTTACGTTTCCGAGTTGCTGAAATTTGCAACTTCGAGCGATTTTGCTCGTCTAATACTTACTTATGGCGAACAAAAAGAGACTAAAAGTTGAGAAGGCTGAAGTGAAGGTGACGAATACCCCGGCCCGCCCCGCAGTCCGAGGAAAAGAGGAGTTCGACGTAGAGTGGGAAGCGATTCAGCAGTTGGATAAAAACCTGGATGAGCAGCACGTGAACGAATTAACAGATCACGTCTTTAGTTCGGTGCTTTCCAAGTTCGGCTGGACACGCAATGAGCAAGGGCATCTGGAGAATACGGGAGTCGAGGAAGCGGCATAATCCGAGTACTCAGTGCTCGACTCCCAACTCTAAATCCCTGGCTGTTCTTCCCCGCAAATTTGCATACTTTCCAAGGCGGGAAGCTTCTCTATGAGGCTCCTAGGCTGTGCCGTAACTGCCCTGGTTTTCGCTCGGTCTTCTCAAGCAGTTGCCGTAATGGCTCGCGGTCGGCCCTCAAACGCCGCTTTTACATCAGGCTGCAGCAGATACCAGATGATCAGGGCGTTGATAGCGAGACGAATCCCAATAAAAACGATCGTGATTACATGGAAATGCAGCAACGAAAAAAGCAATCCTAGTCCACCAAAGACGATTCCAATACCAGCCAAAACCAAGGTGACAATACGCGCCCAGTTTTTGAGTTGCCACATTCCCCAGCCGAGGATGGCGGCAATAGCGGCGAAAACGAACAAAACAACGGCGAAAACCGCACCTAGGCCAGCCATGATCCCAGTAAGGCCTGCTCCTGAAAGCTGGCTATTTTGACTTAAGAGTGAGCCAATTATGCCTCCTCCCAGGATGAAGCCAATTCCGGCCAGGATTAGAAATGCTGCACCCAGAAACTGAAGAATAGCAATAACGGTCACACCAACAGGTCTATCCATAGGTATTTTCCCCTCCTAAACCGGGTATTTTAGCCGGATTCCGTTGCTACGCCAGACATTTATTGATATTGAAGCTGGAGGGTTATACTCAGAAAGCCCATGTCTGTGACCCTGGACCAGATACTTGCCAATACCCGCCAGCGAGTGGATGCTCTGCTGCATTCCTCCGCTGCCAAGGTGCTGAAAGAGCAAGCCCGCCAGCATACGCCACGAGGTTTTAAACGTACCCTTCGGGAGCGGGCGGCAGAGGGAATAGCGGTGATTGCAGAGTTGAAGAAGGCTTCGCCTTCGAAGGGGGTCATCCGCCAGCATTTTTCGGCGGTGCGCCTGGCCCGCGAACTGGAACAGGCCGGCGCCGCGGCACTCTCGGTGCTGACCGACGAAAAGTACTTTCAGGGATCGCTGGGAAATTTGCACGACGCTTCGACGGCTACCCGAATTCCGTGTCTGCGCAAGGATTTCATGGTGCACGAATTGCAGTTGCATGAAGCTCGCGCCCATGGCGCCGATGCCGTGTTGCTGATTGCCGCGGCCCTGCGCGATGACGAAATGCTCTTATTGTTCGAGAAGTCGCGCGAACTCGAGCTTGACGTGCTGTGCGAAGTTCATAACGAGCGTGAACTGGAGCGCGCGATGAGCATCGGCTTTGACATTATTGGGGTGAACAGCCGTGATCTGAAGACTTTCCACGTGGACCCGGAAGCCCCGTTGCGCCTGGGGGAAAAATTACCGCGCAGCGCTTTACGGGTGGCCGAAAGCGGCATTCACACGGCAGACCGGCTGCGCCAGTTGCGGGAGGCAGGCTACCATGCATTTTTGATCGGAGAGTCGCTCATGTACGCCGATTCGCCGGGAGAGAAGCTGCGCCAGTTGATCTCGGAAGTGGGCACGCACACGCTCGGCGCGGAGCAGCCTGTCCGCTCCCGGGGCAAACTGTGACCTGGATCAAAATCTGCGGCACCACCTGCCTGGAAGATGCGCTGCTAAGCGCCGAAGCCGGGGCAGACGCATTGGGTTTCATCTTTACCGAAAGCCCCAGGCGAATTGAGCCGGAGTGCGCGCGCGAGATCATCATGGAGCTTCCGGCGAGAATTGAAAAAGCCGGGGTGTTTGTGAATCCGAGCTTGGAATATGTTCGCAAGGTAGCACAACTGACCGGGATTACCCGCATTCAACTGCAGGGCGATGAGCGGCCCGATCTGATTCGTGCCGTCGAAAAGAGCCTTCCATCGCGGCGCATCACCAAAGGGATTGGCGTTGACGGCCACTTACGGGAGGCGCTTGTGGCCCTCAACGGCTCGGCTATAGATACCATTCTGCTCGATTCGGGCTCGGCGGCGCAGCGCGGGGGAACGGGGAAGGTGTTCGACTGGAGGGCAGCGAAAGAAGCAATTGCGCAAAGCGGCCTGGATTTTCGCTGGATAGTTGCCGGTGGCCTGACCCCGGAAAATGTAGGCGAAGCCATCCAGCTCTTTCGCCCCTGGGGTGTGGATGTGGTCTCAGGGGTTGAATCGAGGCCGGGGAAAAAAGACGCCAACAAGTTAAGGCAATTCGTCGCTGCGGCGAGAGCAGCGACAGAAAAGATTTAGTTATGGCTCCAGTATTGAATATGGCAACAACCAGCACACGTTTGAAAAGCAGTGCGAACACCGCTGCCCACGGCCGCTTCGGCCCTTATGGCGGGAGCTACGTGCCAGAGACGCTGATGGCGGTCCTGGAAGAATTGGAAAAGGCCTACAACAAAGCCCGTCGCGACCGCAGCTTTCAGCAGGAACTCGACGACCTGCGAAAGAACTATGCCGGCCGGCCTACGCCGCTGTTCTTTGCCCGGCGGCTTACGCATAAGCTGGGTGGCGCGAAGGTTTATCTCAAGCGTGAAGACCTGCTGCATACCGGGGCGCACAAAATTAACAACGCTTTGGGCCAGGCGCTGCTGGCCGTCCGCATGGGGAAGCGCCGCATCATCGCTGAAACTGGCGCTGGACAGCATGGCGTGGCCACGGCTACGGTATGCGCGCTGCTGGGATTAGAATGCGTGGTCTACATGGGCACCGAAGACATGCAGCGCCAGGAGCTGAACGTGTTCCGCATGCGGCTCTTGGGCGCTGAAGTTCGCGGCGTTGATTCCGGATCGAAGACCCTGAAAGACGCCATCAACGAGGCCATGCGCGATTGGGTAACCAATGTCCGCACCACACATTATTTATTGGGGAGCGTGCTGGGGGCGCATCCGTATCCGCTGATGGTGCGCGAGTTTCACACCGTGATTGGAATCGAGGCCCGCACCCAGATCATGAAATTCGAAAAGAAACTTCCTGCCGCAGTGATTGCGTGTGTGGGCGGCGGCTCTAATGCCATGGGCATATTTCATGCCTTCCTTGCCGACAAAAAAGTGGAGCTGATTGGAGTTGAAGCCGGCGGACGGGGGAAAAAACTGGGAGAGCATGCAGCCCGCTTTCAGGGTGGCTCGCCGGGGGTTTTGCAGGGAACATTCTCTTACCTCTTACAGGATGACGCCGGGCAGATTGCCGGCACGCATTCGGTTTCTGCCGGCTTGGATTATCCGGGCGTGGGGCCGGAACACTCCTGGCTGCACGATGTGGGCCGGGCTGAATACGTTTCCGCAGACGACACGGAGGCGCTGGCTGCCTGCAAGTTGCTGGCGCTCACGGAAGGCATTATTCCGGCGCTGGAGTCGTCGCACGCCATTGCAGAGTGCATCCGCCGCGCTCCCGAAATGAAAAAGTCGGAGATCGTGATTGTCAACGTGTCGGGACGCGGAGATAAAGATATGGGAATCCTGCAGAGAGAATTGAAACATTGAGCCAGTGGAGAAGTAAGAAGTACGATTTACGAAGTATGATTTGATTTTCGATTTACGAATTACTCAAGTATTTAAAAGGTTCTACTTTGACGAATTTTTAGAGCGTAATAACTTTCCAAAAAATCAAAAATCGTAAATCAAAAAATCGAAAATCGTAAATATACTTCGTAAATCAACCTTCGTACTTTAAGCTTTTTCAAACATGCCCTTAAACTTTCCATCGCGCCCGTTCCTCGTTGCTTATGTTACCTGTGGCGATCCCACTCTCGCCGCAAGCAGAGAAATCATTCTGTCTGCGATCACGGCAGGGGCTGACGTCATCGAACTCGGTGTCCCCTTTTCTGATCCCGTGGCCGATGGTCCCGTGATTCAGCGCGCCAGCGAGCGCGCCCTGGCCAACCACACCAAATTGAGCGATGTCCTACAGCTTGCGGAGGAGATCAGGAATGCTGAAAACCGTGTCGGCCTGATTATCTTTTCTTACTACAATCCCGTGTTGCGCTATGGGCTGGAGCGTTTTTGTCATGACGCCCGAGAGGCAGGCGTGGATGGCGCTTTGATCACCGATCTGACCGTCGAAGAGGCCGATGACTACATTGCCGCCATGCGGAAGCACGACTTGGCTACCGTGTTTCTGGCTGCGCCCACCAGCACCGACACCCGACTGAAAGCCATTGCCGCTGCCTCGCGCGGCTTTATATATGCGGTGTCGCGCACCGGGGTTACCGGAACGCAAAAAAACCTTGCGGACGATGCCGGCAAACTGGTGCAGAGAGTGAAGAAATTTACCAAGTTGCCGGTCGCTGTGGGATTCGGCATCTCCAATTCCGAACAGTTCCACGCCGCTGGTGAGTTTGCCGACGGGGTTGTGGTCGGCAGCGCTATCGTGCAGACCATTGAAAAAAATACTGCAAGCGGTCACCCTGCCAGAGCTGTCGGAGAGTTTATTCAGGGATTGAAGAAGAAGCATTCAGCTCTCAGCACTCAGCATTCAGCCAAGTAAGAGGCAATCAGCAATTGGCATTTAGTCAAACAAGTTGTTTCACGGATCGCAAGGGGTCTGAGTGGGGCCGCGTATGATAGCCTTGGCTGTCCCGCTCAAGTTTCACCGCCAACAATTCAGGGCAAGTGCGCGGGAAACCGTTTTCAGCTTACAATAAATACTTTATGTTCATTGCATGCTGAGGACCGGGAAGGGCTCTTTGTCCCATTCTCCAGCTTCCTCCTTTCGGATCATACTCATGGACATTGCAGACTGGCGAAAGAAAATTGACGAGCTTGATCGGCAAATCGTCGAGCTACTGAACGAGCGGGCGCAGGCAGCGCAGGAGATTGGCCGCCTGAAGCGCAACACGCAGATGCCGATTTATGAACCAGACCGGGAGAAGAAGGTGTTCGAGAACGTGCGCGCCCTCAATCGCGGACCGCTGCCCCACCATGAGCTGCAGCATATTTTTGAGCGCATTATTGACGTGATGCGCTCGCTGCAGAAAGAAGAGATCAAGCCCAAACCCGCCGAGCCAAAAGGTGAGACGGAATTTGATATAGAAGTGAACGATTGAAGCACTGAGAACCGAGAGCCAGAATGATTGTTGCCATGCAGGAAGCCGCAAGCGAAGAACAGATTCAGCAGGTGATTGCCCGCCTGGTAGAGATGGGTTTTGAAGTCCACCGCAGCACCGGAGCGCGGCAGACGGTGCTGGGGGCGGTGGGAGCACGCGCCGATTTCGACGTCCGCGACATCGAAGTGCTCACTGGCGTGGGCGAGGTGCACCGCATCAGCGCGCCGTACAAGCTCTCGGGCCGCAGCTTCAAACCTGACGGCACCATCATCAAGTTCTCGAACGGATTGGCGGTCGGCGGCAATGAGATTGTGATTATGGCCGGACCATGCTCGGTGGAATCGCGCGAGCAGCTTTTTACCGTGGCCGAGCAAGTCGCCACGGCAGGAGCGCGCGTGCTGCGCGGCGGGGCTTTTAAGCCGCGCTCTTCCCCTTACTCTTTCCAGGGCATGGGCCAGCAAGGGCTGGAGATCATGCGCGAAGCGGCAGATAAATTCAAGCTGCTGGTGATCAGCGAAGTCATGGAAATTTCGCAGATTCAGCTCATGATGCCCTATATTGATATCTTCCAGGTGGGAGCGCGCAACATGCAGAACTTTAATCTGCTGCGCGAGTTGGGCAAAGTCCGCAAGCCGGTGCTGCTGAAGCGCGGCATCGCCGCTACGTTTGAAGAGCTGCTGCTTTCGGCGGAGTACATCATGGCCGGCGGCAACTACGAGGTGATCTTGTGCGAGCGCGGCATCCGTACCTTTGAGACCTACACGCGCAACACGATGGATATTTCCGCCATTCCTATCATCAAGAAACTTTCGCATCTGCCCATGACCGCAGATCCGTCGCACGGCACCGGACGCCGGGACAAAGTCCCTCCCATGGGCCGCGCCGCCGTGGCTGCGGGCGCCGATGCGCTGCTGATTGAGGTGCATCACAATCCCGACAAAGCTCTCTCTGATGGCGCGCAGTCACTCTATCCCGAGCAGTTCACCAAGCTGATGCAGGAGCTGCGTATGATCGCGCCAGCCGTGGGACGCAGCATCGCCTAGCGGGCTACCACGCATTTCCGGCGGAATGCATTCCGGGAAGGCTGCCATGCTTGTTCGCACAAACAGCCTTTCCCTGAATGAGCGTCACCACATTAAGGTTCATAGTTCAAGCGCTTACTGTCGTTTATTTCCTCCAGAACGCGATGTTGCTCCAGGTAGCGCTCACCGGCCCCTTTCCACTCGCAGTCCGGTAGACGCCGAGCTTGTCATAGAGCGGAGGCACGCCGTTTGTGTCGGTTATTTTCAGCGAACCGTTGATATAGATTTGGCAAGTACGCGCCTTGGTGTTGACTATGGTGTTGATGCGAACCGGCGTACCAATCGTGTAGCTCGCCAGCGTCGCGCCACTGTGGACGTCGTACAGTGCGCCCGGCTTCTTGACAGCGATCAGGACCCAACCTCCAGTTAAGGGGTGTACCT
>DASREY010000160.1:0-4821 GCA_035651775.1 Terriglobales bacterium
GACCCATGGCATTGCCACCCTGAAGGTCGGCTCCGAGGGAACTTTCAACGCGCTGGCGCTTGCCAGAAAATACTCGGCGCGCTTCTTTCTTGCCTCCACCTCGGAGTGTTACGGCGACCCGCATGAGCATCCGCAGAAAGAAACCTATTGGGGACATGTAAATCCCATAGGTCCGCGCTCGGTTTATGACGAATCCAAGCGTTTTTCCGAAGCCGCGACCATGGCTGCGCACCGTTATTGGAACGTGAATACCCACATTGTGCGGATCTTCAATACCTACGGCCCACGCATGCAACTGAACGATGGCCGGGTGATTCCCAATTTCATGAAGCAGGCGCTGCGTGGGGAACCTCTTACCGTTTACGGCGACGGCAGCCAGACGCGCAGCTTCTGCTACGTCTCTGATGAAGTTGAGGGCTTCCTGCGCCTCATGAACTCCGTGGAGAATCTGCCGGTCAATATTGGCAACCCGTTTGAGTTCACGATTCTGGAGTGCGCCAACGAAGTGTTGAAGGTTACCGGCTCTACAAGCAGCATCAAATACGAAGCTTTGCCCGAAGATGACCCCAAACAGCGCCGCCCCGATATCACCAAAGCGCGTCAACTGCTTGGCTGGGAGCCGAAAATCGATCTGGCCACCGGACTTAAGCTCTCCTTGCCCTACTTCCAGCAGGCGGTTGCTCGGGAGAAGACCGCGGTTCAGACAGCCTAGAATTCGAAAATCTGATATCGTCTCAACAAACCGGCCGCTCCTGAACTGCTCCATAGCTCGCCTCTCAGGTACAATGCAGCAATCGCATGAAATACTGCCGCTTCAAGCTGGGAGACAAGACGCGCCACGGACTTATCGAGACCGTGGATGATACCGAGATGATCTCTTGCATGCTGGGCGTTCCGCCCAGCGAAACCGATCCCTGGGGAACGATTATTCCCGACTTCATCCCGCCGGAGCGCATCCCGCTATCGGAGGCAAAGCTGATGGCCCCGGTGCATCCGCATAAGATCGTGTGCGTGGGGCGCAACTACCGCGACCATGCGCAGGAGTTGGGCAACGAGGTCCCCGCCGAACCTCTGCTTTTCCTGAAGCCGCCTTCCAGCATCATCGGTCCGCTGAATGACATCCGCCTTCCGGAAATTTCGCAGCGAGTGGATTTCGAGGGCGAGCTGGGCATCATCATCAAGAAGACCTGCCGCAAGCTCCGCGATGATCAGGACGTGCGCCCTTTTATTTTCGGCTATACATGCGTGAATGATGTCACAGCGCGCGACCTGCAGAAAAAAGACGGCCAATGGACACGTGCCAAAGGCTTTGACACTTTCTGCCCGGTCGGCCCGATTGTTACCGACGAAATCGATCCGTGGGCGGGTATCAAGGTGGAGACTCTGGTCAACGGCGAAGTGCGCCAGAGCGGAAATACGCGGGACTTGATTTTCTCGTTGGACACCGTAATCCGCCACATTTCTCGTGTTATGACCCTGTTCCCCTTTGACCTGATTTGCACCGGTACGCCGGCAGGCGTAGGCCCTCTGAAAAAGGGCGATGTTGTAGCGGTAAAGATTGAGGGTATTGGAACGCTGAGTAATCACGTGGTGAATGACTAAGATGGCATGGCATTGCACATCCAGCAGTTGTAAAATTTCATTAGGACTTAACTGACTATGAAATTCTTTATTGATACTGCAAACATCAACGAGATTCGCGAGGCCGCCGCTCTGGGTATTTTAGATGGCGTGACTACCAATCCTTCTCTCGTATCCAAAGAGGGTAAGCCTTTTAAAGAGACTATTTTGTCCATCTGCGATGCTGTGAATGGACCTGTGAGCGTGGAGGTAGTGGCTACCGACGCGGGTGGCATGTGCAAGGAGGGCCAGGAGTATGCTCGCTGGCATAAGAACGTAGTAGTCAAGCTGCCCACCACGCGCGACGGAATAAAAGCCTGCAAGTGCCTGAGCGAGCAAGGCATCAAAATCAACATGACGTTGTGTTTCTCGCCTACGCAGGCGTTGCTGGTGGCCAAGGCGGGGGGGGCGTACGTCAGTCCCTTCGTCGGGCGGCTCGATGACATCAGCCAGAACGGCATGGACCTGATCCGCCAGATTGTGCAGATTTATAAAAATTACGGATACACCACGCAGGTGCTCACGGCCTCAGTCCGCCATCCGCTGCACGTAGTGGAAGCGGCCTTGGCAGGCTCCCATGTGGCTACGATCCCCTTTAAAGTGCTCGACATGATGTTCAATCATCCCCTTACCGATAAAGGGCTGGCGCAGTTCTTAAAGGACTGGGAAAAGGCCAAGGCTTAAGCAGGCGTCGAAACCAGGGTCGGGTGGGATTTAAGTCGAAACGTAAGCTGTTGGTTGAGCATCTAAGCAGATTGTTGGATTCAGATTCGCCCTGTTGTGTAGTAACTTAAATCAACTGCAAGGTTCGTCATGCAAGTGACGAAGGCCCTTCAACCGAAAAGTAAGCACGATGAGCCCACTTCGTTTCTATCCTATTGTTCTGACCGGCGTAACCGCTCTGGCCGCGGCTACAGGCTATTGGCTTTACAGCAGGCGTAAGACGCCGCAAGAGCTTGAGCACGAGCGCCGTCTCTGGCTGGCCAATAATGGGCGCATCATTGATGGCACCATCATTGATGTGTGCGAGTTGCCGCTCGACGCCGTTCATCCCAAGATGAAATCCTTAGGGCCGGCGCAAATGCTGATTTTTCACTACGACGTTGCCGGCGTTACCTACGAGGCATCGCAGGATGTCACCAATTTGCAGCAATACGTAGACACCAAAAATTGCCGCATCGGGGTGCCCGCTTCGATCCGGTACGACCCTCAAAATCCCGGCAACTCCATCGTTGTGGCTGAAACCTGGACCGGCTTGCGGAAGCACCCGCCCATTCGCTTGGGCATCATGGAAGACAACTCCACACTGGAGTCCAAGGGGAAATAATTTTTTCGATTAAGCTTCGCTGGCCGGTTCGATGGCCGTCGCGGTTTTTCTTTTGGTTGAGCGGCGCATCCCAATCCCCAGGTGTAAGCCCAAGCCTGCGGATCGCGAGCGTGAGGTCAATACCATAGCGCTTTTCGGCCTCTATCTTGCTACCCTGTGGGGGCTTATTGACCCGGCCGGGCAAACGCGTTTGTTCGCTTCGACGAATCAATCTAATTCAGGATTTCGGAACGAATTGCCGCACACTGAGACATACTTTGTGCGTCTAATAAGCCGGGATTGTTACAATTAAAGCTGGTCTCATGTCCTCACTACCTTTACCCATTGCTGCGTTCTTTGCCGGGCTGATTTCGTTTCTTTCGCCCTGTGTTCTGCCGCTGGTTCCTGGATATGTATCGCTGATCTCGGGAGCGAGCGTAGAAGAACTCAAAGAGCAGGATTCGCGCCTGATGCGCACGGTCTTTCTGAACTCGTTGATGTTCATTCTGGGATTTTCTATCGTCTTCCTTGCCCTGGGGGCGGCCGCCACCACGGTTGGCCATGTGTTGCACAAGCATCTGGCGTTAATGAGCAAAATCGCCGGTGTCATCATCATCATCTTTGGATTGCATCTCACCGGCCTAGTCCCAATCAAGGCTTTGTATGCCGATAAACGCATGCATGGTCTCAAAACCAACAGCACGGCTGCCGGCGCTTTTCTGGTTGGCTTTGCTTTTGCCTTTGGATGGTCGCCTTGCATCGGGCCTATCCTGGGGCCAATCCTCCAATTCGCGTCCAAAGAAGATACCGTAGGCAAGGGCATGTTGCTGCTGGCCGTCTACTCACTCGGATTGGCGGTCCCGTTCTTACTGACTTCGCTGGGAATCGACCGCTTTCTCGCGTTTTACGGCCGCTTTCGCCGACACCTGCACATGGTTGAGGTGGTCAGTGGCGTTCTGTTGATTTTCATTGGAGTGCTGATTTTCAGCCGAAATTTTGCCATGATTAATAGCTGGCTCGATCAATTCTCATTCTTCCGTACTTTGGAAAAATTTTTGTAAAGGCTGGATTCATTTGTGAAACGTAATAGTGTTGTTCTCATCGTAATTATCGGAGTTGTGGCGCTTATGATTTACGCTGGCGCGCGGCTTTCGCGTAAAACCGTGCAGGCGGGTGGAGTTGCGCCGGAACAAGAGTCCACTTTAAAGGCAGGAAGCGCGGCGCCCGATTTTGAACTTAAGACCCTGGATGGAAAGCCGGTCAAGCTTTCTGGTTATCGTGGCAAGGCCGTGCTGCTGAATTTTTGGGCGACTTGGTGCGGTCCCTGCAAGATTGAAACACCCTGGCTGGTTGATTTCTATAAGCAATATCAACCCCAGGGGTTGGAAATCGTGGGTGTCGCGATGGACAGCGGCCCCAAAGAGATTCCGCCCTTCGTAAAAGAGATGAATATCAACTACACCATTGTTGAGGGAACGGAAAACGTAAGCGATGCCTATGGAGGCCTGGATGGCTATCCTGTTAGCTTTTTCATTGATCGCAACGGGAAGATTGTGGATGTGGTGATCGGGCTAAGAGGTCAAAGCGACCTGGAAGATGACATCAAGAAGACGCTTGCAGTTCCTGCGCAAACCACCTCTGCAAACAATTCCGTGGCAAAATGAAGCCCACTCGTCTATTTTTGTTCCTGTTTTTGCTGAGCCTGCCGATGCTTCAGTCGCCGGCAGATGAGCTTTCCTCCGGTCTCAGTTCACCTCCAGTTCCCAGCTCTGGTTTCGTGTCAGCGATGCCGGCGCATGAGATCACGGTGAGCGCCGGCCGGCCGGCTCAAGTTAAGCTGGGCTTCACTATCAAGAGTGGATATCACATCAATTCCAACCACCCCAATTCTGACG
>DASREY010000161.1:0-5973 GCA_035651775.1 Terriglobales bacterium
ATGTGCTGGAAGAAGCGCAGGAGATCAGCCCGGTCATCCCACAAAAAGAAATTGCCCAGCGGCGGGATTTTCGCCACCTGCCGATCGTCACCATTGACGGTGAAACCGCCCGCGACTTTGACGATGCCGTCCTCGTCCGCCGTCTCGATAGCGGCAACTATGAGCTTCACGTCCACATAGCTGACGTGGCGCATTACGTGGAAGACGGCTCTGCCATCGATGAAGAAGCCCGCAAGCGCGGTACCTCAGTTTATTTCCCGGATCGCGCCGTGCCCATGCTTCCGCTCGAGCTATCCACCGACATCTGCAGCCTGCGGCCAGAGCTTGATCGCCTGGTGCTCTCCTGCGTCATGGAAATTGATCCGCATGGCGAGGTCATTTTTTACGAGCTGGCAGAAGGCGTCATTCACTCTGCCCAGCGCATGACCTATACCGACGTAAACGCCATCATCGAGGCCCGTTCTGGAGCGCAGGCGCCCCCGCCTGCGGAGAGGAATGTAGGCCAGACAAATAAAGATATCCGCAGCCGTTATGCCTCGCTCGCCGAAAATTTCGACCTCATGTATGAGCTGGCGCAGATCCTCAACCGCAAGCGCGTCAAGCGCGGCTCCATTGACTTTGACCTGCCTGAGCCGGTGATTGAATTTGACGAGCATGGCCTCATGAAGAGCGTTACTCCTTCAGAGCGCAACTGGGCGCACCGTCTGATTGAAGAGTTCATGCTCGCCGCCAATGAAACCGTCGCCGCCCACCTGGAGCAGCTCGGCATTCCCAGCCTCTACCGCATCCATGAAAAGCCTGACGCCAAGCGCGTCTATGAGTTTGAGACCATCGCCGCCGGCTTCGGCTATTCGCTGGGTGTCGGTGCTTTGCCGATCAAGCGAGTACAGACGCGCGGCGATAAACGCCACTTCCGCGATTCAGGCCGTCGCGCTCCAACCATCGAGCTTCCTGAAGAAGTCCACATCACGCCGCGCATGTACCAGAAGCTGGTCCAGAAGATCACCGGCAAGCCGGAAGAACGAGTGCTTTCATTCCTGATGCTGCGCTCGCTCAAGCAGGCTCGCTATTCAGAGGTGAATGAAGGCCACTTCGCGCTGGCCTCGCCGACTTATACGCACTTCACCTCGCCCATCCGCCGCTATCCCGATCTGATCATCCATCGTCTGTTGAAGTGGGCGTTGCACCATGAAGCATCAGGAGAGCGAGGCTCGCGATCCTATGAAAAACATGTGGCACAGGCACTCCTGCCTGTGCATCGCGTGTCCCACGATACTGAATTAGCTCAAGAAGAAGACCGTTCCAAAAATGTTCGTGGACCGCAGCCGCCCTCGGCTGCGCACGATAAAGCTTCATCAATCCAGCCAGAAACTCGTCGTTACATGGCCCCATCTCCCGAACACTCTCCCTGGTCTAAGCGCGCTGAAAAAGGTTCCTCCGCCCGCCGACGCGCCTCCACCCCAACCATGGCCGGGCCAATCTCTGAATCTGAACTCCACGAAATCGCGGAAAGCTCCAGCCAGACCGAGCGCGCCGCCGACGAAGCCGAGCGCGAACTCATGGAATGGAAGAAGCTCAAATTCATGGAGCAGCGCGTGGGTGATGGCTTTGACTCGCTGATCGTCAGTGTCACCAAGTTTGGCTTTTTCGTGGAGCTGACCGAACTGTTCATTGAAGGCCTGGTGCCTCTCAACTCGCTCACCGACGACAACTACGCCTATCACGACAACACCCGCCAGATCATCGGCGCCCGATCACGGAAGACCTACTCCATCGGAGACAAGGTGCGCGTCCTGGTGGATCGCATCGACCACCTCCAGCGCAAAATCCAGTTCGCCGTGCTGGAAGATAAGCCCAAACGAGCAGAGAAACGCCACAAAAAGCGCGGATAACGGAGACAAGGTTACGTGCGGCTCACCATGCGGGCGAGAACCGGGTAAAAACACAAAAACTTTCAACCAGCCGTTTCATTTCGGGCGATAATAGCGGAACCTCATTAAAGGTGGCGGTCCGCTATCCACCTGGAGATCGAGTTGGAGGTAATGTAGAAATATGCTCAAGCCAGCATTGCTGTCTGCTTTCCTCCTGGCCGTTTCAGTTTTCGCCTCAGCACAGGCCAGTCGCAACCAGGACTCGTTCAGCTTCAATATGAGTGCGCCGGCCATTACGGTACAACTTCAGGTCGAGTACGTCCTCAGAGATGACTCCGGGCAGCCGCAGCCGGCAAGCAGGGAAGTATCAAACGTTAAATTTGGGGGCCCTACCCGAGTCGTGATCGGAACGGCGCTTGCTGGAAAGGCGGCCAAAAGCCTCCAGGCGTATGCCTTTTTACCGGGGTGTCAGTTTGAGATCGTCACTGCCGATCTAACCACCGGCGTGCGCCGGGCCGACCTCAATGCAAGGCGCTGCCGAGCACCCCACTGCACGGCCATGTGAGCGTCCCCCAATTCGCCGGAAAAAAGATTGAGGTGACCGCGGTTTACAACGTCCGCTGGGCGGGAAAGTTCTTCGGCCTGCCAAGGCCCGTGCGGGGACTCATTTTAGCAAACACCAAGATGGAATCTGACGGCAGCTTCGCCTTCGACCTGCCTGATTTTACCGCTGACCCGCTCTGGGACAGCCTCTCCCACGACGCCTCCCTCACGTTTGCATTAATTGATACCTCGAACGGTATGCCCCTGGCGGAGCTCTCGGCTCCTGGCGATCTTTCCCTGGGAAGCGGATTGAAGGTGGAGGCCAGATATCCTTCCACCATTGAGTTCGGGGTGCGGTAGCGAATAGCAATTGGCACAGCAATTAGCAAAAGCACAAAACAAATAACCGTGAATCCGCATTTAGTCTGTCGCTTAAAAGCTGATCAGGCGTGAGCGAGGGATCTGCTCCGCTGCTCTCGAGGGCTCGAACCGACGCGAGTATCTTCCTTGCTCCAGTCCCGCCTTTGGCGGGACGGCCGAAAGTAGCCGCCACAAAAAGCGCGGCTGATAGGCTATACCTCAGATCATGAAATTGCGATTGCGGATAATGATTTTCATCGGGGTTGTTCTTCTCTTGTTGCTCGTGTTCTCGATTCTCGCAGACCACAGCTCAAATGTCCCTGAGGTGAAGCCGTACCATGATTTCCCGTTCTTATTGCGCATCTGGTTCGTAATCCTCGGAACCGCATTCCTGGCCACCGGCTGGCTCACCAAAGGGCCCTGGTACTGGAAGAACACAAAGACTCCGATTCCACCATGGTTGCAACGGACTTTGTGTACAGTCATGGGGCTGGCATTCATCTTAATTGCACTGTTCGGACATGTTTCACGTTAGCCGATCGGGAGCACACTGATCGTGGACCGCAGCCGCCCTCGCCTGCGCCTTTACGGCACTGTCACCTCGATCGCCTTTGGCGAGAACGAATCATCCTGATCCACCGCCTGGACCACAATGCGATGTTTTCCCGGAGCTAGTGAAATGGTAGTGAGCAGTTGATCATTCCATTCTTCAAAGCGCTTATGTCCATCCACCCATAGCTCCATTCTTTTCACTCCCGCTGGAGAATTGCCCGAGCCTTTCACTGTCAACGTGCCGGGCACCGTCGCATTGGCTACCGGAGAGCATATTCTGGCAGCCAACCTGGACGAATTTGGCGGAGAACAAATCTTCTGCGCGTTATCGTTGCCCAGAATCTGCCAGCCGCCCTGCTCGTTGCCCAATTCCAGCGTGGCATTGACCAGATCATGGCGTGAATCCAGGTTCATGTCGCGCGCCACCAGGCCGCTGGGCACAACCAATGCCCCATCCTGAGAGGGGGGACCAGCAAATGGGTCAAACGGCAGCCTGAAAATCGTAACCGTAGTGTTGAATTTTCCATCGCCGTTTCCCAGAGAATACTGGAGAAAGGCGTTGTTGAAGTCCTGGCTCACCGTCGCCAGGTCCTGCACATTGTCGCCGTCAATGTCGGTGGCCACCAGCAGGCTTGCGCCTGCGCCCTGGTGGACGCCGATCCGGTCGCGCAGCACAAACGCGCCGCTTCCCGTATTGAGAAAGACATAGATAGAGTTGGCGAATCCGCACGACGCTCCACAGATGTCCACCACACGGAAAGCCAAGTCGGGCAGGTTGTCATGGTTGAACGATCCCCAGACCATGCTGCCGGCGATGCTTCCGTTCGGCATCTTGAATTGCGAACGCAGTTGCAGATGTCCCGTGGGGTTGTCGGTAAATACCATCGCTTCCGTGTTGCCGGCCACCAGAGCCAGGTCAGGACGGCCGTCGCGGTTGAAATCCACGCTTGTCATCAATCCCTTGGCCATGTTGGCAGCGCCGGGCAGGCCAATCTTCTGCCAGAAAGTCAGATTGCCGCTCGCGTTGCCGCGAAACACCTTAAGGCTGCAACTCGCGTTGGGAACGCAGTCCATCACCGCCAGGTCGGCAAAGCCATCGCGCGTGAAATCCGCGGCGGCAATCGCTTTGGGATGTCCCGCCAGCATCACGTCGGCGGCCGGGCGGAAGGTGCCGTCCCCATTGCCGAGCAAAATGCTTACCGTGTTGCCCCTGCCGTTCGCAACCGCCAGATCGAGATGGCCGTCATGATTGAAGTCCGCGGTAAGGATTTCGTCGGGACCAGGACCCACCACATAAAAAGCGCCCTGCTCGCTGTTGGTGAGAGGGTTCAGTCTGACCAGGACTCCGGGGGGGCTGCCGTCGACGTCAAGAACCAGCGCTGCCAGGTCAATCTGTCCATCACGGTTAAAGTCGCCTACCACCACTGCGGAATTGGAGGTTTCATTGAGCTGGTCGCCAATATCGGAAAAGGTAATAATTGGCTTAGTTGCACCTAAGATAGTTTGTGCCGATAGAATGCTGCCGCTGAGCAACAACATGGTCAGCAATGCGCGTAAAGATAGAAAATGTCTGTAGGAATTCATGCGGGCTTCCTCCGGGAGAGGCTGAATTCGAGCGGCCGGTGTGATAGCGGCCGCAGGCGTGCCCATAGCATACACGCGAATTTAGGGGACTTTATCAATGGTAGATGGGTTTAATTTTGCTTAGTTCGTATTTAAGCTTTGTTTTACTCATAACTTTTCAGAAGCTTGGCGGATAAGAGTTGGCAAAGATAGTTTTTAAGAAATTTCTAGTTTTAGGAAAAGTGGTCATCCAGAAGAACAGTATAGTTTTAACCAATCTCGCTGTTTTGGGCTTTGGGTGCAGTCGTTGGATCGGACTCTTGGTCAGGAGCTGCATTGCTCTACGCGTTGATGATACTAGGCGCAATGTGTGGATTTATGGATGCAGTTAGCATCCAGCCTCACTATGTGTTTCCGCTTTTTCTCATCTCTGATTCAAACTGCTCCAACTACATATTGCTTGAACGCTTACTTCCCTTACTGTGCGTCCGCGGTTTCGCTGGGATGGCGGCGCGGACGCCACACATCCAGCATAGTGGGCTGCTTACCGCGTATTTCAATGCTGTAGCGCTCCAGGCTGGCATTGCTGACCAGGCTGAAGTCGATCCGCTCTACAAAGCTGTGCTCAAAGTCCACCGGATAAGGGCTGTCCTGGTAGAAGATTTGCAGGCCGGGCGAGGCATCCGGCATCTCTTCACCATGCCACTGCGGACGCATCTGCCGCGCCAGCATTAGCTGCGCCTCGCTGGGCGATCTAGGCTGAGCAACCACGCTGGCGGCAAAGCCGTTCATCGCACACCCTTCAGCACAAACCTCCTGCGCTTCATAAATGTCATTCAGCGCGCTGCGCAACTGCACATCTTTATCAAAGATGAAGAAGACATGGCCCACGCGCACCTCGGGATCAAGGTGCGAACGCGAATCGTCCTTCACATAAGCCACCAGAATCCTGATCATGCCCAGAGGCGTATCGCGATAGAAGACGTCATAGACCTTCTTATAGCGGACTTGGTAGAAGCTGTATTCGTCGGGGCGAATCATCTTGTCGATGGCGGGAACATAGTACTGGCGGGGAATGCCGACG
>DASREY010000162.1:0-2196 GCA_035651775.1 Terriglobales bacterium
CGGATCGGCTGTGGGCGCCACCTATGATTCGCACTCTAACCTGCTCACGCTCCACTCTGCTGTCCATTTCGTGACGAAAGACAAAAACAACGCCACGCTGTCGGCCCAGAGCGCTGTGATCACCAAGGAGCCTCGCAAAGCTGTGTTGCAATCCGCACGGCTGGAGCAGCCGCTGCGGACCATTCAGGCCGACAGGCTCACAATCCTGCTGCGCGACGACAACAACATTGATCGAATCCAGGCGGCGGGAAATGTTCATGTAGAACAAAAAGGTCAAAAGCCCTTCAACGTGAGTGCTCCGGAGGCCGAATTCCTCATGGGGGACCGAAACCAGGCGCGTTCCGGCACGCTTTCCGGAGGAGTGAGTTTTTCCCAGCCAGGCGCTTCTCCGGCCCAGGGCAAGGCAGGGCGTGTGCAGTTGACGTTTGGTCCAAACAACCAGTTGTTGAAAGCGCGCGGTGAAGAGTCGGTACAGATCACCCAGGGTGCGCCGGGGAAATCGACCGAGATTCAATCGGATGCTCTCGATTTATTCGTCGAAAATGGCAAGAAGCTTGACCATGCGGTCACTTCTGGCCCTGCCGTGGTTACGTTGATGCAGGCCAATGTAAAGCACGTGATCACGGCGGGAGAATTCAAAGCAGCGTTCAATGGACAGAATCGTCCAAGCTCGGTGTTCGCCAACACGAATGTTCGGATCGTTAGCTCTACCCCTGGGCAACCCGATCGCGTTTCGACCAGCCGCGACCTTACTGCCAATTTCAACAGCCAGGGAACCATCACCCAGCTCGAACAAAGTGGAGACTTTCATCTTCAGGAAGGTACGCGCGTGGCCTCTGCCGACCGGGCCAGGTACGCGCTGGCAGATGACCTCGTCACATTGAGCGGATCGCCTCGGATCGTCGATTCGGGAGTATCACTTACCGCCAACGGCATTCAGTTGGCGCGCAAGACTAACACTGCGATTGCCGAAGGCGCAGTAAAAACAACGTATGCCGACCTGAAGGCGCAGCCCGGAGGAGCGATGCTGGGCTCCGCCGATCCCATTCACGTTACAGGCGATACCATGACTGCCAATCGCGCCACCGACGTAGCAAAGTTTACGAAAGCGAGATTGTGGCAGAGTGCCAA
The DNA here is from genome assembly GCA_035651775.1 of Terriglobales bacterium. GTDB lineage: Bacteria > Acidobacteriota > Terriglobia > Terriglobales > Acidobacteriaceae > QIAW01. Next base: position 1,132 of record DASREY010000162.1, read on the forward strand.
CTTGGGCGCCAACATCGTCGAGGCTCCGGTGATCTCCTTCGACCGGGGCCACCGCAGCCTTGAAGCACAAGGATCGGCGGGAACCCAGGTGAGTTCAGTCTTCGTTCAGCGCGATAAGAAAGGCAAAGACACGCCTGTCAACGTGGTTTCTGATCGTCTCTCTTATGTGGACGGCGAAAGAAAGGCAGTCTTCAGCGGCCACGTCGTCATTCGCGGAGCGGATTCCACGACCACGGCAGACAGCGTCCAGGTTTTGCTTACGCCTCGTGGCGCTCAATCTGCCAGCCAGCTCGATAAGATGGTCGCTCAGGGCGACATCGTGATCCAGCAACAAACCCGCAAGGCCACGGGCAATTTGCTGGTCTATACGGCCCAGGATGAAAAATTTGTGCTGACGGCATCCGAGGGACGCTCTCCTAGCATTTTTGATGCCGAACAGGGCCAAATCACGGGCGATTCGTTGACTTTCTTTACTCACGATGATAGGGTGCTTGTAGGAAGTAAAGAATCTTCGCATACTCTGATACAAACCAGGATTCGAGACGCGAGTAAGAAGTAATGCAGACCCTAGCGACGGACGAAATCGCAAAATCGTACCGAGGCCGCAGGGTAGTCAATGGAGTCAGCGTCCACATCAACCAATCTGAGGTAGTTGGGCTTCTGGGGCCAAATGGGGCCGGCAAAACTACCACCTTCTATATAACGGTTGGCCTGATTCCGGCAGACAGCGGGCGCGTGCTGGTAGACGGCGAAGACATCACCAGTGTGCCTATGTACCTGCGGGCGCGCAATTACGGCATCAGCTACCTGCCCCAGGAGCCATCAGTCTTCCGCAAGCTCACCGTGGAAGAAAATATCATGGCCGTTCTTGAAGTACAGCCGATCTCATGGCAGCAGAGGCGGCGCCGGCAAAACAACCTCATCGACGAATTGGGGCTTGGGCATATCCGCCATAACATGGGTTACGCGCTTTCCGGCGGCGAGCGGCGGCGCGTGGAGATTGCGCGTGCTCTTTGCATCTCGCCCAAGTTCATCCTGCTGGATGAGCCTTTTTCAGGCATTGAT
>DASREY010000163.1:0-23871 GCA_035651775.1 Terriglobales bacterium
CGATTCGTGTACTTTGGCGACCACCTCTTCCTGGGATTCATCGGTGATTGGTTTCCTGGGGCCGACGCTCGCCCAATCAAAAACTCCAACATCGTAGAGATTGCTTTCCGCAGTCAGCAGCTTCGATTGCGCAAGCGGCTCCTCGGAACCCATGGCGAGGCTACGCGCGATGTACGAGGTACGAGTGTGGTGATTGCCTACGATGGCAATGTCTTCCACGCGCACTTGCGGACCTTCGTCAATAAGGTAGGTCACCTGCACGCGGTGGCTGTCGGCCGGCAGGCGATCGACCTTGGGGGTTAAAGTGACGCGCGGGAACCCGCGGTCGAGATAGGTAGCAACGATGCGGGCGCGGTCCTGGCTCAAACGCGCGGGGGAAAAGGGAAGTCCGGGCGCGAGATCGAATCCCCGGCGCGCCTGCAGATCCCGAAGATTTAACGCGCGGTTACCCTGGATGCGCAGGTCCTCAACCAGCGTCTGCGGTCCTTCGTCCACCTGAAATGTTATGTAGATCTTGGGCTCGCGGTCCACCACTTGCGGGGTGACTTTGACCTCTTCAAAACCGTCGTTGCGATAGAGCGCGGTAATTGTGTTTACGCTTTGCTTGAGCAGCTTGTTGCTGAAGTGGCCGTGGGTGACGAAGTGGCCTTTGGTCACGGGAATGCCGGCCAGCAGTTTGTCACTTGAAAAATAATGATTGCCTTCCACCGAAATTTCTTCCACCTTGTGACGGCGGCCCTCGGTGACCTGGTACATCACCGAAACCTTTGCCGGGAGGTTCTGCACTTGATAGTCCACTTTTACATCGAAGTACCCTTTGTTCTGAAAGAAATCAATCAGGTTGCGCTCGCCTTGCATGAGCAGGTCAGGATCAACCGAACTTTCCTGGAAAACGGGAATCAATTGGTGCAGCTTCCTGGAATTCATGAAGGGAACCCAGGTCAGCTTGGCGCCGGTAACGGTAACGGAGACGGGCGGGCCCAGCCGCACATTGAACATCACGTCGGCGCGGTTGGTATCTGAATGAAACTGCACCATGCCTACCCGCAGTTCCTGAATCAGGCGATCCCGGCCACTGAGGTAAGAGTGCAGATAGGCAGTCGCAGCCTGAATGCGCTCGGATGTAAAACTTTTGCCGGGTTTCAGGTCACCGCCGACCAGCCGGGCATGCAGGGAACGTAATGCCTGGGTCATGCGAGCAGACTCTTGAGCAGGAACGCCGTTGAACGCAACCCGTCCAACGCTGGCGCGCTTGTTCAGTTGCACGTGAAAAAATATGTTGGCGAGCTGGTGGGCATCATCAAATTGCGTTTCGGTGCGGACCTGGGCCTCAAAAAAACCATTCTTCTGAAGGAATTCAAGCAGAGCCGTCTGGGCTTTTGCCAGGCTATCGAGCTCGTAGGGTTCTTCGCTGGGCAGGTTGACCGCCTGCAAAAGCCGCGTGTAACGAAATTGCTTTTCGGTTCCGGGAAACTCCAGCACGCCGTAATAGAACGCCGGTTGCAGAAGGAAGGTCAATTTCAAGCCGGCAGGGTCAGGTTCTGCCTGTAACTCGACTTTGCTGAAGCGCCCGGCCCGGTTCAGAGCGTCAATGCTGGCCTGGACATGGGTGGTGGAGTAAGGCTCGCCCGGTTGTTGCAGCACCAGGCGGCGATAGGAGCTGACATCAATATAGGGGTTGGCGACAAGTTCGACGGAAGCGACCTTCTGGCCCTCATAAAGCTGTGGCGCGCCGGTGTAAACAGGGGCGGTCGTCTGGGCATAGAGCACCAGCGAGCAGAACAGTATTATCCCTCCGATCAGCAGTTTCATACGCACACAGCAGAGCCGCCGCCATCCAAGCAGGGAAGACCCGCTGAATTGCAGAATAGGCGTGTCGACCGGCAGCACAACTCATGTCTGCCAATTCCTCTATGTGATTGGAATGGATTGCTATATAAGAAGATGTCTGGAACTCAGCCGATTGGGGTTAGCTTTTTAGTCTTTAGTTTTTTAGCTCTTAAGTTTTTAGCTCCAGTGCATGTACCAAATTATTCGCTCACGGCAAGAGTAAATTTGTGCTCCGATACAAAGTCTTCACAGGCTCATGCTTTCCGCAATTCGCCTTGGCGTATGGCTGCATGTTAGGCTTGTGCTTTCACAATACTCTGAATTGATCTTCTCACTCTATTCATGGACAATAACCGTTTTTCCCATGTCGATCTGCAGGCAATGGCCAAACAAATCATGCTGGAGAATGGCTTTGAGCCGGAGTTTCCAGCAGCAGCCGAGCAGCAGCTTGCGCAGCTTGAAGCACATCCGCCGCAAATTGTTCCAGATGGCGATGTTCGCGATCTGCGCAACCTGTTGTGGTCCTCGATTGACAATGACACCTCACGCGACCTTGACCAGATTGAGGTGGCCGAGCGGTTGCCCAACGGGCAGGCCAAGGTCCTGGTGGGAATTGCCGACGTGGATGCTTTCGTCCCTAAAGGGTCACCCATTGACGAGCACGCAGCCAAAGAAACCACCACGGTGTATACCGGGGTAAGGAATTTTTCCATGCTGCCGGAGCAGCTTTCGACGGGGACAACCTCGCTGCTGGAAAACCAGGACAAGATCGGCATTGTCATCGAGTTTGTGGTTGACCAGAGTGGCTGTATTACATCAGAGACGGTCTATCGCGCGATTCTCCGGAACAAGGCGCAGCTCACCTACAATGCGGTGGGAGGATGGCTGGAAGGCAAGAGCCCGGCGCCGGCGAAAGTGGCGGCATCAGCCGAACTGCAGGCCCAGCTCAAGCTGCAGAATGAAATAGCCCAGGCGCTCAAGAGTGAACGCTACCGGCATGGTGCGCTCAATATTGATACCGTGGAAGTCCGTCCGGTGATTCTGAACGAACAAGTGGTGGATATTACCAGACAGGAGAAGAATCTGGCCACCGATCTTATTGAAGATTTCATGATTGCCGCCAACGGCGTTGTGGCGCGCATGCTGCAGCAGGTTTCTTCGATCCGGCGCGTGGTGAAAACGCCGGAGCGCTGGAACCGGATCGTGGAACTGGCGGCGCAGAGCGGCACGCAACTTCCCGCCCAGCCGGATTCCAAGGCATTAAATGATTTTCTGACGAAGCGTAAAGCCGCCGATCCCGATCACTTTGCGGACCTGTCGCTGGCAGTCATCAAACTGATGGGGCCGGGGGAATATGTGCTGGAGCGGCCTGGCGATCCGGAGGTAGGACACTTTGGCCTGGCCGTGCAGGACTACACGCACTCCACCGCACCCAACCGGCGTTTTGCGGACCTGGTGACGCACCGGTTGGTCAAAGCAGTGCTGGCAAAACAAGCATCGCCCTATTCCGATGCCGAACTGGGCGCGGTCGCAACCAACTGCACCACGAAAGAAGATGCGGCGCGCAAAGTAGAGCGGGGGATGGCAAAGCGGATTGCGGCGGTTGCCATGGGCCATAGAATCGGCGAAACTTTTGACGCCATCGTGACCGGAGTGACACCGCATGGGACATTCGTTCGCGTGCTGCAGCCGCATATCGAAGGCCTGTTATGCCGCGGCGAGCAAGGCGTTGACGTCGGCGATAAGGTCCGGGCCAAGCTGATCAGCGCCGATCCACAAAAGGGATATATTGATTTTGCCAGAGCGACCGGAGTTGCAACTGCCGCACCTGTAAAAAAATAGAGACGCAGCTAGAGCCACGTCTCTACATTTCCGTCTGAAGCTAAGCGACTTTTCTAAGCCCGCCGCTGCCGGCGCCGCGACTGCCGGTGATAAGCCGCACCACCGCGGTGAGTATCACCGCGCCGATAATGGCCACAATGATGGTATAGACCGTGCCGCCTTCAGACGCAAAGCCGAGGGCTTGCATGATCCATCCGCCAATTATCGCGCCGACAATGCCAATCACGATATCCATGAGCGCGCCATATCCCGCGCCGCGCATGATCTTTCCTGTGGCCCATCCTGCGATGAGTCCAACGATAATCCACCAAAGAAGATGCACAAAACCTCCTTATTTTGTGTTCGTTTTTTCGTCAATAAATAGGTTGCTGCACCTGCCGGATTGGTTGGCTGTGCTCGGTACTCAGTACTCGGTACTCAGTTTGTTGTTGTGGATGCCCGCAGCTTAGGATTCCAAGTTGGGAGTAATTCCAAAGTTGGGAATAAGGTTTGTAGACAGATTGGACTGTGGATGTTGGCTCGATTAGCAGCACCAATAGCCTTCATGTGCCTGCAAAAACCCAGGTCCCTCCACTCCGCCGCGAAGCGCGGCTGCGGTCAGGATGACAGCTGCTTGTAAGCTGCGGTCAGATGACTGTACACCAGCCACCTGTGAGAGCTACGGTCGGATGACTGTAATACTTTGTTTCCCGCCGGCAGCTCGCCCGAGGCAACAAAGAGGCACGGAACATACCATCTAACGACGCATACAAGGAGGATCACCCAATGAAGCTGGAAAGCCTTAATGAACTCTTAGTTGAACAGTTGCAGGACCTGTATTCGGCAGAAGACCAAATTACCGAGGCGCTGCCGAAGATGGCGGAAGCAGCCTCTTCCCCAGAGTTGAAACGCGCCTTTGAAGAGCACCTGCGCGAGACCGAAGGCCACATCGCGCGCCTTGATCAATGTTTTGAAAGCCTCAATGAGAAAGCCGAAGGCAAGAAGTGCAAGGGCATGCAGGGCCTGATCAAAGAAGGCGAAGAGATCATGGATGAAGATGCCGAACCCGAGGTGCTGGATGCGGGGCTCATTGCCGCAGCGCAACGGGTGGAGCACTACGAGATTGCGGCCTACGGTTGCGCGCGAACCTATGCTCAATTGCTGGGACAGGCCGATGTGGCTAATTATCTGCAGCAAACCCTTAACGAAGAGAAAGCGACAGACCAGAAGCTGACAAACCTGGCGGAGTCCATTAACGTGGAAGCCAAAGCAGCGTAACTTTAGCCGCAAGCTCGCAGCTTTTAACAACGAAGCGGGCCCTCCGGCCCGCTTTTTCTCTTCACTGTTTATTCGCCCCGAGGCTGCGCAGCAAGCAGTTTTTCTGGGTTCTCATTCGGCGGCCTAAGAGCAGAGCTGGATTTAGTTTGCAATTTAACCATCGCGTTCTATTATTTTATTCATCGGACGGTTTAGGTATGGGGGTAAACAAATCCAAGCCGGCGTATTGGCCAAGGACATTGGATCTTCGTTATGATTCATGCCGCACCAGCCTGGCAGACACAATGAAAAAAAGCGGGGAAGCCATCATCCGGAGCCGGAAACTCATCGTCCATGCAAAGAACCTCTTGGAGGAACTTCATAAGGGCAAGAGAGCTCCTAGGAGCGGGAATTTATAGTTTCCAACGCGCCACCCCTTCCGGTGTTGTTCGCCTCTCATGGTCCCACTAAGGTAAGTTAGAATCGAATCGGAGCCCGCCGCGTCGAGGGCGAAATTTCTTTCAGCCAAAATCCTTCAGGTCAAAAATCACTTTCGTTTTTTTGTGCGGCGCGTACCATTCTTGCTGGCCTTCGATTTTTTATCGGGATTTGATTTGAGTGCATGCCCTTTCGAACTGCTCCCTGGGTTGGTAGAAGTGGTAGGAGTAAACATGACCAGCACTGAGCCAAAATCGTCTTTCGAAAGGGGCCTGAAATGAATATTCATGTATTCGCGGGCCTTGGTTCCTCGCAGTGCAACTCCTTTAGCAACCACAGACTTCGCCTTTATCAGCACGCTGCGATAGCGGCGCAAGATCGCATTGGTGTTTTCTTTAGGAATGGGAAGGCGGTTCAGATTCAGGCCCGCCATGGAGGTAGACCCAAAACCAAACAGCTTGCGCGCGGCCGCGTTCCAAACCACGATATTCTGATCGCGGTCCATCAGCATCATGGGCCAGGGAATGTTTTCCAGGGTTTCGGCATAGCGCTCATTCGAGGCGTCTAATTCCTTGCCGCGCAATTCCATCTCTTCGTTGGTCGTTTCCAGCTCTTCGTTCAGCGATTGCAGCTCTTCGTTGGTGGTTTCAAGTTCTTCGTTGGTGGATTGCAACTCCTCGTTGGTGGTTTCAAGTTCCTCGTTGGTGGATTGCAACTCCTCGTTGGTGGTTTCCAATTCCTCATTGGCAGACTGCAGCTCCTCGCTGGTCGATTCCAGGGCGCTGATCGTGCTTTGCAGCCGCTCTTTCGGGGTAATGTCTTCCATGCAAATCAAAGTTCCCACCCGGCTTTTTTTATCTTCAGACATGATCGAGCGGATGGTAACAGCAACTTTCTGGTCATTGGGAAAATTGGATTCAAAACGCACATCCGTGTTCGATGGACGGGTGGATTCCACTTTCGAGACCAGTTCGGGACAGCGTGCCGCCAATTCGCTCTCGGCCAAACGCCTGCCCACCAGTTTCCTGCCGGAAAGATGCAAAAGATTGAGCGTGGCGGGATTTTCGATGACAATAACGTCGCGAGAATCTAAAACTACAACGCCAGGCTCCAGAGCCTGTAACAAGGAGTTGTAATACAGTATCTGTAGCGAAAGCTCTTCGTTGTCTCTGGTTTTGGAAGTATCTTCCGGCTGCTCAGCCATTTTGATTCCCTTGTTGTCCATTTTGACTTCCTTTTCACCATGGGCAGGGCCGACACGTTCGAAAAATCTCCACTTCGGATCAAGAGGACGAAAAAGAGATGCGCTGCGAAGCTGCGACTCAGATTTGCCCAAGAATAAAACCCCGTTGGGATCAAGGGCATAGTGCAATCTTCTCATTATTCGCTCTTGTGCGTCAGAATCAAAATAAATCAGAGCATTGCGGCAAATCAAGAGCTTTACATGTGAGATGGGCGCGTCGGATGCGAGGTTGCTTTTACCAAAGATCACCAGGCGGCGCACGCCGCGGGCCAGGCGCATGATCTCGTCGCCGGTGAAATATTTTTTTCGCAGCTCGTGCGGCACCCGGCGCAGCAAACGGGCAGGATACTCCGCGCGCCGGGCGGTATTGAGGGCATCGTCATCGATATCGGTGGCATAAATTTTGATCTCGTAGTCGTCGATTTGACGGCCGAAGTATTCGGAAACACTGATGGCCGCCGAATATGCCTCCTCGCCGCTGGCGCAGCCCGCGCTCCATATGCGTAGAGAATCGCCTTGCCGCAGACTACGGGTGATGCGGGGCAGAATGTTCTCACGCAAGACCTGCCAGGCCTGCGGGTCACGGAAAAATTCGGTGACATTGATGAGAACGGTATTTAATAAATCGTTGATCTCGTCGGGATGGCCGGTAATAAAATCCAGATATTGCCGAAAGCCGCCTATTTTCAGCTGCGCCAGGCGGCGGCGAATGCGGCGGTCAAGGGTGGTGTGCTTGTATCCACGCAACTCCAAGCCGCGCTCTTCTGCAAGTTGCGCTAAGAAGTCTTTGAGAGAAAGATCAGCCATACGGTTTGGGCGAGCGGGCCGCGTACAAGCCCTTTAGGGTAATGCCCAGTTCGGCGATAGGCAAGCTGTAATCGACACAACCGGTGGCCACCGCGGCGGCGGGCATGGAATCAAACTCGGCATCGGCGGGATCCTGGGCCATGGTGACGCCGCCAGCTTCCTTAATGGCGCGAATTCCGGCGGAGCCATCTTTTAAAGTTCCGGTCAGGATAATACCGATACTGCGCGAACCATAGACTCCGGCAACGGACTCGAAGAGCAGGTCGATCGAAGGGCGGGAAAAATGCACCAGGCGGGTATGCGCCAACTGGATCTTGCCGGGGCCAACCAGCAAGTGCTGATCAGGCGGGGCAATATATACGTGGCCGGGAAGCATGATTTCGTCGTGCACGGCCTGTTTTACCCGCAGTGCCGTATGATTCTGCAGCAAGTTGGCCAAAAGACTTTCCCGCGTAGGGTATAGATGTTGTACCACCACAATGCTGCCGGGGAACCCGGCTGGAAGCGGGCGCAGCAACTCGGCCAGGGCATGAAAGCCTCCCGCCGATGCGCCGACGGCGACAACATGGAAGCGGGGAGAAGCGTTGGAGATGCCCCGCGCGATCGGTTTTTTCTTTCTGGACCGGACCACAACACAGTCTAACGCCCTATTTGTGCCAAGATAAACTTATAATAATTTAGTTTTAGCGCATCATACTCATATAGGCGGACGATGCACATTACGCTACACACCCGGATGCTGCTGGCCAAGATCAGGCGTTTGCGCGAAAATCAGCGATTCCTGGTCGAAAAAAATGAAACTGGGTCGAAGCCATATAAGAAGCAAACGCCTCAAAATACTATGGCTGCGAGAGGCTTTGTTGAGCAAAGCCTCGAAATCCAGTTCCATATCGGGGGGAACAGCACCCGGTGTTAAAAAAGAAGCCGGTTCCAAGCAGACCGGGTAGACTTTCCGCCGCCTATTTTCAGCATCGTTCTAAAATTCCCGCTTCTGAAATTCAACTGCTTCGCATCGAGAAATTGAACTAATTTGCTCCTCAAGGGGTGTATCCTTGAGGATGCATCTTGATGGCCGAGGTGGCTGACTGGTGATCAACTCGAAATCACCTTAAGTCTATCCAGAACGCGATTCACGAAATCGCGCTTGCAACGTTTGAGTGCAGGATAGCCAGTACTTTTGTATGCCAACGTGCGCCCAAGTTGAATATTCTAAATATTGGCAGGTGGGGGTACTTATGGACCAGAGAGAAATAATCCTAAACTCATGGAAAGAAATTGCCAAGTATTTGGGACGGGGCGTGAGAACCGCGCAGCGATGGGAGCGTGACCTGGCGCTGCCGGTGAGAAGGCCGCGGGGGAAGGAACGCAGCGCGGTCATTGCCGTCTCAAGCGATATTGACGCGTGGTTGAAGCGGTGTCCTGTACAGGATGTTTCCAGCAAAAAACAGATCTCGCCTGAAATATCCACACCCCGCTGGAGGATCACATATCAAAATGCCGAGAGGCTTCGGCAGCGCACAGAAGCGCTCTATGATCGAGCCCTGCAATTGCGGAAGAACCTGCAACGCGCAATTGACCTCACCGGAAAGCTGGCTGTGCAACGCAGTTTAGCTCAGGCGTCAGCTCAGGATGACGCCGAGGGGTTGCAAAGGCGCGCCAGCGCGTAGTTGTCCGCGATTCGCGGCTGACCTATTTGAAACACTCTAGGCGGTCTTGGCTTCTTTGTCGTTTCTCTCGTTCACTTTCAAAAGCATCTCGCGCAAGATGGCGGCGTGTTTTTCCTTGCTTTGCGCGTCTTCCATATAACGGCCCGAAATTCTGCTGTTCCCGAATCGCTGCGACATTTTGCGGGCCAGCGAGGAGCTTTCTTCCAGGGCGCGCAGAGCCTCCCCCAGTGTGCTCTCGATGGAGGAGCCCTGATCTTCCAGCAGATTGGCGGCGGTGTAGGCATGGCCCACACGGCAACGGAAGCGCAACATTTCGCCGTCGGAAATTTCCCAGAGGACACCGTGACACTCAGGACAGGCGAAGGCAGAGGGAGCGCCGGGGTTTTCTTCGTTTTCAATGGTGGCCATATCCAACTCCGCAATTTTCGATTCGCTTTCCAAACCGGGCGTGGGAGCCGCCTCTTTGCCGGAAACCGGCGTGATTGCGAGACGCATCAGGACAGGGGCAATTTCGGCGGCGGGCAGAGTGTAGTCGGGTTTTACATTCTTGATGGCATTGAGAGGCATGGAAGAACAAAACGCATCTTCCGGGTCCTGCACAATCGTAATACCCCTCTGCTGCTGAATGGCCTTGAGGCCGGCGCTGCCATCATCGAGCAAACCGGAGAGAACAATGCCTATGACGCGCTGGCGGTAAGCACGCGCCGCAGTGCGAAAAAGAGGATCAATCGCAGGCCGGTTCCTGTTTTCCCTGGGCCCCCGGACCACGCGAACAAAACCCTGGTGAAGCAGCAGGTGATGATCGGGAGGGGCAACGTAGATCAGCCCGGGCCGTATGCGCTCGCCGTCTTTAGGATGCATTGCGCCCAGCTTTCCGCCGCGAGTAAGAATCCTGGGGAGATAACTGGTGCGTTCGCGTGGAATATGCAACACGAAAAAGATGGCCGCAGGAAAATCTGCGGGCAACCACTTCAAATTAGAGCAAGTTCCGGAGTTCCTATCTCAAGTAACCCCTGCTTGCATTGGGAATAGGCCGCTGCTTGAACATAATAACTTCAGAACCGCCAGGAATCGTTCCCAATCCCTTCTTGCCGGGCTGCGCGTATTTTCACGCTATAATACCGGCAGACTGAAACCGCAGCAGTCCGCACTGCGTCTTGTTTCATCTCCCCAATAGTATGGATGGCGTTTGACTCTGCCGCTTGCCCTTGAGAGGAGCATCGCGTTACGCCATCGGATCAGCGGATCAGCGCATTGGCGGTTTGGGTGCATGGCGATCATGACTTCCAGTTCGACGGAGAAGCGCGCAGCCCTCGAAGAGGTGCTGCAGAGCACGACCTTTCTTCGCGCCGACCAGCTACGAAAGTTTCTCCGCTATATCTGCGAAATGGAGATTGAGGGCCGGGGCAGCGAACTTTGCGAGTTTATCATCGGCGTAGAAGCATTCGGCAGGCCGTCGGACTATTCCACGGCGGAAGATTCTGTGGTGCGCCGCCGGGCGGTTGACCTGAGAGAGAAACTGCACGAGGTGTACTCCACGGAACTGGCGGCGGCCAAGGTCCGCATCGATCTGCCGAAAGGGAGCTATGTTCCCCGATTTGTGCAGGTTGAACCCGCCAAAAACGGCCTGGAATTGGCGTCTCCGTTTCCCGTTCACCTGGACCATCCCTTTCCTGGTGGCTTTCCTGAGCGCAGGCGCATCAGCGCGTTCTGGTTTGCCGTGGTTTTTTTTGCGTTAGGAGCGCTTGCGACTTCGCTGGCCTTTCTGGTTTTTACCTCTTTACAACATGCCAGGTCATCTACACCAGCGGTTGCCCCAGAGCCGGGAGTTACTTATGAGGCCGAAGCCCACGCAAATACCTTCAACGGCTTTGTCACCCCCGATGCCTGCGAGGAATGCTCGAATGGGGTGCGCGTGCGCAGAATCGGAGATGGCGCCAAAAATTACGTGGTCATCAACGATGTTATGGTCAGCAAAGCCGGAAACTATGACATGGTGATCTTTTACCTGCTGAATGGCAACAGGTCGTTCTTTGTAAGTGTCAACGACGGTCCTGCGATTCAGGTGCCGCTCACCGGGACCAATTGGATCACCCCCGCAAAAGCGATAGTCACGGTATCTCTCCAAGCGGGCAGGAATAAGATCAAGTTCTATAACGACACGGCGTATGCGCCGGACCTCGACCGGATTGTCATCCGGTAGCTTTCGACTGCACTTTCCAGGATTCAAGAAACTTATAGAGACTATTCATTAGATTTATTAAATAGATCGTTTAAAACTTTTCGTTTGAATATGGGGGTGGAATCGTTAAGAATCCCCGCTGGCATTTGTCTGTAATGTAAGCGTTTACGCAGCGACAAATGAAGCACCCTAAAGGCGAAGCGCACTCGTTATTTGAATCCTTATCTCCGCACAGGCGAGTTCAAGAGTGGCAATTCCCGCGTTCCTAAACCCCAATTCGACTGGGCCGTTGACAGTGTGTCGACAAAAAGTCCACAGAGAGGAAACAACGATGTTACGCTTAAGACCTTATTTTTTGTTGTGCCTGGTTTTCACAATCTGCTCATGGGGAGCAGCAACTGCGTTCGCGCAGTCTTGCGTGCACGCCACCGGAGGCACTGCCCCAACGTGGGTGGATACCCCAATTACGGTACAAACCGGCACATTCACTGCCGCCTTTGACGCCACCCCTTCACTCAGCAACATGAACAGCGTGGTCGGGTTGTCGCATGGGGCGGGCACAAGTTACGCCGCCTTCGCGAACCTGGTGGCCTTTAACGGGACACAGGGCGTGATTCTGGCGCGCAACGGCGGAGTCTACGCCTCTCAGACGAATGTTCCCTACACGGGCGGCTCAACCTACCACTTCCGCCTGGTGGTGAACGTGCCGGCACACACCTACTCGATTTTTGTAACACCGCCGGGAAGTGGAGAGTTGACCATCGGGACCGACTACGCCTTCCGTACGGAGCAGAATACGGTAACCAGCATCGATCACTACGGCGTCTTCGTGGGGGCCACGTCGGGAACGCTCACGGTCTGCAATTTTGCCATTGGAGGCGGGGGTGGCGGAGGTGACTTCTCGCTGACGGCCACGCCGGCATCACAATCTGTAACGACTGGCGGCAGCACCACCTACACTGTCACCATCGGAGCCAGCGGGGGCTTCAGCGGAAGCGTTGCGTTGAGCGCCAGCGGATTGCCCGCGGGCGCAACTGCCAGCTTCAACCCGGCCTCGGTCAGCGGTGCGGGATCTTCCACATTGACTGTCACCGCCGGCAGCACAACCGGCAACTCTACAATCACGATCACCGGTACGAGCGGGACCCTGGTACGTTCGACCACCGTGGGATTGAGCGTCACAGCGCAGCCTGACTTCTCGCTAACGGCCACGCCCGGCTCCCAGACCGTAGTTGCCGGCAACAGCACCAGCTACACGGTCAACGTTGGCTCACTGAACGGCTTTTCTGGAACCGTGACCCTGACCGCAAGTGCGACGCCGGGAGTCACAGCCAGTTTGGGGTCCTCTTCAATTACGGGTTCAGGCACTACCACGCTGATGGTGACGACAACGGCGTCAACACCAGCGGGCACCACCAACATCAACATCACGGGCACAAGCGGAAGCCTGACGCATATGACGAGCGTAAGCTTGACCGTGCAACAGCCGGCGCAGCGTGATTTCTCCATCACGGCGACACCGCCTCAACAAAGTGTGAATCAAGGGGCTTCGACCAGCTACGCAGTGAGCATAAGTCCCATCAACGGCTACACCGGAAGCGTAACGCTGAGCGTGAGCGGCCTGCCTTCGGGCGTGACCGGGAGCTTCAGCACGAACCCGGTGAGCGGGGGTTCGGGCTCCTCAACCTTGAATATTTCAGCCAGCAGCTCGGCGGCCACAGGTCCGTTTAACCTCACAATTGCGGGCGACGACTCGGCCAATAGCTTGTCGCACTCCACCTCAGTCGCGCTGACGATCAGTAGTGGCGTAGTCCACTTTAACGGCAACCCCACCATGCCGCCGAAATGGGCCTTCGGCGTTCTGTGGGGCAGCTACCACAACGGTGCGACTGTGTTGAGCGATGCGGACCAGTTGGCAGCCAACCAATTAGGGGGTGACCTGTATTGGGTTGACTCAAGCTGGCTGAGCAGCAGCTATACCGGCCAGCCCCAGAATTACGTGTGCTTCCAGTTCGACTCGGTACAGTTCCCGGGCGATCCGACTGGAGCAAAACTGATGTCCACACTGTTTAACAAGCATCACTTGTACTTTGGCGTATGGGAGTGGCCCATGATTGACCAGGGTTGCAAATTCTATTCGCAGGGCGTCTCCGGGCACTTCTTTGTCCCCGGTTGCAACGGCGGCGGATGGCACGGCAACAAGGTCACGGGAGTGGTCAACTTCGACAGTCCCGCTGCGGTCACCTGGTGGGAAGGCCTGCATAAGCCGCTCACCGATGCCGGACTGACATTTATCAAGATGGATACCGGCTGCAACGTTTGCGGCATCAGTACTGCAGCATGCCGCGCAGCGCCTTACAACCTGTCGGCAAAGACCAATGGCGGCCGTGGCTTCACTTTGACTCACACTCAAGGCGCCTCCAACTCCAACACCACCCAGGGCATGTGGACAGGTGACACCACGGCATCGTTCAGTGGAATGCAGTCGGAAATGTCTACGGCTTCCGGGTTGAACAACGCAACGCATAGCCCGTGGGAGTGCGGCGATACAGGAGGCTACAACCACACTCCGACTCCGGAGCTGTATATCCGCTGGTTGGAATACACCACGTTCACTCCATGTCAGGAGTTTTTCGGGGCCAAGACCACCTCCATCGGCTCGCGCTTCCCGTGGCAGTTCAGCAACGGGCAGAGCGGCAACCTCAGCACGATGGCGATCACGTTGAAGTACAACCAGCTCCGCTACCAGCTGACGCCGTTCCGATATTCCAACGCGCTGGCCGTCTATGAACTGGGCCCGGCATCGGTGGGGTACTATGTCAACTGGATCGGATCTACGAAGTTTACGATCGGACCCAAGAACGGCAGCAGCCAGATCTTTGTGCAACCGGTGACTGCATCGAACGCAAGCAGCGTCTCGGTCTCGTTGCCGGCCGGCAACTGGATCAACTACTGGACAGGAGCATCCGCCAGCGGTACGGTCACGGTGGCTACGCCGATCGACCAGGAGCCTGTGTTCGTCAAGGCTGGGTCGATTATCCCCATGGGACCGGTGGTTACCTTCACCGATCCTGCTTCCTCCTCTGACCCGATGACTCTGGATACGTATCCGGCCGGCCATACCAGCTACACACTGCTGGAAGACGACGGAATAACTCCGCAGTACGCGGCCGGGCAGTTCAGTTCAATCCAGTTCACTTCAGACAACACCAGTGGCCACGAAAATTTCACCATCGGTGCTGCCTCGGGGAGCTACGCGGGAATGCCGGCGGCCAGGAACTACATCCTGAAGATCAACCAGCAGGCATCTGGCCCGGCGGGCGTGACGCGTGACGGCGCGGCGATGACGCAACTTTCATCGCTGGCGGCGTTCAATGCGGCGTCTGACGGCTGGTTCTTCGATGCCAGCACGCACATCGTGTGGGTGAAGTTCAACCTTTCAACCTCCGCCGCAACCTCGGTTGCGCTGCAGTAGAAACAAGCTTCAACTCAACCAAAGAAAAATGGGGAGACGGCAATATAAGCCGCCTCCCCATTTGTTTGGAGTGTCCCACGGCATATCAGGAGCAAGGCTGAAGACTGGCTCTTCTACGGTTGCGGGATATACAGTAAGTTTCCATCCAGGAATGTCTATAGCGACGTTGAAAACGCTGTAGCCTAGAGGCGTTTCAATCGCGTTCTTTCTTTACCCCGGCTGGCCTCGCCAATGATAGATGTCTTTGCTGGCAACGGGCAGACCAAGAAGCTTGAGATAGAAAAATAACTGATATTTGTGGTTGATCAAGTGCTCCAGGTTTCCCAGCAACAGGGTCAGCAAGGATTCTCCTTGGGGGACAAATACGGAAGGAACCATTCGTTTGAGGTCGTGGTCAGTACAGAGGTCGAAGCCCTGTTCGATATGCGATGTGTATTCCCGGATGCGATCGAGCGCTTCTTGCGGTTCGCAGGCATGGTTTGCGGGCAGCGATTGCAGCCGTCCAAGATGCCCAAGTTGGCCGGGAAATGCGGCATGGAATACGGCACAGAAACCGGCGAGGCAGTCGAGAAGATGGCCGAGCAGGTGGCCAAGATCAGTTGAAGCTGTCTGCAATTGCGGCTTCCAGGCGAGGGAATGCGAAGGCGCCAGCCGGACCAGGTGTTCGGTGCGCTCAATCTGTTCGCTTAACTTCAGGCGAATATCCTCGACTATGATTCGCTCCGGCAATGCCTGCCGCTCCCGATTGAATGGAAATAGAACACATCATTGTAGTCGAAGGGAAGAGTACGAAGATGCGCCAAGGGCGCGATTTGAGGCAGTAATCTTGCCTTTTCTATCCTATTTGATGGAGCGTCTGAGACGCCAGGCCATCCACGCATAAAAACGGGCGTCCTGAATATCAGGACGCCCGTAATCGTTTCAACTGCAATTAGGGGATGGTGACGTTGTCGAAGGTTGAAGTGTTCAGCGCCGCGTTGTTATGCGCGCATACTGACAGACCTGCGCGGACCGTGCTGGGCATGGTCACAGTGATCGTGCCGACTTGCGTAAACGTGACACCGTCGGTTGAAGTGAAGCCGGTGAAAGTATTTCCCGAACGCACCAGCCGCACCCATTGCGGCGCAACCCGGCCTGCGACCTGCGCCAGTTGCACAGCGCTTGCGCCAGCCGAGCGCCGGTACTGCATGTTGATGCCATGGCCTGGAGTCACAAACACATGCACGAATGCGGAATTAGACGCTGTGCTGGTGCGAATCATGACTCCGCTCTTGGCCCAGGCATTGGTATTCTGCTGGCTGGCAACGCGCGCGGTGATGGTCACATTCCCGGTAAGGGATTCAGAGACATAGTTGAAGTGATCGGAGGTGCTCCAGATATCGGCACCGCCGCCCTTGACGGTAAACGTCCCGGAGTTGAATGTGGCGCTGCCAGCGATGCCCGGCGCGCCGATATCGGCGTCGCTGAATCCTGGCGGCAATCCGGTTACCGGATTAACCGTCAAGCTCACTGGAACCATGTGCGTCAGGCCGCCGCTGGTGCCGGTGACCGTCAAGGTGGAAGTGCCTGCCGGCGTGGAGCTGGTGGTGGAAACCGTAAGCGTTGACGAGCCGGAGTTGCTAATGGCCGGCGGATTGAAGCTTCCGGTAGCGCCTGCGGGCAGGCCAGTCACCGAGAGCGTTACATTTCCAGTGAAGCCGTTGATTGCAGTGATCGTCGCGGTGTAACTAGTGCTGCCGCCCTGGGTCACAGTCTGCGAGGCAGGAGCGACCGCTAGTGAAAAGTCAGGCGGGGACTGCTGCGTTACAGTCAGCGTCACCGTGGCCGAGTGAGTCAGGGCGCCGCTGGTTCCGGTGATCGTCAAGGTTGATGTGCCAAAGGGAGTAGACGCGCTGGTCGTGACCGTCAGTGTGGAAGATCCCGAGCCAGTTACGGATGGGGGATTGAACGCGACCGTTGTCCCCGCGGGGTTGCCGGTTACGCTCAGGGACACGCTGCCGGTGAACCCATTCAGCGCGCTCACTGTAGCCGTGTACGTGGTGCTGCCGCCCACCATGACACTGCGCGAGGTCGGCGCTACCGCCAGCGAGAAGTTTGGTGGTGCGTTCACAGTCAAGGTGACTGTAGCCGTGTGCGATGTGCTGCCGCTGGCGCCGGTGATCGTCAGCGTATAAGTCCCGGCAGGAGTCGAGCTGCTGGTCGAGACCGTCAGCGTGGAAGATCCCGAGCCGCCGCTAATCGGGTTCGGGCTGAAGCTGGCTGAAGCTCCCGAAGGCAGGCCGCTTACTGCGAGAGTTACGCTGCCGGTAAATCCGTTAATCGGACTCACGCTGGCTGTGTAGGTAGCGCTATTGCCCGCGGTTACAGTCTGCGGACTTCCCGATTCCGACAGCGAGAAGTCGGCAGCGTTTCCGCAATTGGGAAACTTGAAGCTCACGATGTGGGTATTCCAGTCGAAGGTGCCGGTCGCCTTCATGTACTCATCGGTGTACCAGAAGGTGCAATCGTCCACCGGGTCAACCGTCATAGCGCTGTAGTCGCCCCAGCGGCTGAGAGTCCCGGTTTGCGCGCCGGTTCCACTAATGACGGTGGTCTCCGCTTCCAGGGTTCCTGATGGATCGGATGGCGTTCGCCCCGTAACAGCAATCGAAGGATGCACCGAGCTGCTGGAGACGCTATAGCCCGCGGCCATGTCGCCGGCCTGGTCCATGGCGACGCTGCCCATCCAGCGGAAGCTCCCATCGGGAGCGAAGGTCCCCTGTTGCGCCAGAGTAGGTGTGCCGCGCGGGTTCTGGATTTCATACCAGCGCACGCCGCCGCTGGAACCTGCCACTACCGAATGGTTTACGACCAGGGATTCGTGGCTGCCGAAGTTGCGGTAAGCAAGCCGGTACATGAGCCGGTCGGCGAGGGAATCCAATTGGTTTGAGGTGCCCGGCTGGGGCACGCACGTGCCTCCGCCGCATAGTGGGCTGAAAGCAGCAACTGGAATTGTGACAGGTCCGGTGAAGGTGGAATTGGCAGGGGTGGCAAAGTCTACGTGGAACCTGAAGAGATTCAGATTATTATTGCCGAAAAATACCAGGAAGTTCGGCGAACCAGCGGGCGGAGGCGTAGTGCCATCAAGGTCAGAGGGCAAGAGTCCGCCGACCGAAGAGCCTTGCTGGAAACAAACTTGTTTTGCCGGCTGCCCGTTCAACATGGCATTGCGGTCGTAGGCGCAAGCGTCAGCGCCCACGAAGTTGTTGCCGTTAAACATGTTGAACGTCTCATAGTAGGCGTCGGTCCAGACTCCCATTTTGGGATAGTCGTCGAAGTTGGAGTACTGGAACGAGTAGCGATTGTAGGTGCCGGTGGCGTCTGAAGTGGTGGAAACCGCAACGCACTGCAGAAAAGGCGAGGTGCTGACCGAAAACTGGGAGAACACCCAGCGGTTGGCCAGCTTGTCATACAAAACAATAGGATCGCCGTCGTTGTTGGTCTGGCAGCCGCCGCCAAAACCCGCCCACAATGCATTTCCATCAGTGGGGCCGGAAATGAGCGCCCCGGTGGCTTTGTCGAATATTGCGAAGGAACTATTCACCCATTGGACATACTGGGTAGCTCCCACCGCCCCATTGGTATCTGGAGGAGCGCTGCTCACGCTGAAGCCAAGCTGGCCTTGTCCGAGCCCTTCAAAGCTGCGACCGATGGTGGGCGCCGCGGGAACGAAAGTTGTCTGCAACACCGAATCCTCGGCGAATGTCCGTGTCGTCATGCCTGGGGGCAAAGGAATACGCCGCGCGGGTTGGGCTTCATGAAACAAAGTGGATGCTTTAGGCGCAATCGCCGCCAGGTCGCGTAGCGCCGGGGAAACGTCGTGGTGCACATCCATGCGCACCGTGGGAAATCCGCCAGGAAGGGGAAGCAAACTCTCCGGGACCGGAGCGGATTCGTCTGAGTCCTGACCCCATGCCATGGGGATGGATAGACCTATACAAAGCAGCACGAACAAAACAATTCTGGAAAAACTCGCTATTCTCACCTTCATAAAAAAGTTCTCCTGTTACACGTACAGCGGGTGATTCCTCGGGGGGAGGAGTTGAATGTGCATTTTCAGCTTTCCAATGAAAGCTGGGCGACGGGTCTTCACCGATCCACAAAACCTATGGTCCGCAAAAGCGAGATAAACAGCCGGATACTTTTCATTGCCCTATTCGCAGAAAGATCCTTCGCGTCATGAGGCGTGTACTCGAATGGAATTCAACGTGCTATCTACGAAGTCAATAGTTTTTCTAAGCGCCAGCACTTCCCAAGCTCTTGAGACTCAATCATTCAGTTACGGGCAAAGCAGGTGCCTTCTCAGAGAGAAAGCTGTTGATCTAACAAGTGTGCGAACATGTGTGCGGAAGAGCGGCAGGACCGGTTGAATCGTTTCACTGCCACCTTACAAAAGTTGGAGAATTGTACTTCAGTTCTGGCCAGAGTTGCCGATTTTTTTATCTGTTTCAGACAAATTTTGTGAGTCGGTAGTACATGTCCCAGGAAGGGCGTTGTGGTGTCTTTTTGGAAGGGAACAGGTGCGGGGTGAAGAAGGCTGGTATCTTGCAGGCCGGTTCTTGTCCTGGCCGGCAAAAATTTCTTGCCGGCCAGCAAGAGCTGATGAATTATTTGGGTTGTTGGTCGCTCTTGGGCTGCTCATTGCCCTCTGAGTTCTTCCGGTGGTGGTCCATTTCCTGTTCCCGCTTCTGCTGCATTTCATCGAATTTTTTCTGCTGCTCGTCGGTGAGAACGGCGCGGACCTGACTCATGGTGTTTTTGTGCAGGTCCATGGCCTTGGCTCGCTTGTCTTCCTGGGGAGTGGTGGTGTCATCGTGCAATGCCTGCATTTGCTTTTGCTGGTCTTGCAGGATGGCCAGAACCTTGGATTGCTGATCGGAGGTCAGGTTCAGCTCCTGGGTCATGTGTTGCACCATCTGCTGAGGATCACGCGGACCCCATCCACCCCTGCCACCATTGTGCTCGTGCTGGCCCGAGGAATTGGAATTCTGGGCGGGTTGGTTCTGGTCCTGCTGGGCAAACGAATAGACGCCCATGGCGAACAACGCCAAAACTAACGTAATTGCATAACGCTTCAACATAGAAAAGCTCCTTTAGGGTTCAATTTAGGTTGGCGCGCAGATTGGGAGATGCCCCGACGTTATCAACGGGATTTCTCGGCTGCGTTCAAATTCCACGGGGAATCGCCTTATAGCTCCTACAGTTCAGACGTAACTATAGTCCCGGAGTTGCTGTTCCAGGATTAATTTAACAATTCTTTACCTTGGTAATGCTGGAACGCGTATTTGTCCCATTCACCAGGCGCACGCTCGGGCTCCTCGGCTTTGCCGCCAATACCAATTCCCGCTAAGCTCAGTTAAATTATTTCAGTCAATGTTTCAGATAAGTTTTACATCCTGAAATAGGCAAGCCACCAAGACGCACGGGAAAATCCTGGTTCTACGGATTCATGCCTAATGAATATGTTTGATCATGGATGTGCAGAGATGCGAGAGGAACACAAATAGAAATGAATAACTTTACTAGATTGGCGAGCAGGCTCACGGCAGCCCTGCTGGCCGTGGCGACGGTGATTACACAAATAGCGGCGGTTTCGCCCGCGAGTGCGCAAAGTGCTGTCAGCAACTCAATCGCGGCTACTTCGGTTGAATTGCAGTCCGAACCGCAGCCTAAGGTTGACTGGTCGAGGGCGGTGGTTGAATCCACCATGAAGCGCTATCCCAAGCCTGCCGATCTGGGCGCGTGGGCTTATGCCAAGACGCTCTTTCTATTTGGCGAATACCTGGTCTGGAAGAGGACAGGCGATCCTCGCTATCTCGACTACATAAAAAGTTGGGTGGATTCGCACGTGAGCAATGGAGGCGACATTGACCACAACCTCGAAGCGCTGGACTACATGTTGCCGGGAAACCTACTGCTGGTGCTCTACCAGGAGACTCAGGACGAAAAATACAGAATTGCGGCAGAAAAAATCAGGCATCGTCTGGATACATATCCCAGGACGTCCGATGGCGGCCTGTGGCATGCCACTAACACAAGCCGCAAATCACAGTTGTGGCTGGATGGAACCTACATGTCCATGCCATTCCTGGTGCGCTACGGCCAGATGATCGGCGACAGCAAATATGCCAACGATGAGGCGGCGAAGCAACTGCTGATTGACGCCGGCCATTTACAGGATCCCAACACCGGTCTTCTCTATCACGCTTACGATGAGAGCGGAGCTTCTACCTGGGCCGATCCTAAAACGCATCATTCTGCCGAGTTCTGGGGCCGCGCCATGGGATGGTATGGCATGGCAATCATTGATGTGCTCGAAGTGCTGCCGGCCGATCATCCCAAGAGAGCGCAACTCATCGCCGTGCTGCAAGACCTGATTAAAGGACTGGCGAAATATCAGGACAGCAAGACCGGCCTGTGGTACCAGGTCGTGGATAAAGGCTCGGTGGATGGCAACTGGCTCGAGACCTCAAGCTCCAGCATGTACACCTACATCATCTCGATGGCGGTGCGCAGAGGCTATGTAGACAAAAGCTATGAAGACATAGCCAAAAAGGGATACAAGGGCGTGCTTACCAAACTCAGCATCGGTGATGACGGGCTGGCCAACATCGGCGATATCTGTGAAGGCACAAATGTGGCCGACTTGGCCTATTACTTGGCGAGGAAGCATCCCAGCAATGATTTCCATGGCCTGGGTGCGTTCCTGATCATGAATGAGCAGTTCATTACCGCGCAGTCATCCATGGAAGTAAAGCAGCCGCGCAGCAAAGTGATCAAGCTGGCAGTGACGAATCAGAGCGATGATCCGCATCCGGCGGAAGATATTGCTATTAAAGTCGCTGAGATAAAAAAGCAGGTTCCCGACTTCGATGCCGCTGCAACGCTGGTCACAGCCACCAGCGCGGCGACACTCGATGAGGACGCACAGGCATTCAAGATTACCGAGCTGCCTTCCCAGGCCGACGACCTCGATGGCGACGGCAAACCGGATGAGATTGCCTTCCAGATTGATCTGCAACCAAAGCAGACCCGGGTGGTAACAATTTCCTATGGCGATCCGGCGATTATCGCGTACATGAAGAGCGATTATCCCCCGCGAACCCATGCCAAGTTCACCCGGCATTTTGACGGCATGGGCTGGGAGTCAGAGGTGACCGCGTGGCGGCTTTATTTTGATAAACGCAATGCCATGGACCTGTGGGGCAAGAAAAAACGGGGCCTTGATCTGGAGATGTTTGGCGCCGAAGGCTACAAGTACCAGGAAGAATCGCCGATCGCACGGGACATTTACAACGTAGGCAACTCGCTGGGTTCGGGATCGGTGGGGGCGTGGGTCGATGGCAAGGTGGTCAGAGTGGCCGATGTCACCGACCGCCAGTGGCGCATTGTCAACACGGGGCCGGTGCGGGCCATCGTCGAGTTTACATATAAAGGATGGAAGACCGGCAGCCGTACGGTTGATCTGACCACTCGGGTCACGCAGTGGGCAGGCGAGCGCGGCTTTGGCGAACGCGTAACCGTAAGTAATCCTGAAGGCTTGACGCTGGTAGCAGGACTTTCGCGCAAGCCCGACCTCAATGAGTTTTCGGTGGATTCATCCTGCTCAATCGGTATCTGGGGACATCAGGTGGTAAGACCGGGAACCGGAGCAACCGAATCTCTGCCCGACCAGAACCTTGGCCTTGCGCTACTTGCTCCCGGCACACCCAAGGACTGCGAGATCAAAGACGATCCCAACAACTATCTGGCAAAGGTTGCGGTCAAAGACAAAGTTGCCCGCTGGTACGTGCTTGCAGCCTGGGACCAGGAAGAGACTGACCGGATCAGCACGCTCGAAGATTTCACCAGCCTGGTCAAAAAACAAAGCGCACGGCTGGAGCACCCGGCATCGGTAATTATCTTGCCCTTGTCGAAAGCGGCTTCACAGGCTGCGGGAAAATGATTCTTTCGGGCGCTCCGCTTTGCTACGCGCATGCCTGCGGCATGCAAGGAGTTGTTTTTTCAGCGACTATGCGAGCGCGGCTGCGGCCGGGATGACAGTGAGTAATCATTGTTTATGAAACAGGCCCGAATAATTCCATCCGCCATGTTTGTGGTTTTGTGCGTCCCGCTGAGCGGGACGCGTCCTGCTTTATTCCCAAATCGGGATATTCCTCAGTTCAGTCCTGCTAAACATAACGTTCGATAATTTTGGTTTGACACAAAACCGAAATGCCATGAGTGTAGTACAGCCAAAAGTTGAGTTGGTGAATTCGACCGCACCGATTATTCACCACTATCCTTGCCCTGCATTCAGACACACGAGGGCGGAAAATCCAAGGCTCACAATCACGAAGCAGAGACTCAAGGAGGATTTACGATGAGCGGTCGCAGATATTGGCTCCCCGTCATGGTTGTACTCGCACTGATATTTTTCGCGCAATTTCCCATGTCAATTCGCGCATACCAGGACGAAACGGCGGCTGCGCCCGCCAAGACAGACTGGCTGCAATTTGGATTCGCGCCCGACAAGACTGCCAACAATACATCCGAAGCTGCGATTAATGTGGGCAATGTTGCCAAGTTGGCCCCACTGTTCAGCGTACCTCTTCCTGCTGCCGACAACTCCGATGGCGCTCCCGTGTTGTTGACCAATGTCAGTACGCCAAATGGGGTTCACGACCTGATTTTTACCCTGGGCGAGCACGGGCACATAACCGCTTTTGACGCCGATACCGGAGCCACGGTATGGGCCAAGGTTTTTGCCGGCGGCGGCTCCAACAATGTTGCGCCCATCCTTGATCTGAACCGGATGTTCGTCTATGTAGATGCTCCCGATGGAATGGTCCACAAATTAAATGTAGGGGATGGCAGCGAAGTGACGGCCGGCGGCTGGCCCAAGTCACTGGGAACTGGCAAGGCGGGCTCTGAACCTACCATCGCCACGGCAAAAAATGGACACACATATTTATATGTCGCGCATCACGGTCACGGCCATGTGGTTACTTTCGACCTTACCGACGGAACCCAGCATGTCTTTAACCTGGCTTGCTCGCAGTTTCCCGATGTCCTCGATCCTGCAGGCTGCACGGAAAGAGGCGCCAACCCATGGTCGCGCAACAATCCTTAC
>DASREY010000164.1:0-17107 GCA_035651775.1 Terriglobales bacterium
AGGAAGAATGCGCCGCTTCCTGTTTATACTTGCGCCGCCAGTAACGATAGGGAGAGGGTTTCGTCAGATCCTTCGCTCGGCAAAGGACGCCGAGCTCAGGATGACATTCTCGATGGACGAGATTTGCTGGAAGAGCACAAGCATTTTTTTCTGATTCGGTTGAAGTCAGCGGATTCTACCAATCGGCTTACCTACGCCAGAGTTTGCGCACTCACGAAAATGATTTGCGAATTGGCCGAAAAGCACAAACCTCTCATACTCACCGGCAATAAGAACTTTTTCTCGGCGGGGGCCGA
Source organism: Terriglobales bacterium (assembly GCA_035651775.1). Classification (GTDB taxonomy): domain Bacteria; phylum Acidobacteriota; class Terriglobia; order Terriglobales; family Acidobacteriaceae; genus QIAW01. The sequence goes on from DASREY010000164.1 coordinate 297, forward strand.
CCTGCACGAAATTGTCGCTCTGAACAGCGTGCAAGCATATGAATTTGCGCAAACAGGACAGGCGCTCATGAACGCGATCGACCAATTTCCTGCCCCGGTTTACGCCGCCATTGAAGGTTATTGCATGGGTGGCGCGCTTGACCTGGCATTGGCGTGCGATTACCGCATCGCCGCTCCTAATGCAATGTTTGGCCATCGGGGCGCTGCCTTGGGATTAATCACTGGATGGGGCGGCACGCAGCGCCTGCCACGGTTGATTGGCAAAGGGCGCGCATTGCAAATGTTCTGCGCAGCCGAGAAGGTGGATGCCAATGAAGCTCTGCAGATAGGGCTAATCCATGCCATAGCTGAAGATCCACTGGAACGGGCAATCGCGATGGCAACTCAAAACATCTAGAGCGGTCCAATTTAAGCCTGTCGCGAATGATACTCTACCGAGGTCCTTCGCCTTGCAAAAAACGCAAGGCTCAGGATGACGGCTCTTTAGGTACTATGAGTCCCCATGTAAATCTGGCAGATTTTGCATCTTCAAGAGATTCTACGCAAGAGTTTGCATTTCACATCTTGTAGCTTGTCATTGCGGACCTACGCACCGCTCATTTATCGTAAAGAGTTTGCATCTGCACAGCCGGGGACGGTTGTGCCTGAGGGTCTTGCATGCCCGAGAGCACAAATACGAAATCTGCTTCCGCGTTGAGCCGGCTGGAATCGCGCATCGATCCTACCTCTACCCGCTTTGAAAAAAATATGCGCGCCATGGCCGAGCTTGTGGCCACGGTCCGCACCGAGCAGGAAAAAATCAGCGAAGGCGGCGGCCCTAAAGCCATTGAATCGCAACATGCCAAAGGACGCCTTACCGCGCGCGAACGCATCAAGCTGCTGCTGGATGAGGAGGCGGAATTTCTTGAGTTGGGCATCTATGCCGCCCACGGCATGTATGAAGAGTGGGGAGGCGCGCCTGCCGCCGGAGTCGTCACCGGCCTGGGACGCGTGCATGGACGGCTGTTCATGCTGATTGCCAATGACGCCACCGTCAAAGCCGGAGCCTTTTTTCCGATGACGGCGAAGAAGGTCATCCGCGCGCAGAACATCGCGATTGAAAATCGAATTCCGACAATCTACCTGGTTGATTCCGCCGGCGTCTTTCTGCCGCTGCAGGAAGATGTATTCCCCGACACCGATGACTTTGGCCGCGTCTTCCGCAACAACGCCGTGATGTCGGCCATGGGCATCTCTCAGATTGCCGCCATCATGGGCATGTGCGTTGCCGGCGGCGCTTACCTGCCGCTGATGTGCGATCACATCCTGATGACCGAAGGCAGCGGATTGTTTCTCGCCGGTCCTGCGCTGGTGCAGGCAGCCATCGGCCAGAAGGTTTCTGCAGAAGAATTAGGTGGAGCGAAAATGCATTCGGAAATCAGCGGCACCGTGGACTTCCGCGAATCTGATGACGAGACCTGCATTGCGCGTATCCGTTCTCTGGTGGAAAAGATGGGGCGTAAGCCAGCCGGTCCATTCGATCGCAAGAAAGCCGAAGCGCCGCAGTATGCCGCCGAAGAACTTTACGGCATCTTCGAAGCCGACGCGGCCAAGCCTTACGACATGAAAGAGGTGATTGCCCGCATCGTGGATGGCAGCCGCTTTGACGAATACAAACCCGATTATGGCAAGACACTTTTGTGCGGCTATGCCCGCATTGGGGGCTTTGCCGTGGGAATTGTCGCGAACCAGAAACTGCACCAGCAGGCCATCAGCCATGAGGGCGAAAAGAGGGTGGAGTTCGGAGGGGTGATTTATACCGAATCAGCAGAAAAAGCCGCGCGCTTCATCATGGATTGCAACCAGAACCTGGTTCCGCTGGTCTTCCTGCATGACGTCAACGGCTTCATGGTGGGGCGCGACGCCGAGTGGAGCGGCATTATCCGTGCCGGAGCCAAGATGGTGAATGCGGTCTCCAACTCAGTAGTCCCTAAAATTGCTGTGATCATCGGCGGATCTTTCGGCGCTGGGCACTACGCCATGTGCGGCAAGGCCTACGATCCGCGCTTCGTCTTTGCCTGGCCTTCGGCACGCTACGCCGTCATGAGCGGCGCTTCGGCGGCGGGTACGCTGGTAGAAATCAAGATTAAGCAACTCGAACGCAGCGGAAAGAAGCTGACCGATGCCGACAAAAAGGAACTTTATGAATCGGTCAAGAAGACCTATGACGAGCAGAGCGACCCACGTTATGGCGCCGCCCGGTTGTGGGTTGACCGCATTCTCGATCCTATGGAAACGCGCAATGCAATCATCACCGCGCTGGAGGCAGCGTCGCTGAACCCGGATGTGCCGGAGTTTAAGGTGGGAGTTTTGCAGACATGAACGCAGATAAGGATTTGAACCGCGGAGGCGCGGAGACGCGGAGTAATTTGCTTCATAAGGAGCTTACCGAGCAAATCATCGGAGCAGCGATTGAAGTGCACCGATTGCTTGGCCCAGGTCTTCTGGAATCTGCTTATGAAGAGTGCCTTTGCCACGAATTAACTCTTCGCAAAATTCCGTTTCAAAGGCAAATCCCACTTCCGGTTGAATACAAGGGAGTAAAACTGGATTGCGGTTATCGCATTGATTTGCTCATTGATGAAGCAGTCATCGTAGAGCTGAAGTGTGTTGAAAAGCTGCAGCCCATACATGATGCTCAGTTGCTTACCTACATGAAACTTACCGGCAAGACAGTTGGTCTGATTTTCAATTTCTATACAGATGTCCTGACGCGAGGCGGCGTAATCCGAAAGGCACTTTCACAACCTTCAGCACTCCGCGCCTCCGCGTCTCCGCGGTTCAAATGAACAAGAGCATAAAGATCATCGAGTGTCCGCGGGATGCCTGGCAGGGATTGAAAGGGCAGATTCCGACTGACGTCAAAGTTGCTTATCTGCGGGCTCTGGTCCAGGCTGGATTCAAGCATATCGACGCGGTCTCGTTTGTCTCGCCCAAGGCGGTTCCGCAAATGGCGGACTCCGAAAAAGTCCTCGAGCAACTCGATCCTCCCGACGACGTGGAAATTATCGGCATCGTGGTGAACGAAAAGGGCGCTGAGCGGGCCATTGCCACCGAAGCCGTGCGCACGCTGGGGTTCCCTTATTCACTTTCACCTTCTTTCCTGCAAAAAAACCAGAGCCAATCGCTGGAAGAGGCCATTGAAGTGCTGGAAAAAATCAAGCTTCAGGCCGACGAGAACGGATTGGACGTGGTGGTGTATATTTCCATGGCATTCGGCAATCCTTACGGCGATTTGTGGAATGAGGAAGAGGTCATCGAAGGCGTGCGCATTCTCTCAGACATGGACATCCGTACTATTTCTCTCGCCGATACCGTGGGTGTGTCTTCGGTCGAGAAGATCACTTCCATCGTGAAGCCAGTGATTGCGGAATTCGGAGACCTTGAGATCGGCGTGCATCTGCACAGCCGCCCGGAGACCTCGGTGGAAAAAGTCCTGGCCGCTTACGACGCCGGCTGCCGCCGCTTCGACAGCGCCATTGGCGGGCTCGGCGGCTGCCCCTTTGCCCAAGATGATCTGGTGGGCAACATCGCAACTGAAGTCGTGCTGCAAGCATTGGCAACGCGGGCCGAACATGCGCTGGGCGGCAGGGCCTTGGATGTACCGATTAAGATGTCGTCAGAAATTGCTAACAGGTACGGCGAAAAGAAATTGAGCCACTGATTTACACGGATTCATACGGATATCGGAAAATGGAATTCAAAACATTGTCGTGGAACGAATCTGCGGGCGTGGCCACCATCACACTGAACCGTCCCGACAAGCGCAACGCTATAAGCCATGAGCTGGTGGCCGATCTGTTGCTGGCGCTGGAGCATGCGGCTGAAAAAGAATCAGTGCATGTGGTGATCCTCACGGGCGCAGGAAAAGCCTTCTGCTCGGGAATGGACCTTGACGATCTCAAAGCACTTGCCACCCGCACGCCTGCGGAGAATGTAAAAGATTCGGAAACTATCGCGCGGTTGTTTCGCTCGATTTACGAATTTCCTAAACCCACAATCGCAGCCGTGAATGGAGCAGCCATCGCCGGCGGTTGCGGCATTGCTACGCTGTGCGATTTTACCCTGGCTTCGCACGAAGCCAAATTCGGCTACACCGAGGTACGCATCGGGTTTATGCCCGCCATTGTTTCCATCTTCCTGATCTGGCAAATCGGGGAGAAGCGGGCACGTGACCTGCTGCTCACCGGACGCATTTTCGATGCGGCCGAGGCATGCCGGCTGGGGTTGGTAAACGAAATCGTGCCCGCTGACCAGGTCATACCGCGCGCCCATGAAACCGCCCGATTGTTGATCGAAAACAGCCCGGTCTCGCTGCGGGCGACGAAGAAGCTGCTCACCAGTTATACGTATGAAGAACTAGAGCGCCGCATACACCGGGCGATTGATGAGAATTCCTGGATCCGCAGCACGGCTGATTTTCGCGAGGGTATCGCGGCATTCCTGGAAAAGCGTAAACCTGTATGGAAAGGCAAGTAATTCAACCGCGGAGGCGCGGAGACGCGGAGGAATTGGGGTACATTGAGTCATTTTGTGATTGAGTGATTGTGTAAGTGTTTTTATTGACAATTCAATTACTCAATGACCCGATTACAAAATTACTCAATTCCTCTGCGCCTCCGCGGTAAAAAATTTTATGAGCAAGCCAGTCATCGGCGAAACTCGCCTGCGTGTTCGGTATGCCGAAACCGATAAGATGGGCGTGGTTTATCATGCCAACTTCCTCATCTGGTTCGAGGTGGGACGGGTGGAGTTGTTTCGCCAGCTTGGGTTCAACTACCGCGACATGGAAGCTGAAGATGATTGCCACATCGCGGTGGTAGACGTCCGCTGCCGCTACAAGCTGCCGGCGCGCTACGACGATGAGATTGTGGTGCGCACCAGCTTGAAGAACATGCGCGAATCTCTGTTGCACTTCGGTTACGAAATCACACGCGCCGCAGACAATGCCCTGCTGGCCGATGGCGAGTCTACGCACATCGCGGTGACCAGCAAAGTTGAAAAGACGCAACTACCGGAAAAATACCGGAAAGCATTGGCTGCAATGTTTAACCACAAAGGACACGAAGGCTGACGAGGGGACACGAAGGCAAGCTTCAAAGTCTTTATTTCTATGCAAGCTCTCCATATTGACGGGAATTCGCTCACGCTGGGTGATTTGCGTGAAACAGTGTATGAAAAGCGTCCGGCGCTGCTGGCGCCCGACGCCCGCGCGGCGGTGGAAAAGGCCCACGCCGTCGTGGACGAACTGGTAGCCAACAACCAGCTCGCTTATGCGATTACCACCGGCGTCGGCAAGCTCAGCGATGTACGCATTCCCCCCGAGCAGATTCGCCAGCTGCAGGTCAACCTGATTCGTTCCCACTGCGTCGGCGTGGGCGAGCCGCTCTCCGAGGCCGAGACGCGGGCGCTCATGTTGCTGCGCGCTAACTCGCTGGCTAAAGGGTACTCTGGCGTGCGTCCTATCGTGATTGACACGTTATGCGAGTTGCTCAATCGCGGCGTGCATCCCGTTATCCCTTCGCAGGGCAGCGTGGGGGCGAGCGGCGATCTTGCGCCTCTGGCTCATCTGGCGCTTGCCCTAATCGGCGAAGGCGAGGTGATTTTTGAAAGCAGGCGCATGGCCGGCGCCGAGGCCCTGAAAAAAACTCAAATCACGCCATTGCGCCTGGAAGCCAAAGAGGCCATCTCGCTCATCAATGGAACGCAGGCCATGCTGGCGGTTGGAACGCTGGGGCTGCTGGCGGCTTCCATTCTGGTGGACTCCGCCGATGTGATTGGCGCGCTCTCGCTCGATGCATTGCATGGAACCGATGCCGCGTTTGACGAACGCATTCACAAGGCGCGCCCGCATCCTGGGCAGATGCGCACGGCGGAAAATCTGCGCCGCATGCTGCAGGGCAGCCAGATCCGCGAATCCCACCGCGCCTGCAGCCGCGTGCAGGACGCCTACTCGCTGCGCTGCATGCCCCAGGTTCACGGCGCAGTACGTGACGCGCTGGCGCACTGCCGCGAAGTCTTCGAGATCGAGATGAACTCGGCGGTGGATAATCCGCTGGTATTTACCGATAACGGCGCTGTGATTTCCGGCGGCAACTTCCACGGCGAGCCCCTGGCCTTCGCGCTCGACTTTCTGGCCATCGCATTGACGGCGCTGGCGGGAATTTCTGAGCGGCGATTGGAACGTCTGGTCAACCCTGCACTGAATGAAGGCCTGCCGCCCTTTCTCGCCGCTGATGCAGGGCTGAATTCCGGATTCATGATGGCCCAGGTCACGGCCGCCGCTCTGGTCAGCGAGAACAAAGTGCTGGCTCATCCCGCTTCAGTGGATTCGATTACCACTTCAGGAAACAAAGAAGATTACGTTTCCATGGGGATGACAGCGGCCATCAAGTTGAAAAAAATTCTGCCAAACACGACGAATGTTCTGGCCATTGAAGCCTTGGCGGCGGCCCAGGCGCTGGATTTCCTGGCGCCTTTAAAAACCAGCCCACGCGGCCAGAAGGCGCACAGCGCGGTCCGTAAAGTCTCAGCTTCTGTGGAGAACGACCGCGTACTGGCGGAAGATTTTGCGCGCGTGGCCGAAGTCGTGGCGGCAGGAAAGCTGGTAGAAGCTCTGAGTTAAACTGACTAGAAATGACGGAACCCACTGACAGAAATGTGTTCATTTTAGGTGCGGGGTTCTCTGCGAGTGCCGGCGTGCCCCTCATTCACAACTTTTTGGATTATTCTCGACAATACTTGGATGATCCCTCTTCTGGCTTACAGGATTGGGAACGCGAAAAATTTCGTGAAGTTTTTGAGTTCCGAAGAAAAATGTCTCAAGCACGCGAGAAGATCAAAATTGATCTAGACAACATTGAGCACCTTTTTGGATTGGTAGAAATTGCAAGACGGTTGGATTCCGTCTCTTTGGAAACGCGCAATGCCACTGTTTACCTCATTCAAAAGACAATTGAGCTAGCAGCTGGCTCACATAAAATTAGAGGCTCTGTGGCCTTCCAAGCAGCGTCTGGGTTTTCAAAATCTGATTTTCCTTCATGGCTGACAACTCAGCAAGGAGTTATCCCCGCTGCCTTTATAGCTGATACCTACCAGTATTTTGCGCTACTAATTGCCGGGTTGCTAGACGGGAAGGAGAGATTCGCGAATAGACACACAACCGTGATCACTTTCAACTATGATCTTGTACTTGATGATGCGTTGAAAGATATTGGCGTCGAGCCTAAATATTGGCTGACTGAGGAAGATGTTGACGAAAAAAGTAAGCCATTTATTTCTCTTCTGAAGCTCCATGGGTCAACCAATTGGGCGATCTGTGGAGACAAGAATTGCGGCGACATTCGCGTATTGCCGGGAAAATTAACTACGTATCCAGATTTCCGGCAGACACTTTGCTATAAATGCCTCAAGCAAACATATCAACCCTTGCTTATCCCGCCATCATGGGAAAAAGGTGAGTACCGCGACGTCACACAGCGAATATGGCAACGTGCCGTCAATGAGGTACAGAAAGCAACAAGGATTTGCATTATTGGCTATTCGATGCCACAAACTGACGCATTTTTCCAGTATTTGTTAACCCTTGCTCTGGCAGAAAATCATCAGCTTTATAAGCTTGTAGTTGTTGATTGGCACACGAATACTGAAATTGGCGAGAGATACAACAATTTGTTAGAGCCTGTTTTTAAAACTAGACGTTTCAAATTCTACAATCAGGGGTTAAGAGGTTTTTTGCAATATGCTCCCACAGAATTAGGCCGTGGTGAAATGCTATCTAGCATTGGGCTCTACTGACTTCCTCCCAGCCCTAATTCCTTCGCGATTCCCTTCATCGCTTCAATACAAAATGCGATGTGCTCTTCCAGGTCCACGCCCAACTCGGCGGCGCCTTTGGTGATGTCTTCGCGGCTGACGCTGCGGGCGAAGGCTTTGTCTTTCATTTTCTTGCGCACGGATTTGGCCTCTACCTCGGCCAGGGACTTGCTGGGTTTCACCAGGGCGGTCGCGGTGATGAAGCCGGCCAGCTCGTCGCAGGCGAACAGCGCTTTTTCCATGGGAGTGACGCGCGGAACGTTGGCATAGTCGGCGTGGGAGAGAATGGCGCGGCGTAGATCCTCGGGATATCCCTGTTCCTCTAATATCTTGTTCCCTACGAAGGGGTGCTCCGCCGGGGTAGGATATTTTTCGTAATCAAAGTCGTGCAGCAGGCCGGTGATGCCGTAGATTTCCTCGTCTGCCGTGGGGTCGGCTCCCTGCTGGCGAAATTTACGGGCATAGGCGCGCATGCAAGCTTCGACGGCAAGCATGTGTTTACGCAGGCTTTCTGACTGGGTGTGCTCGCAAAGTAACTGCCAGGCCGCAGCACGATCAAGTTTGGCTTTTTGGCCGATATTCTCCATGTTTTCTCCTGTTTTTTCCGGTTTTCTTCGGATATCAAGCATCTTGACTCCGAGATTTTACCGGTTTTATGTCAGAAAAGGCTTGACATCACCGGTATCTATACCGCAAAGTATGCTGCAAAGGTAACACGGCCAGAAGTGTAGTCGTGGCCGGTACGTCGTGCCCGCTCTGGCGTCGACGCACAACTTGAATGGCCACAAATCTCGCGCCCGTAGATTCGCGTGAAGTACTTCGTTGCGACCGTTGCCACTTAGTACAATTTCAAACCAACAATCACCTTTGCAGAAGGTGCCACACCTCATTGGACCCAGAGGAACCGGCCCCGGTGGAGGTCGCGCCGCCGATGCCTATGCCTTCCAATGGGAATGGCAACGGACATCAGCATCTACAGATTGCCTCCGCCATCCGGACCCTGCGCCAGCGCAGTGGATTGAGCCAGCGACAACTGGCCTTGCGCATGCAAGTGCCGCGCACCTATGTTTCCAAGATCGAAAATGAGAAGGCTATGCCTACCCTTTCATCCCTGCAACGTCTGGCCAGGGCGCTTGAGGTGCATGTGCCCGACTTGCTGAACGGAGGCAAGCGCACCCAGCAGGATGAGATCCGCGAACTGCTGGCAGACCCGTTTATCGCCGAGCTTGTCCCCTATGTCTCAAAGCTGAATGCCATGCAATGCTCCAGCATTCTTGGCCAGATCCGCGATATGACCACGCGGCCCCGAAGAAGCTCATAGAAGTCGATTGCCTGCATACCCTTCCCTGGCGCGATCTGCGGATCGCGCCTTTTTCTAAAGGTTCACAGCAGCACGGGCGTTCACTTTCAGTCATACCTTTGTTCATCCAAGGCTCCTTGCACCATTAACCCACTTCCTCGCCGTCGCCGTCTCCGTTATACTTCTTCATAACCCCATCATGAGGCGCCACGTCCTCATCTTCGGTCTCGTTGGCGGCCTCCTCATCGCCACTCTCCAATACACCGAATACCGCTTCGTCGTCATCGAGCACTCCGTCGAGCTCTACGGCGCGCTCGTCGCCATCCTCTTCGCGACCTTCGGCATTTGGCTCGGCCTCCGCATCACGCGCAGCCGCGAAACCATCCGCGAGACGGTCGTGGTGAAGGAAGTGCTTGTCCCCGCGGAAGCCCCCGCCCTCGAACCCTTCGCTCCCAATACGGCCCGCCAGCAGACCCTCGGCATCACGGCACGCGAGCTCGAAATTCTCACCCTGATCGCCCGCGGCTTCAGCAATCGCGAGATCGCCACACAGCTTTTCGTTTCCGAAAACACCGTCAAGACACACTGTGCCCGCGCCTTCGACAAGCTCGGAGCCGCCCGCCGCACCCAGGCCGTCCAGCGCGGCAAAGAACTAGGCCTGCTGCCGTGACCGCGTCATCCGAAAGCATGATTTCCGCTCCATTCCTGAAAAATCATCCGAAAGGATGACGACATCCGGCACCGTTACACTGTATCGTGACTCCATGCTCACTAGCACCGGGAGACTTACATGAAGAAAACCGTCCTTACCTTCGGCCTCATCTCCGGCGTCATCATTTCCGTCCTTATGGGCGGCTCGCTTCTGCTCGCCGACAAGATCGGCTCCGGCCACAGCATGGTTCTCGGCTACACCATCATGGTGGCGTCGTTCCTGCTCATCTACTTCGGCATCCGCAGCTACCGGGACAACACGCTCGCCGGCCAAATCTCCTTCGGCCGCGCCTTCGCCTGCGGTATCCTGATCACCCTCATCACCAGCGTCTGCTACGTCGCCATGTGGGAGGTCCTGTACTTCAATTTCATGCCTCACTTCATGGACAGCTACTTCGCCGCGCAGATTCACAAGGTCCAGTCCTCCGGACTTGATCCCGCCACCACCGCCGCGCAGGTCGCTGCCATACAACGCTCTCAGCAGCTCTACCAGAACCCCTTCGTCAACATGGCCTACACCTTCATGGAGCCCCTGCCCGTCGGCCTTGTGATTACTCTCGTCTCCGCTGCCATCCTTCGGCGCAAAGCCCCTGCCGAACGCACTGCCGCTCCCGCAGTCATGGCCACATAAATCAAAAAGGCCGGGGTAAGCTCCGACCTTTCGTCTTCTGACCGTCAAACGGTTCTCATAGGAGGGTGTATGGCTTCAATTATTGGCTTTGGTGGTATATTTTTGCGAGCGAATGATCCAAAAGCTCTGTATCAATGGTACGAGCGGCATCTCGGTCTGGTGAAGTCCGACGGATCTTTCGCGTTTCCTGCCTCGACGCAACGCGCACAGGTCGTCTTCGCTCTTTTCAAACAAGACAATGCATACTTCCCTCCGGCACAGAAAGCAATGATCAATCTCCAGGTGGACGACCTGGACGGTGTGCTGGACCGTTTGATAGCCGAAGGTGTCACCGTCGATCCAAAACGCGAAAGCTATGACTTCGGAAAGTTTGGCTGGATCACCGATCCGGAAGGAAATCGTGTCGAGCTTTGGCAGCCTGTCGCAACTGAATGATGCCGAGGCCGCCCCAGATTGGTCCCCGAGAGCCGGCTAATGTTTATTAGGGAGTGATGTGACGGCTGCGGATTCATGGGAAGGACCTTAAGTAGCGCAGGCCAGAAGGCGGGCTTAGGGGAAAACTTCACCTCATCGGTTCGAACTGATCCTGCACTAAAATTCCCTCCGCAAAGATTTTGCTTCGTATAGCTTCGTTCGCTTTGTGCCCTTTGTGGTTAGACTTTCCTGGTTAATTTCCATGCCACGCAAACTGTGCAGGACTACCCAGCAGCGTCGGGAATGTGGTACTTTATATCATAAAGGTGCCGTGAGCTTGATTGCTTCCATTCCGCAAGGTCTCGACCGCAAAGAGGCGGAAATCTACACCAAACTCGATCCCAGGCGCATTCCCCGCCACATTGCCCTCATCATGGATGGTAATGGACGCTGGGCCAAAAAGCGCCACATGCCACGCGTGGCCGGGCACCGTGCCGGGGTGGCTGCAGTGCGCTCCACGGTGGAAACGGCGGCCCGCATCGGCGTGCCTGCTTTGACGCTCTACGCCTTTTCGGCAGAGAACTGGAAGCGCAGGCCGCGCACCGAAACCGGCTTTCTCATGGCGCTTTTGCGGCGTTATCTCAAGCAGGAGCTGCCAACGCTGCAGGAAAACAATATCCGGCTGGAATACATTGGCCGCAAGCACGAGCTACCGCTCGAAGTGCAGGAGCGCATGGGATGGGCCCGCGACGCCACTGCCACAAACACCGGCATGGTGCTCACGCTGGCGCTCAACTACGGCGCGCGCTCCGAACTGGTAGATGCGTTCAACGACATTGTTCGCGCCGCCGCCGGCAATGGAGGCATCAGCCACCTCAAGATCGATGAAGAACTCATTGGACAGCATCTCTACACCCGCAACCTGCCCGACCCTGATCTTGTGGTCCGTACCAGCGGCGAGATGCGGCTGAGCAACTTTCTGCTCTGGCAGTTGGCCTATTCTGAAATCTATGTGACAGAAACACTCTGGCCCGACTTCCGCGGCCGCCATCTGCTGGAAGCCATCACCGAGTACCAGAAACGCGAGCGCCGTTACGGCGGGTTACTGGAACCAGAAATTAACAATTAAACTCCAGGCTCTCAGCTTGGGAATTTGGTAATTGCATAACCGGGTAATTGTGTATTGAAAATCAAAAAGGTGAGGGGTCGTTAATTTAATTACTCAATTACGCACTTACACAATTACTCAATTTTCCACCCGCTCTCTGATACCATCCAGCATGTCTTATCCTGAAACGCGCAAGCAACATCAATTTACATTCCATCGCATATGACTTTGTCTATTGAGGGAATATTTTGAAACGTGTGCTTACAGCCCTGGTGCTGGTTCCGTTGGTGCTGGCGCTGCTGTTTTGTGCGCCATATTGGCTGTTTGCAGGCGCTGTAGGATTGGTGGCGCTCCTTGCGGCTAATGAATTTTTGCTGCTGGCCAAGGGCTACGGTATTGAACCTTTCCGCAAAATAACCCTTCTATTCATCGCGCTGTACTTTGCCGGAGTCGCTCTCAAAGACCGCCCGTGGCAGGTGGGCATACTCGGCAATCTGGATGTATTCGCATATTCGGTCGTGGTCCGCGTCTTCCCGCTTCTTCTTCTCGTATTGGCAATGGCCCGAAAGAATCTGCGTACCGCGTTTCCTGGGGTGGCTGCTTCCTATCTCGCTATTCCCTACATTGCTTTAACGCTGGGTGCGCTGGTATATACACGCCGATTCCACGACGGAACCATCTGGCTTCTCTATTTTCTGCTGCTGATCTGGTCGGGCGATATTCTGGCTTATTACGTTGGCCGCGCCTTCGGGCGGCATCCTTTGGCGCCTATCATCAGTCCTAAAAAAACCTGGGAAGGAGCAGTGGCCTCGTTTGCGGGAGCAGTTGGGATTGGATTGCTGCTGTTTGAATATCTTGATCCCATAACCAATGGTATTGTTCACTTTCTGATTCAGATTGAAGTTTTGCACTCGACCAACCTATTCGAAGAAAGTGTCAAGGTACAGGTTCCTTCCCTGTTCCATATTCTGCTCTTCTCGGCGTTGATTAATATCGCCGCGCAGGCCGGCGACCTGGTGGAATCAATGATCAAGCGAGGCGCTGACACGAAAGACTCAGGATCTCTGTTACCCGGACACGGAGGCGTGCTCGATCGCATTGATGCGCTGCTATTGGCGGCTCCGGTGGTGTGGTACTATGCCTCAATCATCAAGCTTACGAAAAACTGATCGGCTGAATTTGTATCGGATGAAACACATAGCTATCTTAGGATCGACCGGCTCCATTGGACGGAGCACGCTGAGCATCGTCGAATCCTATCCAGAGCGTTTCTCCGTCACCAGCATGGCCGCGGGCACAAATCTTGAAACTGCGTTTGCAGATGCCCGGCGCTGGAAACCTAAGATCATCTCTGTAGCCAAAGCCGAAGATGCCGGCAAGCTGAAAACACAATTGCAAAGCGCCGGACTGGAATCAATCCAGGTCGTTCACGGATCAGAAGGAACGGTGCAGGTGGCAACGCATCCGGAGGTTGATTTCGTTGTCAGCGCAATCGTGGGCGTGGCTGGGCTCGAAGCAACGTATGCGGCGGTGAAGGCCGGCAAATCCGTAGGACTGGCCAACAAAGAGTGCCTGGTAGCTGCAGGCGAGCTCATTACCGCCGAGGCCCACAAACAGAATAAACCCCTGCTACCTATTGATAGCGAGCACAACGCCGTACACCAGTGCATGCGCGGCGGACGGATGGAAGAGGTGGAGCGCGTCTGGCTCACCGCCTCTGGTGGTCCTTTCCTGCATACCCCCAAATCACAGTTTGAATCCATTACCGTGGAGCAGGCCCTTAACCATCCTACGTGGAAGATGGGCAAACGAATCACAATTGACTCCGCCACCATGATGAATAAAGGCTTCGAGGTCATCGAGGCTTGCCGTTTGTTTCACGTGCCGCCGGAGAAGGTGAAAGTGATTGTGCATCCCCAGTCGACGATCCACTCCCTGGTTGAGTTCGTGGATGGCAGCATTCTGGCGCAGCTCTCGGTCACAGACATGCGCCTGCCCATTCTTTACGCGCTCACCTGGCCGGAGCGCATTGCTTCTGATCTGCGCTTCCCGGTGCCGGAGCTGAAGCGGCTGGATTTTCATCCGCCTGACATGGAGAAGTTCCCCTGCCTGCAACTGGCCTATGAGGCGGCTGAGGCGGGCGGGGCTAAGTCTATTGCCCTCAATGCAGCAGACGAGGTGGCCGTAGCCGCCTTCCTGCAGGGCTCGATTGCATTTCTTGATATTCCGCGTGTAATCCAGCAAACAATGAGAGAAACCAAGGACCATCATCCCGAATCTATATCTGGAGTGCTCTCTGCAGACGCCCAGGCGCGCCATACAGCGACGGGGATCGTGAACCATTTGGGTAAAACCAAAGTAATCTCCCCCACGGCGGCACTGACACGATAGAATTGAGGAATCCTTATTTTGTATGCTTTCTTACTTACTCACTAATCCTGTCATTGATGTAATCGTGATGTTGGGGACCTTGGTCTTCATCCACGAGTTCGGGCACTATGCCGCGGCCAAGCTCTTTGGTGTGCGCGTTGAGGTCTTCTCGCTGGGATTTGGCAAGCGTTTGTTCGGCTTCCGCCGTGGCGATACCGATTATCGCGTGAGCGCGCTGCCTCTGGGCGGCTACGTAAAAATGTCGGGCGAGAACCCCATGGAGGCCAGCACGGGCGATCCGGGCGAGTTCATGGCGCATCCGCGCTGGCAGCGCTTCATCATTGCAATTGCCGGGCCGGCGATGAACGTTCTGTTCTCTATTGCCGTTCTCACTTGCGTCTACATGGTGCGCTATGAGCATCCATTTTTTCTTGATCAACCGGCGACCATCCTGAGCGTGCAGGAGAACTCAGTTGCCGCTAAGGCCGGCTTGCAGTCAAATGACCGTATTGTGCGCGTAGATGGCATCAATAACCCCTCGTGGGAGAAAGTCCTCGACGAGATTGCCATCAGCATAGGACAACCATTCCGCTTCGATGTGCAGCGCGGAAACCAGATCCTTTCCAAGCAAGTTACGATTACCAGCAGTGAAGCACCTATTTTCGATCAATTAGGCATCTCTCCCGACCAGCCCTTTAAGGTCACTGACCTTGAACCAGACAAGCCCGCAATCAAAGCCGGTATCAAGATTGATGATGTGATCGTAGCGGTTGATCATACGCCGTCATACTCCTCGCATGACCTGCTCGATCGTCTTCAACAGGTGAAGAGTCAACCGGTCACGGTGACGGTCAATCGTAACGGCAGGCTCATGGATTTCAACATGACACCTGAGCTCACCGACGACAACGGGCAACAACGCTATCGCGTTGGCCTGCGTTCCGATCCCGTGCATACTGATCGACTTCCGTTATCTGCGGCATTCGCGAAGTCGCTGGAATGGAATAAAAACGCCTCGTCGCTGATCATTGAAGTTCTGCAGAAATTATTGCGCAAACAGGTTTCCATAAAACAGATGTCTGGCCCCATCGGTATTGCGCAGATGTCGGGAAAGGTAGCACACGAGGGCTTTTTGCCGTTTATCCAGCTCATGTGTCTCATCAGCCTCAATTTAGGCATTTTTAACCTTCTGCCTATTCCGATTCTGGATGGCGGCTTGATTCTTCTGCTGATTGTCGAAGGAGTCATGCGGCGCGATATACGACGTGAGGTCAAAGAGCGGGTCTACCAGGCAGCTTTTGTATTTCTGATTATTTTTGCCGCGGTGGTCATTTATAACGACATCACCAAAACCGCCCTGGGTAAGCTATTACCACACATGTAAAGAACGGCGCGGGATAAGCGCGAGATTCCAAGGAATGGCCCTGCCCAGCGAAAGCATTGCAGACCCGTGGCTGTTGCGGCTAAACTCATAAAGATATGGCGACAATTCAACGCAGGAAATCCGTAACCGTTGACGTCGGAGGTGTGCGTGTCGGCGGCGATGTGCCGGTGGTCGTGCAGTCCATGACCAACACCGACACAGCAGATATAGCAGGCACGATTCAGCAGGTCGCGGCGCTGGCGCGCGCGGGCTCCGAATTGGTGCGGGTCACCGTTAATAACGACGATGCCGCCAAGGCTGTGCCCCACATCGTGGAGGGTCTTGCCCGGCAAAATGTCCGCGTGCCCATCATCGGCGACTTTCACTATAACGGACACCTGCTGCTGACCAAGTATCCTGCCTGTGCCCAGGCTCTGGCTAAATACCGCATCAATCCCGGCAACTGCAGCATCGGCAAAAAAGACGATGATAACTTCAAGACCATGATTGAAGTCGCTGTGAAGAACCAGAAACCGGTGCGCATTGGCGTGAACTGGGGCTCGCTCGATCAACAGCTTCTGACTCGCATGATGGATGAGAATGCCCGCCTGCCCGAAGACCAGATGAAAGACGCGCGCGACGTCACCATGGAAGCCATGATCGAGAGCGCATTGCGCTCGGCCACGCTGGCTGAGAAATATGGCTTGCGCCGCGACCAGATTATCCTGAGCGCCAAGGTGAGCGGGGTTCAAGACCTGGTGGACGTCTACCGCTCTCTCGCCAGCCGCTGCGATTACGCACTGCACCTCGGTTTGACCGAGGCCGGCATGGGGAACAAAGGAGTCGTCGCCAGCACCGCCGGCCTGGGCATCCTGTTGCAGGAGGGCATTGGCGATACGATTCGCGTTTCCCTCACTCCCGCCCCCGGTGGCGACCGCTCGGAAGAAGTCATTGTCGCGCAGCAGATCTTGCAGTCACTCGGTATCCGCAGCTTTACTCCGCAGGTCACGGCCTGCCCCGGATGCGGACGCACCACCAGCACCTTCTTTCAGGAGATGGC
>DASREY010000165.1:0-21007 GCA_035651775.1 Terriglobales bacterium
CCACGCAGGTCAACTCAGCGCTGGTTCTGGCGGAAACCTACGCGCGGGAAAATCAAGCCGCAGCCGCGCGAAAAGTTCTTAATAACGCCACTACTGCCCAACCGCGAGACCCGCGGCCATGGCTCGCGCTGGCTCGGCTCGAAGAAATTGTGGGCGACGGCAACGCCGCGGAGAGTGACTATCGGCAGGCTGTGAAGGTAAAGGATTCGAGCGAGACCGAGCTTCGCCTGGCGCAATTTCTGGCGCGCGAAACCCATATCAAAGAGGCCGAGGATATTTTGCAAAGAGTTGGTTCCGATGATTCAGAAGCGCGCGTAACTTTGCCTGATTTTGAACTGGCGGCCGGACGCACCACGCCGGCAACCATGCTTTACAATCGCATCCTGGGTTCACCCGCTCTCCTGAATCCGGGAGAGACTCATAGTCTTTCACGAAGCTCGGTGGCGGCGCGATTGATTGAGGCGGAGCTGCAACTGGCGCAACAACAGAAACAAGCGGATGATCCCGCATCTGCCTCCACCCTGAGCAGCGCCAACGCTCATCTACGCCAGTTCCGGAGCTATTTTGATCCAGCGACGGCGACAGCCCTGGCGGCGGAAGTATCGTTGGCGCTTGGCAATGTCAGCAGTGCAGAAGAGCAGGCGCAACAAGCTGTAGCCTTTGCGCCGGGCTCAGCTCCAGCCCACTACGTCTTAGGGCTGGTTCGGCAACGCGATGGATTACCGAACCTTGCCAAGAACGAGTGGCAGACTGCTCTGCAGATTGCGCCCGGGTTCACTCCAGCCCGAATTGCCATCGCAATGCAAGCCCTGCACTCGGGCGAGGCTACTCCCGCCGAAGAGATCACCAGCAGCATTATCCGCGAAGAACCGGCCAACTTCCAGGCGCTTTGCATTTATGCCCGCTCCCTGAGCGCTCTTCACCGCTTCGATCAAGCCACGTTGATTGCCCGGCGGGCGCTGGCCGCCAACTCTGCGTCGGCAGAGCCACATGAAATTCTAGGTGGAATCGCCCTCGGGCAGCATAATCTGGGCAAGGCCCTGGTTGAGTACGAACAGGCGCTGCTGCTGGAGCCGCATTCGCAATCTGCCACACAGGAATTGGCCCAGGTTTACCAGCACGGCACAATCAGCCGGGCCATGCTGGCAAAAATTGAAAAGATGGCCACCAACGCTCCCAGGTCTCCGGCGCTCATGGAGATTGCCGGCAGGCTCTACAGTCAGAACGGATGGCGGCCAGACGCTCGCCGCTGTTTGCGGCGCGCTTTGCTCTGGGACCCGCAACGCGCCAGCGCGGCAACGGCTTTGGCGCAGCTTTATATTCAGTCGGGGCAACCGGCAGCGGCCAATGAACTGCTGAACAACAGTTCACACCCGGCCACAGCTCAAACTGTTTCTGGAAACAAACACCCTGCGGAAGATTATGAAAAACTTCTGCAGCACGGCGACCCTTCAGGAGCAGCGGCCAACAATCTTGCCTGGATTTACGCTCAACAGGGCACCAATCTCGACCGCGCCCTGATGCTGGCGCAGAGAGCGCGGCTGCTGGCCCCGCAAAATCCAGCCGTGCTCGATACGCTTGGAGTAGTGCACCTGAAGAGACATGAGTATTCCCAGGCGGTACTGGTTTTGAAGAAAGCCATCGAGATGGCTGCTCTGAATCCGGTGGAAGACAATACCCTTGTTCAATTCCGCCAGCATTTGGCGGAAGCTTACCTGCGCTCCGGCCAGACGCAAGCCGCGAGCGCGTTGCAACAGTAGCTGGTCAGTTACCTAATCGTGAAGGCTTTGCTGCTCAGTACGAGTACGGTCATGTCGTTCCTTTACGAATGCTTCTTGCTATTTTCGTGCTTTGATCACCCCTGGTATTGCTCGTCGCTGACCTTTTCCATCCAGTCGACAACCTTACCGTCCTTCTTTTCCTGAATGGCGATGTGCGTCATGGCCGTGGCCGGCGCAGCTCCATGCCAGTGCTTCTCGCCGGGCGAGAACCAGACCACATCACCGGGCCGAATCTCCTCGATAGGGCCGCCCCAGCGTTGGGCGCGACCGCATCCAGCGGTGACGATGAGAGTTTGACCGAGGGGATGCGTGTGCCATGCCGTGCGCGCTCCCGGCTCGAAGGTTACGTTGGCGCCTTGAACCAATGCCGGGTCGGACGCCTGAAAGAGCGGATCAATGCGTACTGTGCCCGTGAACCACTCTGCTGGTCCTTTTGTAGAAGGTTGCGAGCCAACTCTTTTGATTTCCATTTTTCGAACTCCTTCAGTCCAAATTAATAGCTTGGACCGCGATAAAAGTGAAAAGGACTCCACGGACGACAGTTTCTGCAAGCTCTATAATTCGTGTCCTTCAGAAAATATCTTGACGCCTTCATCGGTTCACACGGATTTGAGAGAAGCCATGTCAATCGAGAAGCGATACTTTACATCGGACTTGAGCAGCCTCTCGTAAGCTTCATTAACTTTCTGGATAGGGATGACTTCGACGTCGGCAGTAATGTTATTTTTGCCGCAGAAATCAAGCATCTCCTGGGTCTCAGGGATGCCGCCGATGGGCGAACCGGAGAGGCTGCGGCGGCCGAAGAGCAGACTGAAGGCTGAGACTGACAAAGGTTTTTCGGGAGCGCCCACGAGGCAGATGTTTCCGTCGCGACGAAGAAGGTTGAGATAGGCATTGATGTCATGGTCGGCGGATACGGCATCGAGAATGAAGTGGAAGCTGCCGGCGTGCTTCGCCATATCATCGGCATTGCGGGAGATGACAACCTCGTCAGCGCCGAGCCGGAGAGCGTCCTCCTTCTTGTTCGGCGATGTAGTGAAGAGAACGACGTGGGCCCCGAGAGCGTGCGCGAATTTGACGCCCATGTGGCCGAGCCCACCCAGACCGACGATGCCGACCTTCTTGCCCCTGGTGACTCCCCAGTGGTGCATGGGCGAATAGGTGGTAATGCCGGCGCAGAGAAGAGGTGCGACCCCGGCGAGGTTGAGGTTCGAAGGAACGCGCAAGACAAATCTCTGGTCGACGACGATGCTGTCGGAGTAGCCGCCGTAGGTGACGCCGCCGGTGTGCTTGTCAGGAAAATTGTAGGTGAGCGTCAGGTTGGGGCAGAACTGCTCGAGTCCCTGTTTGCACTCGGGGCAAGTACCATCAGAGTCGACCATGCAGCCCACGGCGGCGAGGTCGCCGACCTTGAATTTAGATACTGCCGGACCGGTCCTGCTGACGCGGCCAACGATTTCATGGCCGGGGACACAAGGGTAGACGGTGGGCATGGCCCCGCTCCACTCGTTGCGGACCTGGTGGAGATCGGAATGGCAGATGCCACAGAAAAGAATTTCAATTTGCACATCATTTTCGGTTAGATCGCGCCGCGCAATCGTGGTGGAGGCTAGCGGCGATGTCGCACTGGCAGCAGAGTAGGCTTTCGCGTTGTGCATGCTCTTAATTTACATGCTCGCCGTTTGTTCCGGCATGCGCAACACGCCATTGCGCATGCAAAATGCGCCAGAATCATCACTTGGTCGACAGCACAAATTGATTGCCGTCTATATCCTGAAACTTGGCAAACTGGCCCCAGGGTTGCTTGGTGGGTGGAGCTGTGAACACCACGCCTCGAGCCGCCAGCTCTCGATGAGTGCGATCGATGTCGTCTGTCATAAACGTCACGTTCGAAAAAGTGCCGATCCGGTCTTCGTGGCCGGGAGGGGTGAACAGAACCACTTTGGTGTCGCTGCCCGGAATCCGCAGTTCTATCCAGCGTTGTTTTGCGTCAAACGGTTGGTCGGTCAAGATTTGGAATCCGAGCTTCTCGGTATAGAAAGCAAGCGCCTGTTCCTGATCTCGAACCGGAATGCTCACGAACTTTATCGCTTTGATCATTAGAACTCCTCCTAACGAGATTGAGTTTAGGCGGTGAACGCGCGCATTGCCAAGCAAAATCGAATTACTATAGTGTTTTTGACTATAGTATAAAAGATAATAGCGGGAGAATTTCATGAACCTTCTTGTAGACAGCTACATTCTAGATGTACTCATGCGCGATCTCACCGAACATGAAAAACGACCCTCGGCCTTTCTTGTCTATCTTCATGTGTGGAGACGAAGCCTGGGCGCAGGGCAGAGGGCCGTATCGTTGAGCCTGCAAGAGATGGCGGAAGGCACGGGACTGTCGAAGTCCGCGGTACAAGGGGCGGTCAGACTTCTCAAGAGGCGTAAGCTGCTCTCGGCCTCACGGATGAATCCAACCGCTACCCCGATCTATCGAGTCGAACGCCCCTGGAGCCGACGGAAGCAAAGCTGAGAGGCGGCGCTCAGCAGCATGGATGCCTCCAAGTTTCGCTTCCAACTCGGCGAACAAGAATTTCATCCCAGCGGTTGGCGGCGCATCCGTGAACGAGCACCAAATATATGGAAAGGGCTCTTGATCAACGCGGGTGAAAACTTAATGCATTCCAGAGTCACAAATGTGACTTCCAGCAAGGAGAAATCGTGGCAAACCCATTCGTGCATGTGGAACTGAACACTCCTGATCCGGAGAAAGCAAAAGCATTCTATTCGAAGCTATTTCAGTGGCAACTGGAAGACACGCCAAACCCTGCTGTGCCCAACGGTTCCTATACCCTGGTCAAGGTGGGAGAAGGCACCGGGGGTGGAATCATGAAGCAGATTCCGGGCGGCCCCCCAGGATGGCTGGCTTACGTTCAAGTGGATGACATTCACGCCACCACTCGCAAAGCGAAGTCGTTAGGCGCCGAGGTCATGAAGGACGTTACGGAAGTGATGGGCATGGGTTTTCTGAGCTTCATTCGGGACCCGACCGGGGCGATCCTGGGGCTTTGGCAATCCAAATCGAAATGAAACCGCGACCACCCGGGCCGGCTCAAACCCGTGAGCGACAGATTTCGCGTCGAAATTATTTTCTCCACGCGGCAATCGTGCCGCTCTGGGGCCGATCATTAACTTTGTTCGACGAAAGAAGGTGCACACACCTGGGAAGCATCCGCTCAACACATCTTCACGCCCATAAAGCGTTTTTTCCGTGAGCTCTCCGGCAGCACGCAAGTGAGGAAAGAACTTCAGGCCTCACTCCCGCCCACCGTGGCATCTTAATCTCACAAAACCAAGTAAGGAGATTTTATGAAAGCAGTTGTTTTTCACGGCGTCGGCGACATTCGATTGGAAGATGTGAAGAAACCCACGATTGAAAAACCCACAGACGCAATTGTGCGCATTACCGCCAGCGCGATTTGCGGCACAGATCTGCACTTCGTCCGCGGCGGGCTGAGCGGCACGAAATCCGGCAGGATCCTCGGCCATGAAGGAGTCGGCATTGTCGAAGATGTTGGATCGGCGGTAAGAAATTTGAGGCCCGGCGACCGCGTGGTAATTCCCTCCACCATCGCCTGCGGCAACTGTTCCTATTGCCGCAGCGGGTACTACTCCCAATGCGACAATGCCAACCCCACGGGCCAAGGAACTGCATTCTTTGGAGGGCCGGAAGAGGCTGGAGGCTACGACGGACTGCAGGCCGAGTACGCGCGCGTTCCGTTCGCCAATGTCGGATTGGTCAAGTTGCCGGACGAGGTCAGCGACGAGCAGGCCATTCTGCTCTCCGACATTTTCCCCACCGGTTATATGGCAGCCGAGCTGGCGGAAATCAAAGACGGAAATTCAGTTGTGGTATTCGGCTGCGGGCCGGTGGGCCAGTTCACCATTGCCAGCGCAAAATTAATGGGCGCCGGCCGCATCTTCGCCGTCGATACCATTCCCTCTCGGCTCGAGATGGCCCGGGCTCAAGGGGCCGAAATCATCGACTTTAACCAGGAAGACCCGGTAGAGACCCTGAAAGGACTGACCGCCGGCATCGGCCCTGACCGCGTCATTGATGCCGTGGGCGTGGATGCGTCGCATCCTCACAGCGGAAAGGGCGCAAGCAAGGCCAAAGCGCAAGAAAAAGAATTTCAGGAGGAGCTGAAAAAAATCGCGCCTAAAACGAATGTCCAGGGAGACAACTGGCATCCCGGCGATGCTCCATCGCAGGTGCTCGACTGGGCAGTGGAAGCGGTGTGCAAGGCGGGAACGTTCTCCATTATCGGCGTGTATTCGCCCGAATCCAAAACCTTCCCAATTGGGGAAGCCATGGAGAAAAATTTGACCATCAAAATGGGGAATTGCAACCATCGCAAATATATTCCTCACCTGCTCAACCTGGTGCGCAATGGCACGGTCGATCCCGCGGAGATATTGACCCAGGCAGGCCCACTGACCTCGGCAATCGAAGCTTACAAAGAGTTCGACCGCCGTCAGCCGGGCTGGATCAAAGTAAAACTTGAGCCGGTGTCGCCCGCAGTTGCGGCCTGAAATCCCAGGCTCTTTGAACAGTTGCGCGATAAAGACCTTTGCAAACCCATAGGAGCTGCTGAAGCAGCTCCCAGGGGCAAAGGCCTATGAAATTCCTTACCGGTGC
Source organism: Terriglobales bacterium (assembly GCA_035651775.1). GTDB lineage: Bacteria > Acidobacteriota > Terriglobia > Terriglobales > Acidobacteriaceae > QIAW01. The sequence continues at coordinate 6,469 of DASREY010000165.1, forward strand.
CCTTCCACGGTAGCTCTTACACGATCTCTAAAACCCAAAACATTCTGAATGACTTACCGCACGATCCCGAGCGGGGTCGTGTCCGATACAAAGCTTTACCGCACCGCTGAAAGCTGTGCTCTTCCACAGTGGCGGATGCAGCAATTCTGGAATCGCAATCACAACGCGGTTGTAAAATTCATGGGTGATCAATCTGCGCGAATATCGAAGCTCGGATTTCGACGAGCTGTGGCGGATTGACCAGGAGTGTTTCCAGGAAGGCATTGCATATTCAAGGCGAGAGCTTGCCTGGTATATGAACCGCTCACGGGCCTTTACTCTGGTAGCCCCCAGTACGCCGGGGCATGCTCACGGCACCGCGGAGCAGGCAGAGAAAAAAGCCGAGGGGAAAATTTTAGGATTTGTTGTGGCTGAATCCGACCCTTCCGGCGCCGGACACATCCTTACCATTGACGTGCGTCCCGAGGGACAGCGTACCGGGGTCGGTTCCCTGCTGCTGCAGGCGGCTGAACGCCGGCTGGTGCAGGAGAAATGCAAGGCTGTCCTGCTGGAGACTGCGGTAAGCAACACGGCAGCCCTGGCTTTTTACAAACGTCATGGTTACTCGGTGATCGAAACCATTCCGCGCTATTACCTGAATAGTATTGACGCCCTGGTGATGGGCAAGCACCTGGATACAATTGGTACGGCCAAGGCCAGGAGAGTTAAGGCGAAAAAAATATGAAAAAACATCTACAACTCGGGGCTATAATTCGCCTTAGGCCCCTCAACCTTCGTGACGGCCACTCGTCTAATCAGCAAGCCGGCTCGAAGCAGTACCAGGGACCGGTTCAAAGCCCGATGAAAAGAGGTGGCGTATGTCGCTTTTGACAGTGCTGCTGAGTATCTGGGGAGTGCTGACCGGTGTTCTTGTTCTTCTATTGATCTACCGCAGCACCTTATCAATGCATGAGGATGATCAACTCTTCCTCAATGATGCAGAATCGCACTTGCAAGTTGAACAAACCGAACTGCAGAGACGAATGAGCAGAATTCAGCCGATTCTACGTGTCCTGGGCGCCGGCTCGGGACTCCTGATCCTGGTAATCGGCGGATTGTGGCTCTGGCAAGGAATCATGCAGAGCCATTTGTAACCGGCTTGCACGAATGAAAACGGCTCCTGAATGAGAGCTCGCGCTCTCTGAGCGAAAATTATCTTCTGGTGAAAGGAACCCGCGCTTTCAGCGTGGGTTTTTATTTTGGGAGCCAATTTAGAGACAAAATGCGCGACTTTCGAAGGTGCAGCAACCGCAACGTGGCTGATTTGGGAGGTCGCGGGGTATTCTGCTGTAGGAGCAGCATTTGGATATGGCAAGGTCAAAGGAAGCTCCCGACTGGTGAGGACACACACACACACTGACTCTATGGACTTTCGGGAAAAGAAGCTCTATCACCAAATCCATCCGCTGAAACTCGCAACTGACATCGGTGTCACGCCCCTTGCACTCTATCTCGTTTGGGAGCATCGCGTGCTCGCCGCTTTGCTTGTCGGCTTGGTTCCTCCAATGGCGGTGTCGCTGGCAATGTTGAAATGGACGCCTGATCTCGAAAAACTGAAGAGATCAGAGTTCGGGCGCTACATCAAGAAATACATGACTCCGCTCGTGGAAGCGACGCGGCTGCTATCGATGATTCCGATGACGTACGGTGCATGGAATCATGATTTTCGATTCATCGTTTTAGGATTGGTGATCCTGGCAATCAGTTGGGGCAATGGTTTTATAAGGCAAAGCGGCTGATGATCGAAGCGGACGAACTCTCCCGTTCTGCAAGCAGTACCGGAACGAGATTGTCGGCCATCGCGACCACGGAATTGGGAGCGGCGGGCGCGGGCGCGTCAGCCATTCAGGTGATCGCCGGTCATGCTGCATCCAACTCCGCAGCACGTGGTGATGGCATTTGAGCGCATGCACAGGATACGGAAGCAGACGGAAGAACGGGAACGACACCAACCAAGGCAGGGATGGAAGAGGGTCCACAATTTTCCCACAGTGACCAAGCGAGAGCTTCAAGATGCTGCTAAACTACTGAAAACACACCACGCGAAAGTGGCGGAATTGGCAGACGCACCAGACTTAGGATCTGGCGGGTAACCCCCGTGAGGGTTCGAGTCCCTCCTTTCGCACCAAATTAGTTCTCGGCTCTCAGTTGTTCTGCACACGATTTGCACACGCTCCTAATCATGCGCCTACGCGATTTTGGAGTGGAATGAATTATGATGAAATTTGTAAATTTTGAGTTCTGCGAACTGCGAACCGAGAACTGAGAACTAAACAATGTCTACCCCAGCGCAACCCAATATCAAGCTCACCAACAACAAGGACTACCGGGAAAACTATGCCAATAGCGTGCAGGTGCGCGTGAATGTATGGGACTTCTTCCTGGTCTTCGGCACCTTGCAACAGCAAACCCCGGCTGAGATGGAAGTTACAAACTTCCAGGGAATCTATATCAGCCCGCAGCAGGCCAAGGCGCTGCTCACCATCCTGCAGCAGAATGTGGTGAACTACGAAAAGACCTTCGGCGAAATCAAACTCGACCCGCGCATGACTGTCCCCGGACAGGTACATTGATGTGCCCTGGCAATTCGTCCGCGGCAACCTGATTCGGGGGACCGCGCTCTTCATTTCCATCTTTGTTCTGCTTGTGGCCGCCCACTGGAGCGTGCTGCGGCTTCTCTACTTCTGGGATGAGGCCGGTTATTACATCCCCGCTGCCTACGATATTTTCACCAGCGGCAGCTTCATTCCGCACTCTACGCTCAGCAACGCGCATCCGCCTCTGGTCATGCTCTATCTTGCCGCGGCATGGAAACTTTTCGGATATACGCCGGTGGTAACCCGCAGCGCCATGCTGCTGGTGGCTGCGCTGGCGCTGTCAGGTGTTTTTGCCCTCGCCCAGCATGTGGCCAACCGCCCGGTGGCAGCAGCCAGTGTTCTTTGTACGGCGCTCTATCCTGTATTTTTTGCCCAGAGTTCGCTCGCACACCTTGATTTGGCGGCTGCAGCTTTCACCCTGTGGGGCATTTTCTTTTATCTCAAGCAACGGCGCTGGCTGTTCCTGGCGGCATTCACTGCTGCCGTGCTGGCAAAAGAGACCGCGATCATTACTCCGATTGCGCTCTACGGTTGGGAAGTAGTGCGGAAGTCGGAGCGCATCCCGGCAGCATCTTGGTTGCAAAGGGCCGCGACTTCCCTGTGGCTGCTGCTGCCAACGTTGCCGCTGGCGGCGTGGTTTGCCTACCACCGCACGCGCACCGGATACATCTTCGGCAATCCATACTTCCTCGCTTATAACGTAGGCGCCACGTTGCAACCGGCGCGCATGATCTTTGCTTTCGTTCGCCGCGTGTGGCAACTGGTCGGCCACATGAACCTGTATGCACTCACTCTGGCGATGGGTCTGGCTATGTTCCTGCCTCCCCAGAGCGATGCCGGGGTGCCCCGCAACCGCATCGCTCTGCCTCATCAGTTCGCTTTCGCCGTCATCATGGCGGCGCATGCGATTGTCTTCTCATTGATTGGAGGAGCGGTTCTGGCGCGCTACATGCTGCCGGCGATTCCGCTGGTGATCATCATCAGCGTATCTACTATCTGGCGGCGGATTCCCGGCTGGCCGGCAGTGATTGCCTTGGTTTGCGGAATATTCGTGGCCGGATTATTCATCAATCCGCCTTACGTCTTTGCGCCCGAAGATAATCTCGCCTATCGCGATTATGTCGTGCTGCACCAGCAAGCGGCGCAGATGATAGACGAAAAATTTCCCCGGGCGAGAATACTCACCGCGTGGCCGGCGGCCGATGAACTCTCCAAGCCCCTCTTGGGTTACGTCAGCACGCCCCATACGATCCTGCGGATTGAAAATTTCACCATGGAAAACCTGGAGGCGGCCAACCAGAGCGCCGAGTTCGATATGGCAGTCGTATTCTCCAGCAAGTATCAGCCCGCTCATCGGCTGCCCGCACCAGAATTCTGGAAGCGCGCCCAGGTTCGCTTTTTCGACGACCATCCCGATACTCCGCCGGAACTTGCGGCTCAAATCCTGGGAGGAAGCGTAATCTGGAAAGCCAATCGCGGCGGGCAGTGGATCGCGATTATAGCGATTCCGCAGATAAGAAATGCTGAAAGGGATTTTCGATTTACGAAGTACGATTGACGATTTGTCATCGTGAGGAAGGAATGCCTTAGCCGCAGTCGCACAGCCGAGGACGGCTATGCCACCATGTCCTAAATTCTTTGCTTTTCGCGACGATTTTCAGGTACCTGCGAGACTCTCTCCTTCCTGTCATGTTGAGCGGAGCGCCTGGAGAAAATCTGTAGCCTCGAGACGGATAGGCGCGTAGTCGAAACACCCCGAGAATGCGTAGCCCGGAAATGCCGCCTCAGGGAATTCTCTCCCGAGTGCGTCCCGTTTGCCCGCAGCGGCATCCAGTAAATTCTCTGACATGGTATGGATACCAAAACCCTCTCGGGGTGTTTCGACTCCGCGCTTCAGATTCTCGTGGCGGCAAATAGGATCGTGGCGCTCCGCTCAACATGACAGGGATATGCGGAATGGCCACTGGAAAATGCCTTCTTTGTTTGGGCTTGCCGCGCTGTGCCACACGGGTTTGGGAGACCTAAGCTTTCGCCAGCCGCGCTGCATCTTGCAGCACCTTCTGGAACATCTTTTCAGTCAGCTTGCCAGTCAGCGTGTTTTGCATGGAAGGATGATACGAGGCCAGCAGAATTTTTCCGTTAGGTAGTTGATATTTGGCTCCGTGTCCAAAAATATATTTGGCTTTGGATTGCAGCACTCCGCCGCGCTTCAGGTAATTCAGATATCCATCGAAAGCAATCTTGCCGAGCACTACTACCACCTTAACTTTTTTCAGTCCTTCCAGTTCGCGATCCAGGAACTCGGAGCAGTTGTTCAGTTCCGCCGGCGTCGGTTTATTTCCCGGTGGAGCGCAGCGGGCTACGGCGGTGATATAGGCGTCTTTCAACTTCAGGCCGTCGTCTTTGTGCGTGGCAGTTGGCTGGGAAGCGAGACCGACCTTGTGCAGCACGGGATACATGAAATAACCGGAGCCATCCCCGGTAAACGGCCTGCCGGTGCGGTTGGAACCATGCGCGCCGGGGGCCAATCCTAAAATGAGGACGCGGGCATTAGGATCGCCGAAGCCGGGAACGGGTTTGCCCCAGTACTCCCAATCGAGATAGGCGCGGCGCTTTTCGCGGGCGACTTTGCGGCAGTGGTCGATGAGCCGCGGGCAGCGCGTGCACGCCACCACATCGGAGTTCAGTTGAGTGAGCCAGGAAGACATCTTATTTCTCATCGGATCATTGAGTCATTGAAAACAAAATATGAACAAACTTCTAGTACGGTGACAAAAAAAGAAAAGCAAACAATTGAAAGTGGTATCAAATCCTTGCTTTTTATCAAATTGCTGGCATGATCGTTGCAAGGCTCTGTGCCCCACGGTATTTGAAAACATCGAGCGCCGCCTCTCACGCTTTCCAGAGGCAAAGGGAGACGTCCGCCCAAGCCAAAAAGGTTACTTAGTAACCCCCACCCCCTCTCAAGACGACCCCAAGAACAATTTTCAGCTCTCCATTTCGCTGCCTGCCCTCAGCGTAGCCCATCTGCGTTCATCCTGATGGCCAAGCTTGTCCTTGTTTATCCGGATGAGGACGCCCCTTTCACCCGGTCGCAACACTAGACCGTTTTGCCCTACAGCTATACTCTTCCTTCGTGCGCAGGGGGTCAAATGGCGGAGCAGCCGGAGCAACAAGCTGACACTCGCACTCTGATCGTTCTTGCCTTTGCCGCAACCGCGGGCGTGATGGTCGAGTTTTACGACTTCTCGATTTATGGATACGCCGCCGCCAGCGCCTTCCCCGCGATATTCTTTCCCAGGTTCTCTCCCAGCCAGGCGCTGGTGTTCTCTTACCTTGCCTTCGGGGCCGGATTTCCCTCGCGGCTTCTGGGCGCATTTATCTTCGGCCACTTTGGCGATCGCATCGGCCGCAAGTATTCGTTCCTGATCAACATCCTGATCATGGGAGTCACCACATGTCTCACGGGCCTGCTGCCCGGATACGCCACGTTGGGCATCGCCGCCCCCATCCTTCTGGTGCTCCTGCGCATTGTGCAGGGCTTCGGGCTGGGCGGAGAGTTTGGCGGAGCCTGCTCATTGCTGGCGGAGTTTGGCTCGCAGCGGCGCTCCCGGGCCTTCTGGATATCGCTTGCCAATTTGGGAATCCCCCTGGGCTCGATGGCCGCCAGCACTGTCTTGCTGGTAATGAGCAAGAACTTCGCGACCACCGGCTGGCGCATTGCCATGCTGCTCTCCGGCATTATCGTCATACCCGCGTTACTGGCGCGCTACAAGCTTGCCGACACTCCCCTGTTTGAGCGCATCAAGCAACAGGAGCGGCTTGCGCGGATGCCGAGCTTCAATGTTTTCAAGAAGCACGCTGGTCCCATCCTTTTGCTGGCGCTGGTGCTGGCCTTCCAGCAGATGGATGGCAACGTGAATGGAACCTACGCCATCTCTTTCATGCGCTTTGCCGGTATTCCGCTGGCAACAACGGCGACCATCATACTGCTTACCCGCATCGGTGACATTTTTGGCATACTTCTCAGCGGACCCCTTGCTGACCTGTGCAAGCGAAAGAGAGTCGCTTATATTGCCATTGGACTGGCGACATTGCTTTCGTATCCGTGTGCACTGGCCATCCTGCACCGGCGCATTGCCCTGGTGATGTTGTTTCAGTTCCTGATCACCTTCTTCGGATTGGGGCTGCTGCACGGGCTTGCTCCCATCCTGACCTCAGAGAGCCTGCCAACGAAATTCAGATACTCGGGCACCGGCATATCCTATAGTCTGGCCGCCATTCTGGGTGGCATGGTCGCCCCTTCCATTCTGGCGGGACTCATCGGCAACGACGTTCTCCACAAATGGTTCTACCTGCCTATCGTCTACTTTGCCTACTGTGTCGTTGCCATGCTGGCGCTGCTTTTTATTGGAGAAACGCGGGATCTGAGCCTGGAAGAGCTCGACCAGGAGCCTTCTTTGGCTGTCGAAGTGAAAGCGGAAAGGCATAGCTCAGGCTGACATTTTCTAAGGTGCGGATTTTTCGGAGATGTCAATACCGTCACAACATGTCAACATGACCATAGTACTGCGGCCCGGTTTGACCGCGCTCACCACACTCTCTTATCATCAATACTTGCGGTTCTTGCTCCGGCCCGGCCGGTGAACGCTCTCCCCAAATCCATTTCAGAAGGCTAAAGTTGAGCACAGAAAGCAGCACAATTCAAAACCCTTGCACGCGTGAGGTATCGGTCGAGGTGCCCGCCGAGGTAGTCGCCCGCGAAACCGAATCTGTCTTGCAGAACTACCAGAAGCTGGCCCGCATCCCTGGTTTCCGCAAGGGCAAGGTGCCCTTGACAGTCGTCCGCACCCGCTTTGCCGATGACATTCGCGGCGACGTTATCGAGCGACTGGTCCCCCGCTACTTCCGCGAAGAAATGGAAAAGCAGAAGCTGGAGCCGGTATCGCAGCCGCAGGTGTCTGATCTGCAGCTCAAGGAAGGTGAGCCTATGCGCTTCAAGGCAACATTCGAGGTGCTGCCCCCAATCCAAGTGACTGGCTACCAGGACCTGAGGGCCGAGAAGGCCGATACCAATATCTCCGAAGAAGAAGTTGCGGCTGAGATGAACAACCTGCGGGAGCGTCGCGCTGTTTTCACCCCGGTGGAAGATCGTCCCCTGGCTGACGGAGACTTTGCCGACATCAGCTTTTCCGGCACGCCCAAGGAAGAGGGTGGTAAACCGATTCGGGTGGACGATGTGCTGGTGCATATTGGAGGCGCCGATACGGTGAAGGAGTTTTCCGATAACCTGCGCGGCGCCCGGGCGCCGGAAGAGCGCAGCTTTGACGTGACGTATCCTGAGGATTTTAACGATCCCCGCCTGGCCGGCAAGACCGTGGCCTATAAAGTCGAGATCAAATCTGTAAAGCAGAAGACCCTGCCTGAGCTGAATGACGAATTTGCCAAGTCGCTGGGCGACTTTGAAACTCTGGACGCGCTGAAGCAACGGCTGCGTGAAGGCATGGAGCAGGAAAAGCAGCACAAAGCCGAGCATGACGCCAAGGAAAAGCTGATGGATGAGCTGGTGCGCCGCAATGAATTCCCGGTGCCCGAATCCCTGGTGGACCACCAGATCGATCTTCGGCTGGAGCGCGGCTTGCGCGCCCTGGCGGCCCAGGGGTTGAGCACCGAGCAGATGAAGAAGATGGATCTTCCCCGGCTCCGTGCCGGGCAGCGCGAGGCTGCGCTGAAGGAAGTAAAGGCTTCTCTGATCCTGGAAAGGATTGCGGAAGCGGAGAAAATTGAGGTCAGCGACGAAGAAATTGGAAGCGAAATTGAGGCGCTGGCGCGGCAGACCAAGCAATCTTCCGAGGAGATTCGCTCGCGTTTGACGCGTGATGGCGCGCTCGATAGAATCCGAAATAGGATACGCAACGAGAAAGCTCTCGACTTCCTCTATCGCCGATCCGCATGAAATATGATCGAAGTGGCCACGTTGGCGAAAGCTGACCACGCGGTCGCGCCCGGATGGCGGCCCTGCATTTCCCCTGTTTTGAGGGCGGCAGTGTCACAGCTTACGTTGCTCAGGAGCAGTCCCTATGCAAAAAAATGACCCCCACATGATGCTGGTGCCCATGGTTGTGGAGCAGACCAGCCGAGGCGAACGCGCCTATGATATTTACTCTCGCCTGCTGCGCGACAACATTATTTTTCTGGGCACCCCCATTGACGACAACGTCGCCAACCTGATCATCGCTCAGATGTTGTTTTTGGCGGCCGAAGACCCCGAACGCGATATCTCGCTCTATATCAACTCCCCCGGCGGCTCGATTACCGCCGGCATGGCCATCTATGACACCATGCAGTTCATCCGTCCCGACGTGACCACGATCTGCATTGGGCAGGCGGCCAGCATGGGGGCCCTGTTGCTCTGCGCCGGCGCCGCCAAGAAGCGCTATGCCCTGCCGGGCTCGCGCATCCTCATCCACCAACCCTCGATGGGCGGCTTGAGCGGCCAGGCAACCGATATTGATATCCATGCCCGTGAAATCCTGCGCATGCGCGAGATCACAAATCAGATTTTAGCTAAGCATACCGGGCAAAAGCTGGATAAAATAGAGAAGGACGTCGAACGCGATTTCATCATGAACGCCCAGCAGTCAAAGGAATATGGAATCGTGGACGAGATTATCTACAAACATAAGTAGTAATACCCTGGTCTTTTGAACTAAGGTGTGCGTCCGATAGCACTGTTAAGGGTCTTCTTGTATTACGGTATAAGGAGTCTTAAAAAAGAAGATGAAAACACGCTCCGGTCCTGAAGAAAGTCTCCGCTGTTCTTTCTGCCACAAATCGCAGGATGCGGTCGCTAAGCTAATCTCTTCCCCCAGCGATTATCCGCGGGCCTATATCTGTGATGAGTGCGTAGCGGTGTGCAATTCCATCCTGGAAGACGACCGCACCGAAACCCAGACCTCGGCCGCGCCCAACCACCTGCCCAAGCCGCAGGAGGTCAAAGTATTCCTCGACGAATACGTCATCGGCCAGGAGCAGACCAAGAAAAAACTGGCGGTCGCGGTTTACAACCACTATAAGCGGATCTATATGAACCGCCAGCGCAACAGCGAAGTGGAGCTGGCCAAAAGCAACATTCTGCTGATTGGACCAACCGGCACCGGCAAGACGCTGCTGGCGCAAACCCTGGCGCGCATGCTCGATGTCCCCTTTGCCATTGTGGACGCTACCACCCTTACCGAAGCCGGGTACGTGGGTGAGGACGTGGAAAACATCATCCTCAAGCTGCTGCAGGCGGCTGATGGTGACGTGGGCCGCGCCCAGACCGGCATCATCTACATTGATGAGGTGGATAAAATCGGTCGCAAGGATGAGAACCCCTCGATCACGCGCGACGTCTCCGGCGAGGGTGTGCAGCAGGCGCTGCTGAAGATTCTGGAAGGCACCGTCGCCAACGTTCCGCCGCAGGGTGGCCGCAAGCATCCTCACCAGGAATTTACCCCGGTGGATACCACTAACATCCTCTTTATCTGCGGAGGCGCTTTTGTAGGCCTCGAAAAGATTGTTGGCCGCCGTGTAGGCAAGAAAGCCATGGGCTTCCGCGCCGGCAGCGAGAAAGACAAGGACGCCGTCGAATTCATTCCTGAATCCAAGCGCGATACCGAGTTGCTCGCCAAAAGCCAGCCGCTGGATTTAATCAAGTTCGGCCTGATTCCGGAGTTTGTTGGACGTCTCCCTGTGGTCGGCGTCTTGAACGACCTGGATGAAGCCGCATTGGTTGAAATCCTTATCCGACCCAAGAACGCTATTACCAAGCAGTACCAGCGCTTGTTTGAATTTGAGAACGTAAGGCTTAAATTCACCGAAGACGCCCTGCATGCCATTGCCCGCGAGGCCCTGGCCCGCAAGGTGGGCGCGCGCGGCCTGCGTATGATTCTGGAAGAGCTGATGCTCGACCTGATGTACCATCTACCCAGCCAGAAGAGAATCAAGGATTTTGAAGTAACCAGTGAAATGGTTGAGAAACGCGACGTTTCTATTGCTATGATGGAGAAAGCGGGATAATAACAACTGTGAGCTCCCTCCGGGAAAAACTCGAAGTACGCAAGCTGCCGATGATGCCCATTCGTGACGTGGTCATCTTTCCTTTCATGATGACCCCCTTCGTTGTGGGCCGCGAATCCAGCGTGCGCGCCCTGGAAGCTGCACTTGCTTCCGACAAGAAGATTTTCCTGGCTACCCAGCATGACGCCAGCGTGGACGAGCCCAAGCCCGGCGAAATCTACCAGGTGGGGACCATCGTCAACATCGTCCAGAGCTTGAAGCTGCAGGATGGCAACATCAAGGTCCTGGTCGAAGGCCTGGAGCGCGGCAAGGTCGAGGAGATCAAAGAATCTGACGGATACCTGCTGGCCACGGTGCAGACTGCCAGCTATCCTCCGCTGCACTCGCCCGCTATCGAGACCGGCATCCAGCGGGCCACATCGCTGTTCGAGCAATACGTTAAGCTCTGCCAGTCTCTGAACTACGAGACCATGATCGCGGCGGTCAAGATGGATGATCCCGCCCGGCTTACCGATACTATCTCCGCCAACCTGCAGCTTTCGATTGAAGAAAAGCAGGAGCTGCTGGAAATTTTTGACCCCACCGAGCGCCTGAACCGCATTTGCGATGTTCTGGATATTGAGATTGAAAAGCTCAATATGGACCGCACCATTCAGTCGCGAGTGAAGCGCCAGATGGAAAAGGCGCAAAAAGAGTATTACCTCAACGAGAAGATCAAAGCCATTCAGAAAGAGCTGGGGCGCGGCGAGAAGAGCGAATTCGACGAACTGAAAAAGAAAGTGGATAGCGCCGGCATGCCTAAAGACGTGCATGAAAAGGCCCTGCAGGAGCTCAAAAAGCTCGAAGCCATGCCGCCCATGTCGGCTGAATCCACTGTCTCGCGCAACTATCTCGACTGGCTGCTGGCTGTGCCGTGGCGCAAGCGTTCCAAGGAAATCCGCAATATCAAGCGCGCCGAAGAAATCCTGAACAGCGACCACTATGGCCTGGAGAAGATCAAAGACCGCATCCTCGAATTTCTGGCAGTGCGGCAACTGGTGAAGAACCCCAAAGGTTCGATCCTGTGCTTTGTCGGGCCTCCGGGCGTCGGCAAAACCTCGCTGGGTATGTCCATTGCCAAGGCTACCGGACGCAAATTCGTCCGCATGTCCCTGGGTGGCGTGCGCGACGAAGCCGAGATTCGCGGACATCGCCGCACCTACATTGGCGCACTTCCCGGCCAGCTTATTCAGATGATGAAGAAGGCGGGCACCAAGAACCCCGTCATCATGCTGGATGAAATTGACAAGATGTCTACCGACTTCCGCGGCGACCCGTCATCGGCGCTGCTGGAGGTGCTTGATCCGGAGCAGAACCACAGCTTCATGGATCACTACCTCGACGTCGAATACGATCTTTCGCAGGTCTTCTTCATCGCCACTGCCAACGTGCTGCATACCATCCCAGCGGCACTTCAGGACCGCATGGAGGTCCTGCGGCTGCATGGCTACACCGAGCCGGAAAAGCTGGAGATCGCCAAGCAGTATTTAGTCCGAAAGCAGCGCGAAGCCACCGGCCTTACGGAAAAGAACATCGCTCTCAGTGACGATGCCATTACTGGCATCATCCGCGGATACACTCGTGAAGCCGGCGTTCGCAACCTGGAGCGCGAAATCGGCAACATCTGCCGCAAGATCGCCCGCCGCGTGGTCAAAGACGGCGCTGATTACAACATCAGCGTTACCGGCGAGAATGTTGGCGAGTTGCTTGGCGTTATTAAGTACCGTGACACCCTGGCCCACGAGAAGAACGAAGTTGGACTGGTCACCGGTCTGGCCTGGACGGAAGTCGGCGGCTCCATTCTGAGCACAGAAATAACCATTGTGGACGGCAAAGGCAAGCTGACCACGACCGGCAAACTGGGCGACGTAATGCAGGAATCGGCCCAGGCTGCCATGTCGTACATCCGCTCGCGGGCACATCGCCTGGGGCTGCCACGCGACTTCTACCGCAACGTGGATATCCACCTGCACGTACCTGAAGGCGCGATTCCCAAGGACGGACCTTCCGCAGGCATTACCATTGCTACCGCCATGGCCAGCGCACTCAGCAAGATTCCAGTGCGCCGCGACGTTGCCATGACCGGCGAAATTACCCTGCGCGGCAAGGTGCTGCCCATTGGCGGGCTGAAAGAAAAGCTTCTCGCCGCCCATCGCGCCGGCATCTTTGAGGTGATCTTGCCCAGGGAGAACGAGAAAGACCTTCCCGACGTGCCGCAAAGCCTGCTGAGCCAGATCAAACTGCACTTTGCCGATACCATGGACGAAGTGCTGCCCATCGCCCTGGAGCGTCCACTGCCTGAAATTGAGGAGGCTATCGCAGTCAACCAGCCTCTGGCCAACGTCCCACAGTCGAGCGAAAGCACGACCACACATCAGTAAGTGGACTTCAAGTTATGATTGAAAGCCCGCAGCACGCGGGCTTTATTTTTTTTTAGACCTGTAAGATTGTTCGCTTTTCTCTGTGTCTCTGTGGTGAAGAACCCTGTTCGGAAAAATGAAAATCCACTGCAAATTCCTGATCTCGGCCGCCGACCCCGCGCACTTCCCTGCTGCGACTATCCCTGAGATCGCCTTTCTGGGGCGCTCCAACGTCGGCAAATCCAGCCTGCTGAATTCTCTTGTCGGTGAAAAGATGGCCCACGTAAGCTCAACCCCGGGCCGAACCCGGACGATCAACTTTTTTGAAATCTATCTACGCGCAAAGAGCACCTTGCCCGACCTGCGCTTTGCTGATTTGCCGGGCTACGGCTATGCCAAACTTTCGAAAAGCATCAGCGCCGAATGGCCTAAGTTCATTGACCCCTATTTGACCGAACGCGAGAATTTGGCCGGATGCATTGTGCTGGTAGATTCCAACATTCCACCACAACCCAGCGACTTGCAGCTCATCGACTTTTTGCGCTCGGCACAGAGAAATCTGCTGGTGGTCGCCACCAAGGCCGACCGGCTCTCCGGCAACAAGCTGAGCAGCTCTTTAAGAACGTTAAGCCGGGAGCTGCAGATCGAGGCAGTTCTTCCCTATTCGGCAAAAACCGGGGCTGGAAAAGAACAGCTCTGGAAGGAAATAAAAAAACTCACATCAAACAGCGCGCCAGAAGAATGACTCAATGCTCCGATGACTCAATGACCTAATTTTTCTCCGCGCCTCGGTGTTTCCGTGGTGAAAATTCTTTCTACCTTGTGATAATCCCATTCAAGACGGCGGTTTTGCACCGATTTCCGCCAAACCAATAAGCGATCTCGCGGTAATCTTCCAGATCAAAGACCGCCAAATCTGCGTCTTTGCCGGGCTCAATGCTTCCTTTGCGGTCCGCCAGGCGCAGCGCGTGAGCCCCATTGATGGTCGCGGCGGCAATCGCCTCTGCCGGCTTCATCTTCATGTGAGTACAGGCCAGCGACAGAATGAACTGCATGTTGCTGGTAGGCGAGGTCCCCGGATTGTAGTCCGTAGCCAGGGCCACGGGTACGCCGGCGTCAATTAAAGACCTGGCCGGTGGAAATTTTTCTAATCCTAGAAAATAATTCGCTCCGGGCAACAGAGTCGCGACCGTCTCGCGCCGCGCCAACTGCGCAATATCTTCGCCATTGACGCAATCCATGTGGTCGAACGATGCCGGATGAAAGCGCAGCAGCGGCCACAGCTCTGCCGCAGAAAGCTGGCAAACATGCGCCCGTACTCCCAGGCCATGTTTCGTGGCCGCTTCAAAGACCTGCTCGGAGTCTTCCAGCGTGAAGGCGCCCCGCTCATAAAACACGTCTACAAAAGCCGCCAGCTTGCGTTTGCCGGCCAGCGGAATCATC
>DASREY010000166.1:0-3215 GCA_035651775.1 Terriglobales bacterium
CAGAAGCTGAGCGCCGAGGTGCGCGTGGTCTACATGCAGGCTACGGAAAGTTCAACCGGGGTGCGCCATGATGTCCCTGGAGTGGCAAAGCTGCTGCGCGAGGCCAAGCACGAGGCGCTGCTGGTGGTTGACGCCATCACCGGACTGGGCACAACCAAGTTTGATGTAGATGGATGGGGCCTCGACATTGTCATCGGCGGATCGCAAAAGGCGGTCATGATTCCGCCTGGGCTGGCGTATCTCTCCGTCAGCGAGCGCGCCTGGCAGCGCATGGAGACCACAAAATCCCCACGCTACTATTTTGATTTGCGCAAGGAGCGCAAAGCCGCGTCGAAGGGCGAATCTGCCTTTACCCCGGCCACGTCACTCATTGCAGGATTGGGAGCGGCGTTTGACTTCATCCGCGCCGCCGGCAATGGCGACCTGGCAGCCGGACGCGACGCCCTGATTGCCAATGCCGACCTTGCAGCGGCTATGACACGCGCGGCGGCAAGCGCGTTAGACTTGGAGCTGTACGCTCCTACGGCTCCGGCGGCCGCGCTTACCGCAATCATTCCGCCTGCGGGGATCGATTCCGGCGTGTTCGTAAAGGGCTTCCGCGAGATGTTTGACGCGGTCATCGCCAATGGACAAGGCGATATGAAAGGCAAGCTCTTTAGAATCGCCCATCTGGGTTATTTCGATTACCTGGATACGATTGCCATTATCGCCGGCCTGGAGCAGGTGACGGCGAAGGTTGGCCAGCGCAAGAACTTTGAGTTCGGCGCAGCTGTGCGCGCGGCGCAGCAACTTTATGCGGACGCGAATGGCATCGCTTACGAGCCTGCGGGGGCTATGGCATCGGCGAAGTAATTTTTTTAGGGTTCCGCAGCCGTTGCATGTCTTGCCCGTCCACCAGAACGCAGGCGTGCAGGCAGTTTGAGAGCAGAAATCCCAGGTAGTCCGATTTAAGCCGACAGTAATTCCAATCTCCATCGGAGATCCTTCGCCTACGGGCTCAGGATGACAACGAGGAGACAGCATGAATATGTCCTGAGGAATAATAAGAAAAATGAAAATCGTACTTGCTGAAAAGACTTCGTCTGCCGCCGTCAAGCTGTTTAAGGAAGAGTCTGGATGGACGGTGATAACCGCAGACCAGATCAATGGCGACCTGCCCAAACAGATTTCCGATGCTGACGCGCTGCTGGTGCGCTCGGCGGTGGATGTAAACGCCGGTTTATTGGAACATGCCCAGAAACTTAAGGTCATTGGCCGCGCCGGAGTAGGCGTGGACAACATTGATCTGGACGCGGCTACGCGGCTGGGGATCGCCGTCATGAATACCCCGGGCGCCAATGCCGTGGCTGTGGCCGAGCATACTTTTGCCCTTATGCTGGCGCTGGCGCGGCACATTGTCCGGGCTGACGTTACCACGCGCGCCGGCAAGTGGGAGAAGAAATCGCTGCAAGGCAGCGAACTGAGGGGCAAGACCCTGGGCATCGTCGGCCTGGGCCGCGTCGGCCTGGAAGTCGCCCGCCGGGCGCGGGCCTTCAGCATGGAGATGGTTGCACACGATCCTTTTGTCTCGGCCAGCGTCGCGCGCGAGCTGGGCATCAGGCTGGCTTCGCTCGATGAGGTTTACGCCGTTGCCGACTATCTGTCGTTGCATGTGGGTCTGACCCCGCAGACGACGGGCATGATCAATGCCGACTCATTGAAGAAGATGAAGAAAGGCGTGCGGCTGGTGAACTGCGCCCGCGGCGAGCTGATTGATGAAGCCGCGCTGGGAGCGGCGTTGCAATCTGGACATGTGGCTGGCGTGGCGCTGGATGTGTTTACCGAAGAGCCGCCAAAAGGTTCGGCGCTGCTGGGGCTGGAAAATGTTATCGCTACTCCCCACATTGCCGGTTCGACCGGCGAAGCACAAGACGCCGTGGGCATGCAGATCGCCCGGCAGGTGAAGGACTACCTCAAAGATGGCGTAATCCAGAATGCGGTCAATGTGCCCTCGGTCTCGCATGATGAATACGTGGAGATGGAGCCGTATATTCTTCTCGCCGAGCGGCTGGGCGCCTTCCTGGCACAGGCTACAACCGGCAACCTGGAAGAGATTTCGCTCCGCTATAGCGGCCGTATTGCCGAGTGGAAGACGGATTTGATCCGCAATGGGGCCATCAAGGGCATCCTTAACCTGATGCTCTCGGAGCGCGCCAACCTGGTAAACGCCGCATCGCTGGCGCAGGAGCGCGGGCTGCGCGTACACGAAGCCAAGAACACAGAAACCCCTGGCGGCTGGGCCGGCAATGTGCTTTCTGTGCTGGTGAAGACCAACCAGAAAGAGATGCTGGTGAAAGGCGCGATCCTGCATGGCAGATCGCCGCGCCTGCTTGCTGTCGATGACATTGATATCGAGGCACCGTTGGAGCACGACATCGTCTACCTGGAAAACCGTGACGTTCCCGGTGTGATCGGGAAAGTGGGAACGGTTCTCGGCAGCCACAAGGTCAATATCGGTAACTTTGCCCTGGGACGCCGGGCCGGCGAGGGCAGCGATGCCATTGCCGTGGTGCAGGTGGACAGCAAAGTTCCTGAAGCAGCATTGGCCGAGTTGCGTAAGATTGAAGCCGTGAAACTGGCCAAAACCATGAGACTTTAGATTTTGACGGAGTTGCTGTGGATTGGATGCAGCGAAGACTGGTAATTAGTGTTGGTCTTTTCGCCGTTGTGCTGACCGTTATTTCTTGGCGAGTCATGATCCCGATACTTTTGTCAGCCGCATTGATTGCAGTTTATCTTCGCTATTCTCGTCCCAAGGATTCGCTATAAATATCCGCCAGGCATAGGCCCAAGACATTACTTTAAAATTCTCTAGATTTCGTCGTGCGAGGGAAACCCCAAGGGTAGTCCGATTTAAGCCGTGGGTGGTTTCCCATCTCCATCGGAGATTCTTCGCCTGCGGCTCCAGGATGACACTACTCTCCTCTTTACTCTTGTTCCTGTTCTTGGCTTATTCTTCTTCCTGGCTGCGGCGTAGTTTTTTACTTTCGGCCAGTACGCTCATGCTGTGCATTAGGTTTTGCAGAGTCACGATGCCTACGAGGCGCTCCTGGTCCACCACTGGGATAATCGTCAGACCGCGGGAGGTAATCTTGCGAAACGCGCTGGCCAGGGTGTCATTTTTTCCGGCAATTTCATAGGCGCGGTTCATGATGGATTGCACATAGGCGTTACCT
>DASREY010000167.1:0-3919 GCA_035651775.1 Terriglobales bacterium
TCTTCGCGCAGGTTATAAAAGACGCCCGCGCCTGCCCGAATTGCTGTTTTCCCATCTCCGAACGGATCCCACGATATACCGAGACGAGGCGCAACCAGAACCCCGTTGCTGTTGCGCAGAGCATGTGGATACGCGGGGTCGTTGTTAATGACCGAGCCGGTGAAAGACCAAGGAGCGACAAAAGTTCCAATGGCGGCATTGGGCTTGATGTCGGCGGGGTTATTTGGATTCTGGCCGCACTTTCCGCTTCCACCCTGGTTATTGTTACAGAGCGCCTTTTGTGCAGCGTTCAGAGAAGCGAAGGCGATGGGCTGATAAAGCGCCGGAACCTGCGTAGGATCATACCGGCTGGGCACAAGCGTAACGCCGTCTCCCGTCTTTAACGTCATGGGGAAGTCGTAGGAGAAGCGCGCTCCATAATCCAGGGTAAGGCGGGATGTGATCTTCCAGTTATCCTGCAGATACCACTCGAAGAGCTTCCACTTGGGGGCATAAACCGTCCGCGTCCCCTCCTGGTAGTTGTTGTAATTGCCAATTAGGGCGTTCGCATAGGCGTAACCGCTGTCCAGAGTGTTATTGGGGTTCACATCGAAGCCAAACTGGCCATCGAAGATATTCCCGATGGGGTGCTGCACATAGCGGCCCTTCTGGCCATAGGCGCCGACTTTGAAGGTATGGCGATTCCAGACTTTCGTCAGACCATCGCTGAACTCCCAGTTGCCGGTGTTATTGTTGAAGGGGAAGCGGTTATCAAAGCCGATCTGAGGACCGTTGGCGATTCCAAATCCTTTAGCAGCACTCGTCCCTCCGCCTCCAAAGGTGATCCTGGGCACAATGTTGAGCGGGTTGGCCGAGGAGTTAAATTGTCCCAGATTGACCCCGGTCGTATTTCTCTGGAGTTTGGCGAGGTCCCCGGAATTGGCAAGGCCAGTGAACTCTCTCCAATCCGCATATCCAAAGGTAAATTCATTGACCAGGGTCGAGGTCGCGGCATAGGTCAGGTTGATGCCCGCATTCCTGGCCGGTGTGTCATAGAAAAATGGAATACCCCACTGCATAGCACCGGGAACCGCTGTCGCGGTAGTACCGGTCTGCTTGTTGCTCATGTTCATGCCGTGGAAGGCCAGGCGCCATTTATCGCTGATGTTGTAATCGAGCCGGAACACCTGCTGATTGACCGGCTGCTTTCGAGTGGGATTAATGACGAAGTTGTACAACCCTCCGCCAGTAGCCGTGCCAAGAGGCACTGGGTTGCCGGTAGGAAGTATGTTGAGGAGTGCCAACGTATTCTGGTTAATGAAAGCCGGATTGACGTGCGTGGGATTCAGAAGGCAAGCCAGGTTTCCGGCCGCGCCGCAATTCTTCGGATCTTTGAGCGTAATCGGGTCCCCATTGCTGTCAACACTCTTTGAAAAGTCGCCGCTTTTTTCCAGCGCCGTCGGCATCATGAAGAATTTGGGACCGGCGGGCGATTCGGTAGGCCAGATCTCCTGTGAGAAGAAGAAAAACAACTTGTTTTTATCGGCGTTGAACTTCCCCGGCCAGTAGATCGGGCCGCCAAAATTGTATCCGATGGTGTTGAAGCGGTTTCTTGGTCGCGGGATACCATTCGGTTGCGCAGGCGTACGCGCATTCGCGTTTTTATTAAAAGTATCATTGGCATTGAAGGCTTCGTTACGATTGAAGTAGTAACCTTCACCGTGAAAACTCTTCGTGCCGGACTTGGTAACGAGGTTCACAATAGCGCCGGCGCTCTGTCCGTATTCGGGCTGATAGTTGTTGAGCAGTACCTTCACCTCGCCGACCGCTTCCATGTTCAGCGGCGTGTCGAAGCGGTTGCCGCCTCCTCGCGGATTGCCATTGATGCCGTCTACGCTGATGGAATTCCCCACCTCGCGCGTACCCGAGACCGCGCCCGCGCTCTCGGTGCCGAGCTGCTGGCCGCCTTCTCCGTCTTTCACTACTCCGGGCAGAATCCGCACTAAAGCCAGAACATCGCGCCCGGGCGTCATCAAATTCGTAAGCTCGTTGTTATCGAGCAGGGCAGAGCGCTCGGAGCTTTGGGTTTGCACGCTCGCGCCTTGGGAGGTGACATCGACGGTTTCCGTCACCGCTCCCACTTGCAGCCGAATGTTTCCGGTAGATAGGCGCTCCGAGGCGCTCAGATGCAGGTCGCGCTTTACATACTCTTTGAATCCCTTGTTCTGCACTGAGACGGTGTAAGTCCCCGGTTGCAGAACGGGAAAAATAAAGAGTCCCGAGCCGTCGGTCTTTATAACTCGCTGCTCGCCAGTTTCCTGGTTGATAAGCGTGACTTCAGCCCCGACCACCATCTGACCGCTCGGATCGAGCACGGCTCCCGTAATGTCGCCGCTCGATGTTTGAGCGAATGCTGTTGTGAGTGTTAGAAAGCAAACCGCCAGAACAGCGGCGATATGAACAAGATGCCTTTGCATGATTTTCCCCCTGAACGATGTTGTTGAAGCAGTGCCAAGTTTTTAAATTGTGGTCCGGGGATTCAAAGGCCTGTCGTTTGTTGTCTGAGAGAAGTTTTTCCTTTGAACCTGCGGCCCCGCGCAAACCACCTGCGCTAATTGCGACGCCAAGTTTAGCATGTAAACGTTTGCATATAAAAATCTTAATTTTACGTACTGATACGGAGACTGTTTACTAATTGGTTAATATACGCTTACCAGCCCAAAGCCCAGGCATCAGGAAAACATGGAGCGCTTCAGGAAGCGCCCAGATGCCCGGGTTTTACCTGGCCAGTTGTCGAATTTGGAGGCCGCGTACATCCGCAAACATTGTTTTAAGATGCTCTGTTGTAATGAAGGCTACATCGGGGTTTCTGACAATGTCAGGCCCCAGGCGGGAATCCATTTCCTCTATAACAACCCCGAGATGATGAGCTTTAACAAGCTCTATCAAAGCGATGGCAATGTCAAAATCTAGCCGGATGCTTCGGCAATTCCATCACAAAAGTTGTGCCTTTGCCGGGGGTACTGTTGACCCAGATTTTGCCATGATGGTCGCTCACGACCGACTGCACGATAGCCAGTCCCAGGCCGGTGCCATATTGCTTGCTGGTGTAGTAGGGGGTGAACAGCCGCTGACATTCTTCTTCGGTAAGCCCAACGCCGGAGTCGGCGATTTCAATCTGCACGGTTGCGCCCAGGTTGCGTGTACGCAAGGTCAAAGTTCCGTGCTCCTGAATGGCATCGAGCGCATTCAGGATTAAATTGGAGAGCGCGCGGTGCAGCAGATCTGGATCGGCCTCGATCTTTTCGTTATCGAGTGAAGCGTCAAGTTCCCAACGGGGAGTAACCAAAGGCCGGCCCTTGGAGCAGAATTGCGGCTCGTAGACTTTCACCGCTTTCTTGACCGCTTCGTTCACCGATATCGCCTGCAGTTGCGGCGCGGGCATTTTGGAAAAATCGCTGAAGCGGCCAATAATCGTTTTCAAATTGGCAACTTCCGCCAGCAGCGTTTCTGCGCCCTCGCGAAATACCTCTTCAAACTGCTCCGGATTGCTCTCTTTGGCGCGCAACATATTTTCCACGGTGATTTGCAGAGGGAACAGTGGATTTTTCAGTTCATGGGCCAGCCGCCTTGCTAACTCGCGCCAGGCGGCAACACGTTCGCTTTGTACCAGGCGTTCACGCTGTTCCAGCAGTTCGCGGGTCATGCGATTAAAGGCATAGGCCAGCCGGCCGATTTCGTCGTGCGCGGAGTCATCCACCTGCGCGCCCAGGTTGCCGGCGGCAACTTCATCAGCGGCAGCCGCCAGCCGTTCCACCGGACGCGTTACGCGCCCGGCCAGCCACAGGCTGAGCAGGATGCCGAACAGAATCCCGCCGCCGGCGACACCCGCCGCCACCCACCGAATGCGGCGGGTGAGGTGCAACAGTTCCGCGCGTGA
>DASREY010000168.1:0-13078 GCA_035651775.1 Terriglobales bacterium
ACAAACCGGCCGCGACCAGAACAATGAGCACCACTAATGCTCCCAAGGCCATGTACAAGCCGCGATGGCCAGGACCAGCGCTGGCAGGTTGCGGGGGAAATATAGGTTGGGAGGCGGGCGCCGGGGGCGGCGTCGATTGCTGGGTCTGATTCATTGCAGTAACGGCGAGCACAGTGCGAACTGCAACCGGGGAAGCCCCTACCTGGCTCAGAGTCGCCTGCGATCCTCGCAGAGTTGTCATGGCGTCCGCCTGGGACTGCACAGCTTCTACGGCGCTCGCAGGAATTTCATGGGAACCCTGCACCAACGTTATTTCGTTCTGCAGGTCGCGCCGGGCCAGCTTCACGGCCTGGCGGAATGCATCCGCGGACTGGAAGCGCTGTTCCGGGGCTTTGGCAATGGACTTGAGAATGATGTCGTTTACCAATTTGGGAAGCCCAGGCTGCAGATTCATCGGCGGCTTTGGTGGTTCATTGATCTGCGCGGCCATGATGGAAAAATCGCTGTCGCCATGGAAGGGCTTTTCACCCGTGACCATCTCGTAAAGCGATATGCCCAGCGAGTACAGGTCGGAACGCTCATCGGTGGCTTCGCCCTTGACCTGTTCCGGAGACATGTAGCTCAGCGAGCCGAGAGTCGACCCGGTTGCTGTAAGCTTCCTGGGTTCGGCGCCGGAGCGCGCGATACCGAAATCCATCAATTTCACGGCGCCGTCGGGCGTGAGCATGATATTGGCAGGCTTGATGTCGCGGTGGATGACGTGCTGCTGGTGCGCATAACTCAGCGCGTCGAGCACCTGGTCAATGTATTTCAACGCCTCCCCGACTGGGATGGGTCCCTGGTTCAAGCGGGAGGAAAGCGATTGGCCTTCCACATACTCCATGACCATGACGAGCTGGTTCTCGATAGTGAGCGCAGTCAGAAGCGCTGCGATGTTGGGATGCTTGAGGGCGGCCAGCACCTTGATTTCACGCAAAAAACGGGTGGCCACTTCTTCGTGTCCCTGTAGATCGGGCAAGAGCACCTTCATCGCTTCCACACGATCGGTGATAACGTTTCGGACCTTGTAGACGCGGCCCATGCCGCCGCTGCCCAATACGTTGAGAATTTCGTAGTCCCCGAGCCGTTTGGTGACTGGATCGCCCATCGTCGCACACTCCTAAAAGCTCCGAATGAGTCCACCATCTCCAAGGCAAGATACATTCGAAACCGCTTATGTTCTGCAAAAACCGAGGAATAGCCGAAATTATGCTCTCGACCGGGTTCCGGGTCAAGCTCAGAAAGCTGCAAGCCCTTTTGATATCACACATTGGTGGCGGGTACAGTTTGGAATATCCTCACCATGGAAAGCGTGGGATGCCCCAAACTGCCCATTAAACTTTACCAACGACCTCTTGACACTGGCAGCTATGGTGATAAGATTTTGTTTCCTCTAACACTTCCAAGCGGAGAATGCTGATGAACACAAGATTGTTTCGCGCACTCATTGTGTGGGTGATGCTTACCGTTGTTGCGGCTGC
This sequence comes from Terriglobales bacterium, assembly GCA_035651775.1. Lineage (GTDB taxonomy): Bacteria > Acidobacteriota > Terriglobia > Terriglobales > Acidobacteriaceae > QIAW01. Next base: position 1,521 of record DASREY010000168.1, read on the forward strand.
GCAAACTGCCGCTCCTGCCACTGCTACTGCGCGCAAGAAGCGCGTAGCGGTATTTGATTTTGATTATTCCACCGTCCATAGCAACTCGGCGGCGATTTTTGGCACGGATGTTGACGTGGGTAAGGGCATCTCGGATTTGCTCGTCCGCTATCTGGTGAAAGATGGCACCTATTCCGTGATCGAGCGCAAAGCCATGGACAAAATCATGCAAGAACAGAATTTTTCCAATAGCGATCGCGCCAATCCAAATTCGGCGGCGCAAATCGGCAAGCTTCTTGGCGTAGACGCGATCATCGTCGGCAGCATTACCGAGTTTGGAAACGAAACCAAGAACACCAATATTGGCGGCGCCGGCGGGGGCTTTGGCGGCTTTGGCGTCGGCGGTTTTGGCCACAAGAAGAGCAAGGCCATCGTCGGCATCGATGCGCGCATCATCAACATTGATACCGCTGAGATTATGGGCGTGGCTGACGGCAAAGGCGAATCTTCGCGCGAGAGCACTTCGCTGCTCGGCGGCGGAAGCAATTGGCACGGCTTCGGCGCCGGCAACGCTGATTTCGGCAGCAGCGACTTTCAAAATACCATCATCGGCGAAGCCGTAAAATCGGCGGTCGAGCAGACCAGCACCGGGCTCATTGCCGATGCAGGCAAACTTGAGGTGCGCACCATCAGCGTCTCAGGCCTGGTGGCTTCGGTTGATAGCGGCCAGATTGTCCTCAACGTAGGCACAAAAGCCGGCCTGAAAGTGGGCGACCAGCTCAACGTTGAGCGAATCAGCAAGGAAATCAAAGATCCGGCAACCGGCAAGGTTATTCGCCGCCTTTCCTCAACGATTGGCGTGGTTCGCGTTACAGATGTGGATGATATCTCCGCCGTATGCGTCTCCGTCTCCGGCGCCGGGTTTAAAGTCGGCGACGCGGTAAAGACTGTGACTCAATAACGGAGTAACCGGTTACGGCGTCGCCGCCGGGTTGGCTGCGTTCTGTTTGGGTTCGTAGATGGGGCGCAGCTTCTCCACGATGTCTCCTGCGATCTTTCCCGGTACGGTGCCGCCCAAGGAGTTGGGCTCGCCTCCCATAATGACGATGCCGGTGGCGCGATCGGTTATCGTGTAAGGAAAAAAGGTTTGAAAGGGAGCGCGCCTCACGAAAAGAACCGCATCAGCGTTTTCCTCATTCTTTGTAACCTGTAGACCCCACCTGGCAAATTCTTCACGGTTCAACAAACCCTTTTCCAACTCTTCTTTCTTGACATAGAAGGTGTCTGAAGTCACAAAGAATACCTTATCTTTGGCCATCAATTCTTTGGTGGTGGGGCGAGCGGTGTTCTCCTGAGTGAAAGCTACAGGAGTCACAGCGAGCAGCAGGCAGAAAATCAGTTTATACATAGCTTTAGTCTCCTTACGGCAGGCAGTATGGCATGTGCCGATTCGCCTGGCGCGGGGCGTTCGACGGCAAAGGACGACATAGAGCGGCAGGAGGATGAGAGGCCGGCTTTGCAAAGCTGCCTATGATGCGCTTATGGGGTTGCATCTCCTGTATGGTGGTCTTCGATCTGGAAACGGAGAAAGTCGTGGACAGCTTTCAGAGCGTCCGGATCCATTGTCTTGATTCGCACCCTGCCACCGGCTGACAGTTCTTCAAAACTGTAGGAAATCACGGCGCGCTTTTCTTTCATCACCGGAACGCCGGGCGGCACCTGGTCGTGGACGAACATGGGGATTGAGAAGTCGCCATTCGAGAACAGGGTGACAATGTGCGCCAAATGAGAGCGTATTGCCCCGGTATTTATGGAATCTCTACTCTCATTGGCGGTTACCTCAATAGCGCCACCATCGGAGTACAGGCGAAAGTGATGGGTCGTCTTGTCATGAGGAAATCCCATCGCCTGGTCACCGTGTTCCTCCACGTCGGCACGATGCTGCTGTGAACTCTTCATGTATTGTTCGTGCATTGGGCAGGGCTGCATGTCTTACGCCGCTACTTGCAGTCCGCAGAATAGAAGAAATGTGATTACCGTCTTCATGACTTTCTTTTCCTCCGAAATCGATTGGTTGTACCGCCAGAATCCTTCAGCGCCTCAGTCAACGAATAGAGCAAGTGCGACCTCTGCCCCGGCGTCCCACGCTGAATTCGCCGTTTCCAGTCGGACAACACCTTTTTGAGATACCGCTCCGTGCGCTTCAGCGCCTGAATGTCCGCCGCGATTCCCTTGAGTTTCTCGTGTGCAAGTTCGTACACGCGCCGGCAAGGAACCCCACCGGCATCACGAGATTTCAAAACTTCTGCCAACTCTGCCAAAGTGAATCCGACGCGCAAGGCCCGTTGCACAACGAGCACTCTTTCGACAGCACTCTCGGGGTACACTCTGTAACCAGATTCGGTCCGCATAGCCCTCGGCAAAACGCCGATGTTTTCATAATGCCGAATCGTATCCGGACTTACCCCTGTAGCTTTCGCCAGTGCGCCGGAAAGAAAGCGCGTGGCGTTGCTTCGTTCCATCATGAGTACTATGAACCCTGGAATGCATTCGAGAGTCAAGGATTATTTAAGAGCCGCAGTTTTGTCTTGCACTTGCGTGGAGCGGAGATTGCAATGCTGGCGTCAAGCTCTTAGATCGGCAGTAACGACACGTCTCCAAAAACGTCTATAATTTACTAGCCACCTCTAAAACCTATGAAAAAACACATGCTGGAACGGCTCCGCAGGAAATCAGTTTGCCTCTTCTTGTTGTTGATGGCTTTGGGCGCGAGGCAGGCATATGCCCAGAGTGCGGCAACCGGCGCGGCGAAAACCAGCACGCAGCAATCCAACATACAACAAGCCAGTGCGCGGCGCTTCCTGATGTGGAAGGTCGCATCGCCGACGGCTACCGTCTATCTTGTCGGGTCGGTACACGTGGCCACCCCTGACCTGTATCCGCTGCCGAGCGCCATGGAATCGGCGTTTGCGGCATCGAAGGTGCTCACTGTCGAGGTGAACGTCAAGAACATTGACGAGGCGCAGAGTTCCAAATTGACACAAGAGGCGGGAGTCTATGGCGATGGAGACTCGCTCTCCAAGCATATTTCCAAACAAACCTCGGATGCTTTGGACAATTTTTGCAGCAAGTATGCGATGCCGCGCGAATCGCTGGAGGGATTCAAGCCCTGGCTGGTAGCGCTGACCACCGCCGTCATCGCCTTTCAGCAGGCAGGCGAGGACTTCCACTTGGGAGTGGACGAGCATTTCTTGAATGAAGTCAAGGCAAGCCAGCGCATTGATGAGCTGGAGACGGCCAACTTCCAACTCTCCATCTTCTCTTCCGCCACGCCCCAGGAGCAGGAAGAATTGCTGGCTTCTTCCCTCAAACAGGTGGACAACCTGAAAGATTGGGCGCAGACAGTGCAAGATGCATACGTTGCCGGCGATGAGGGCAAGATCGAGCAGATGCTGGAGCAGCAGTTTGAACCGAGAGCGTTCTATAAGAGATTGATTGAAGATCGCAATACCGGCATGGCCGAGCGCGTGGAACAATATCTGAAGGGCAAGGAACAATGCTTTGTGGTGGTTGGTTCAGGACACCTGGTGGGCGACAAAGGGATAGTCAAGCTGCTGCAAGCTAAAGGTTATAAGGTCGAACGAATAACGCCGTAAACGGTTTAACCACAAGAGATACAAAAGTAGTACGAAGGGTACAACAAGAAGTCTTTTGCGGAGCTGTTTTTTGGGCAAGCCACTGATAAATAAAGTCTTCTGCCAATAGCCTGCCTCTTACACTCTTTGGAGATTACGAAGACAAACAGGAATGAGCGACTGACCTGAGACCAGCGGGGCGGCCTTGTCTGTTGTCGAACAGATAGACCACCCCTCCAGTCATGACAGCTGGGGATCCGCACGATCCCCAGTTGTTTGTTCTTCCAAGGGCTCAGGATCCGCTCTGCGCCCTCAAGAAGTTTTAGAATCCACCCGCGGCCTCGCCTGCCTACTGTGCGGTGAAGTTACATACCGTCAGCGTGCCACTGGATGTTGCGTTCACCAGGCTTCCCCAATGGTCGAGGCTGGTCACAGTATTCTGTTCGGTGCGGAAGGCAAAGTTTGTGCCTACGTTCTGCTCCGCGCCGCCTGCCGGGGTTACGAAGATGGAGTAGGTATGCATCGTCACGTTGATTGCCAGACGGAAGTGATAGCTGGTTCCACCGGAATAGTGGACCGCTGAGTTTATGTAACTGCCGCCATTGCGCGCCTGGATGACTCCTGTGGTAGCAAAGGCAACAAGATTGGCGAACCCGGCAAATGAGGTCTGTGCGCCGTGCGACAATCCGACGGCCGAGCTCTGGCCGGAGATCGACGGCGTGACGTCAAAGGTGGCGGTGAAGGTCCCATTGTGCGATGGGAAGGCCGTGTTGACCCACGTGCCATTGGCCGGGGTTGGCGGAGAGCAGTTGTTGGTCACCGGGTTCACGGTGAGATTCACCATCGCGCTATGGCTGAGACTGCCGCTCGAGCCGGTGATGGTGATGGTGTACGTTCCAGGTGTTGCAGTCGATGCGCTCAGCGTGGAGCTGCCTGAGCCAGTAACCGACGCCGGATTCAAATTCAACGTGACCCCGGCAGGCGAGCTTGCAGCGCTCAAAGAGACAGCGCCGGTAAAGCCATTGAGTGCGCTTACAGTCACTGCGTAATTAGCGCTGGCACCAGCGATCACGGTTTGCGTGGAGGGTGAAGCTGACAGCGAAAAATCCTTCGCAGGCGGGGTATGGACGACCAGCGTCGTGGACGTGGTATTGGTCAGGCTGCCGCTGGTTCCGGTAACGGTGAGCGTGTAGGTGCCATCTGGAGTTGAGCTGGAGGTCGAAACACTGAGCGTGGAAGGGCCCGAGCCTCCGTTCACCGAAGTTGGATTGAGGGTTCCGGTGGCGCCACTGGGCAAACCGCTTACGCTCAGGCCTACTGCTCCGTTAAACCCGCCGGTTGAACTCACGTTTACCGTGTAGCTTGTGCTGCCGCCTGGCGGGATCGTCTGCGAACCTGGCGTTGCCGAGAGGGAAAAATTCCCTCCGTTGAACAACGTGTTTTTGGCTTGCATGATGCCGGCAAAGGCATACGCCGATCCCGATGCCTGTGACCGCAACGCCGGAGCAACCACGTTATACAGCTTGGTGCTGATCCCCGAGTAGAAGAGCCATTGCACACCAATGCCGCCTATGGTGCCGCTGCCGTCAACTTTTCCGGAGAAACTGGTGCCGCCCTTCCAGATCACGTCAAGCAGCGTATTGATGAGTCCCTGCTGGGTTGCGAGATCCGCTCCGTACTTGCCGCCCTTGAAGGCGTAATACATTCCCCAGACATCGAAGGAAGCGTGGCCGGTATCCTCCACGTGGGTAATTGACGGATCATTGCCGCCGTAGGGCCACACATAAACGGTGTTGCCTCCGACAGTATGTTGATGGGCGTGCAGGAAGTTGGCGAAGGTGGTGATGTTTGTTTTGACAATCAAGTCGTAGCGAGCGACCCGAGTAGGATCGTCACCCAAAATGCTGTGACAGGCCGAGAGCCGTATCAGCGCTCCGTTCATCATCTGTTGCTGGTTCCAGGGGAAGGGCTGGGCAATCGCGCCGGGGTAGCGGGGATCGTTCGGCGACTCATAGTTGTTGCTGCTGTTCACAAACCACTTGAGCATGTAGGTGTCTTGTGTTTGATCAAGCTCCCGGACGTAGGTCAAGGCCCGCTGCTTGTAGGTAGCGCCGAAGCCAAAGTTGTCGCCAATCGTAACCGTGTTGTTCCAAATCGCCGGATTTTGCAGGATCAGGAGGGCCGCGTAGGCAATATGCGCTATGACCGTCCCATTTTCCGCCTGGGTTGAGCCGGAAGCGTGGATGCCATCGGATTGAACCCCGATGGGCCAGCTAAGCTCGCGTACCCCATCCCACAGGATCAGGCCGGTGGTGGGGTTGTTGCGCCCATGCAGGGCGTGGTCAGAGAAGTTGACCATAATGTCCAGAATCTGCTGGTCATGGCTCACTTCATACATGATGCCGAGCGCCTCAATATTCATGCCCGGAGTGTGGTGGGCAAGAGCGAGGCCGAAGTTATTATCGGCGGGGGTCTGGCCTCGCATGAAATTCTTGAATGAGTTAATTTCGTTCTGGGTTACCGGGCCGGTCAGGCTGTCAATGACCATCTGTGCCTGGGCGCTGGCTGCAAACATCAGGATAGAAAGGGCCAGAATCGTCCCTTGGAAAATACGTTTCATTATGATTTCTCCTCCGTTTATTGTTGCGCTGGGAATTCTGACCGGATCATTGAAGGGTGCCAAGTACTCGATGGTCAAAAAAGGTTCACAACAGGCGTGTTCAGTAACAGTGGGGTAACATCTTGTACGGGTACCTGAGGGGGGGTAGCGTACTGTCCACTTTGACAACACTTAGGAGAGAGAACGGCCGCCCGTTTGAAATAATGTCCCTGCTTCAAAGGCCAGGGGGCTGGACTAACCCAATTTTATGGAAAGCCCCCCTGGGGCTCCCAATCAATACGGAAATCATTAGCGGATGACAATACGATCCAGGTCGGGCGCCCAGGTTGTGGGATTGTAGAACTTGATCTGATTGCTGCCGGCTTTGAGCGGTATCGTGATTGAAGTTTTTGCCGGTGCAGCCCAACTTTGGCCGGTGAGGGGAAGCTGAATCTCAGCGCCGTCGTTGACGCTGACAAAAAAATCCCGGTTGCCGCTCAGCACGTAGAAAATCACCATCTCGTAATCCCCGCTTTTCGGAACCGTGACGTCTTTAAAGAGGACGTAATTTCCAACATTGTTCCCGATGTGGCGTACGCGGCTGCCGCCGGAGCACCGCGGGCAATCCCTGACTTCGGCACCACCAATAAGGATGTTCCCTTTGGCCTCTGCTTCGTAGCTGGTGCCAGACTCAATAACCGGAGGGAGAGTCGCCTCCGGTGATGATGCTGCAGCAGGAGAGGAGCGGGTGAAGAGAAGCGCCAGGGCTACCATGGAAGCTACGAGCGCCCAGATTGCCAGGCAGGTCAGAACCCAAAAGGCGCGGCTATGGCCGTGACTCCGGGGAATATATGATTCGACGCAGGTGAAGCGTGGGATGTATTTGCCTTTGGGCAGGTCAATGCGGAATCTGGCATCCGCCAACTCCGTCTTATAAACTTCTTGCAATTTTTCACGGAGATGGATGGCCTGGCGGCGCACGATGCCATCTTCCAGCGTGGAGTAGTTGGGGCGTCTGAGGGCTTCGGTGCCGACGGTGAATTCGCAGAGCTCGCCGGCGCGTCCGGCAATTTCCATCTCACAGATGTAGCGCAGGAAATTCCGGAGCTGCTCGGCGCGGGCAAAGGTGGTGCTCTGCAGCACCTGCTCCAGCACTGCCAGCTTCTGTTCCGGCGTGAGATTTGTGACGATTGCTGTGATTGGTTTCACGATTCGCAACAGGATGGCCCAGTCCAGTGAGCACCCCTGCCGAAACATTCTAACCCGAGTCCGGGCAGCCGGTGCCCTAACACTTTCTGAGCGGTACCTGTCTATGCCTGGAACAGTGGCGCGGAGCTCAAAGCCGGCAAGACGGAGTTCAGACGGCGCTCACAAAATTCAATATGTCCGGACAAAACCCAAGATCCTTCGGGTCAAAAGCGGCGCTCAGCATGACAAAATGCAAGCGGCGTTTGCCGCAGTTACGTAAGAATCAAATGCGCAGCAGGACGTTGGCGGCCAGCAGCAGATCCAGGATCTTGTCGGCGGCCTGCTCGTCTTCTTGCGGCAGCGGCGGCAATTGGACTGTGGCTTTGGCGACTGGGTCCTGAGAGAGGACAATCATACCGGCTTCGCGCAGGACCGCGGCAGCATCTTCATTCCAGCGCTTCAGCACCACCACTTGCGCTCCCTGGGCAAAGAGCCTGCGCTCCAGAAGCTGAACCAGCTTTTCTCTGGAGGCGAGGGCCAGCACGGCAGGGCGATGTCCGAAACGAAGAACGCGCTCGTCTGCGGTGATGGGGGCCCATTTATGTTTTTCTGAGGTGTGCTCCGAGGAGTGCGCAAGCTGACGTTTGCTGGAGGTCCCCAGCATAATGACCGCGCCTACGGTGAAGTTGGTTTCAGGATCGATCAAGATGGCGCTGCCTGAAACGCGGCCTTCACTATATGGATCGAAGAAAAGGTCCTGTGCGGTTTCAATTTCCACTACGCCAATTTCGTTCATCTCGAGGGTTGATGCCGGTTCGGGAGAAAATGTGCGGATGTTAACACGATGCTGCAGGGAACGAACTTCTGCCCGGGTGAATTGGGCCATATGTTTTAACAGGTACTTGCGCGAGGGTTCAAGCGGACGCTCACCAAACCAGATGACAGTTGCCACAAACGCGCGCGAGACAAGAGGAGGCGCTTCGGCGGAACAGATAAGATCGCCGCGGCTGATGTCAATTTCATCCTGCAAACTCAAGGTGACGGACATGGGGGCAAAGGCGAAGTTGGGCTCGCCCTCATAGGTGTGAATGCTTTTCACGATGGTTACCGGACCTGCAGGAAGAACTTTAACTGAGTCTCCGACATGGACGACGCCGGAAGAGATTTGCCCGCTGTATCCGCGGAAATCCTGATGCGGACGCACCACGCGCTGCACGGCAAAGCGGAAGGGAGTGGTGGTCTTGGCACTGGGGACATCCACATTCTCCAGGTACTCGAGCAGCGGCTTGCCCTCAAACCAAGGCATGTTCTCGCCGCGCTCCACTACGTTGTCGCCCACCAGGGCGCTCATGGGAAGCCAGTAAATTTCGTCGAATGAAAGCTGGTCGAGGAACTCAGAAAACTCACGCTGGATCTGCAGGAATATTTCCTGTTTGTAAGAGACCTGATCCATTTTGTTGATAGCGACCACCAGGTGCGTGATCCCCAGCAGGGAGGCGATGTAGGCGTGGCGGCGCGATTGCTCCTGAATCCCACGGCGGGCATCGAGCAGCACGATGGCAAGGTCCGCGTTCGAGGCGCCGGTGGCCATATTGCGCGTGTACTGCACGTGGCCGGGAGTATCGGCCAGAATGAATTTGCGCTTGTGAGTGGTGAAGTAACGATAAGCGACGTCAATCGTGATGCCTTGCTCACGTTCGGCGCGCAGGCCATCCGTCAGCAGCGAGAGATCAAGGGCGCCGTTGTTGCGGGTTTGGGAGGCGCGATGGACGGCGTGCAGTTGGTCTTCATAAACGCTCTGCGAATCGTAGAGCAGGCGGCCGATCAGGGTGGATTTGCCGTCGTCCACGCTGCCGGCGGTTACAAAGCGCAGAAGGTCTTTATCCAGCTCCTGCTGAAAAAAACTTTCAACCGTGGTGCGAGCCATCTCTTGTAAAGGTAAAGTGGGCATTAGAAATATCCTGCGCGTTTTTTAATTTCCATGGAGCCGTCGAGGTCGTGATCGATGGCGCGGTTCTCACGCTCAGAGCGGCGGAAAGAGACCAGCTCTTCCATAATTTTAGGTACTGTATCCGCCTCCGAGCGTATGGCGCCGGTGCATGGACTGCAACCCAGCGACCTCATGCGGCAGCGCACCCACTGCGGCTGCTCGTTGGCCAGACGCGGAATGAACGGCTGCTCGATAGGGATCAGCGATGCGCCGCGCACCAGCATCTCACGCTCTTGCGCGAAGTACAGCGGCACGACGGGAATTTTTTCCAGGTGGATGTAGAGCCAGATATCCAGTTCGGTCCAGTTGGAGAGCGGAAAGACGCGGATGCTCTCGCCCGGTTTCACCCTGCTGTTGAACAGGTTCCAAAGTTCAGGACGCTGGTTGCGGGGCTCCCATTGTCCGTTCTCATCACGGAAGGAATAAACCCGCTCTTTTGCCCGGGAGCGTTCTTCATCGCGGCGCGCTCCGCCGAAGGCGGCATCGAAGCCGCCGGCGCGAAGAGCATCGAGCAGGGCCGTGGTCTTGAGCAGTTCGCAACAGCGCTGGGTGCCCAGGCGGAATGGGGTGGCGCCTTCGTCAAGGGCGCGCTGGTTGGTATGCACAAGCAGCTTCACGCCGAGCTTGGCGGCCTGGGCATCGCGGAACTCGATCATCTCCTTGAATTTGTAGCTGGTATCAATGTGCAACAGCGGAAAGGGAATGGGTTCGGGATGAAAGGCTTTTTGCGCAAGGCGCAGCATTACCGAGGAATCTTTGCCGATGGAGTACAGCATCACCGGCCTCTGAAATTCGGAGGCGACCTCGCGCATGATGTGGATACTCTCAGCTTCCAGGGCGCGCAGATAACTCAGATTGTATTGCATGTGTTTCGTTTAATCCTAAAATGTTTACGATTTCTCGACGCCTAAATTTACGAGCTTCCGAAGGTTAGCGTCGTCCCTTCGGGACTTGGATCGTTCTTGCCTGCACCCCAGCGCTGAAGCGCTGGGCCATAATACGTCACCCCTTTGGGGTGGTTCACTTTTGTTGTGGCATGCGCCATTCGGCGACGGCTGCGGCCGCGAAAACCAGCAAGCCGGAAATCAGCACTACAACATTGAGTACGCCGAAGTCGATAATGGGTTGAATAATTTTCATTGCAAATCTACCTCAGGGCTAAAGCCCAAACCTCTAAGAATTTTTGCCCCCGGCTAAAGTCCGGGGCTCCCACCCTTTTTGCCTTGCTAACCGTGCAATCCGCATTCTGTTTTTGCGAACCCGTTCCACCTGCCGGCCCGCTCCGGCTGGCCCGGTTGTATGGGGCGCGTGCAATGCGTGCAACCGATGCTGGGATAATTTTTATCGTGCAGCGGATTGTAGGGAACATTGTGTTGCTGTAGGTATTCCCATACCTGTCGCGTGCCCCACTCAGCCAGCGGATTGACTTTGATCAGCTTGAATTTCGCATCCCACTCGACCTTGCGCGTGCCGGCGCGCGTGGGCGACTGCCTGCGCCGGATGCCCGTGATCCAGGCGCGCAACCCGGAAAGTTTCTTCTCCAGAGGCTCGATCTTACGAATGTGGCAGCACTGGTCGGGCTGGCGGCTCCATAGCGCCTCTCCGTGCTCGTGAGCCTGCTCTGCGGGCGTGAGCTCGGGCTGAAGTTTTTCCACGGTCAATCCGTATTTTCGCTCTACATCTTCGATGAGCTTGTAAGTTTCCGGAAAAAGGAAATTGGTATCCAGAGTAAAGACAGGAATCGTCTTGTGAAGACGCGATGCCATGTCGATCAGAACCATATCTTCCATGCCGAAGCTGGATGCGATGGCTACACCATTGTTGGGGAATTTCTCTGAGGCCCACTCCAGCGATTCTTCCGGCCCCCAGCTTTCCGCCAAGGCTTGAATCAACAGAATTTTCTCGTCCATGGCTATTCCTTCCGTCCTACTTTAACGTGTGGGCAAGATGCCCAGACGACAGCCGGCAAGATGCCGGCGCTACTCCGCTCGAAACGTTCCTTCCGATGCCTCGAATGATTGCGATAAAGAAACTTCTTCCAAATTGGCGCCTGCCGCCTGTTGCCTGTTTGCCAGAGCATCGCCGATCAGCAACAGCGAAGGCGTGGGCAGGGGAGGCAGCCCAGCCAGATGCGAAAGTGTTGTCCGGCGGGCTTGCTGGGTATGCG
>DASREY010000169.1:0-13047 GCA_035651775.1 Terriglobales bacterium
GGGCAGGGAAGCACGTGCTCTGTGAAAAGCCCATGGCCATGAACGAAGCAGAAGCCCGCTTGATGGTGCGGGCAGCTGAAGAAAGCGGAAAGACGCTGGGCATTGCTTACTACCGCAGGACTTATCCGAAGGTGCAGCGCGCAAAAAAGCTGATGGAAGCCGGCGCGATTGGGAAGCCGCTGGTTGCCGAGCTCACCTCGCATGCCTGGTTTGATGGAGAGGGCCCGCGAAGCTGGCTGGCAGACCCGGCCAAGTCGGGAGGCGGGCCGCTCTACGATATTGCGTCACATCGTATTGACCTGCTGAATTTTCTATTTGGACGTCCGTTGCGGGCCAGCGGCCATCTCTCCAACGCGGTGCATCATTATGCGGTGGAAGATAACGCAACCGTCATGATTGAGTATGAAGGCGGAGTGCGGGGAATTGTGGATGTGCGCTGGAACTCAAAAATCGAGCGCGATGAATGCCGCATACGGGGTACGGAGGGGGAAATAAACCTTGATCCGTTGAATGGGCCGGAGTTGATTTATCTTTCTTCCAGCAACCAGGGGGGCCGCGAGCACCTGCCGGCACACCAGAATTTGCATTTTCCCATGATTGCGAATTTTGTGGATGCCGTGGTGGACGGCGCTCCTTTGTTGGCAAGTGGATCGTCGTCGCTGTGGACGGATTGGGTGACGGAAAGAGCGCGGCATCAGCCAAATGTCAATCAAGCCGGCAGGACTGGCGACAACAAGATACTGTAGTGGTTAAACAGATCAATATTTAAATCCCGACGATTTGCCGCCTCGATGCCACTTCAGCCTGATATTCCAGTTCGCGGCGCAGCCAGATGGCGTATCCCAATGTGGGAATGTCATGGTGCCAGGCAGGCAGCACGAAAGAGATGACGAAGCCCTCCAGGTTGCATAGGATGCCCCACGCGACGGCGATATCCAGAAGCTTGTCGGTACCGAATCCGAGCAAAGCAATCAAAGAAGTGGCGAGCAGCAGGCCCCAGATTTTGGCGAGAATCGAGTGGTAACTGGCGAGCCGGCCAAATTTTAAGACACAGAACAGGTGTTGAACAATCTCAAGAATTGCGAGCGCGGCCAGCCAGGGCCAGATGCGGTGCAGAGTGGCCGGGTAACGCAGCACGACAACCAGAAAGACACTGGCATAGAAAATAGTGTCGGCAATGGTGTCGCAGCGGCGCAGCAGGCCGGTCACGACCTGCCAGCGGCGGGCCAGAACTCCATCAAAAATATCGAGTATGAGAGCCAGGATAATACAAGCAACGAGCAGCAGTCTGTTCGGCCATTTCAAACCGAGCAGGATGATTCCCGGACCCAGCACGGCGCGCGAAATAATCATCAGCCAGGGCAGCTTGTGTTTCCAATGATTTTGTACCTGCATAGAAAGCCATCCTTTCGTTCTCGAATCTACCCTCAAAGTTATTGGCGATGCGGCAGCTTCTCAAGCGGCAAGGCACGGCAGATATGGTTTGCCGCTGAATGTCGCGGGTATTGCGTAGGTTATGATTGAAGGCCCGCTTGTTATGACTACCTCCGGCAATCCTGCTGACCGACTGGACTCATGGAAAGAAATTGCTGTCTACCTGCGCCGCGATGTGCGCACGGTGCAGCGCTGGGAAAAGAAAGAGGGTCTGCCGGTTTATCGGCACCAGCATGACAAATTGGGATCGGTTTTCGCCTACCGGTCGGAGCTGGCGGACTGGTTTAAAGGCCGGCAACAGAGTGCGGCGGTTGCGCAAGATAAAGACGATGGCAAGATCAAGCTGGCTGTGCTTCCGTTTGCCAATCTCAATGCCGGCCCCGAGGACGACTACTTCAGCGACGGCTTGACGGAAGAGATGACTACGCAGATCACCCGCCTGCAGCCGGGGCGTCTGGTTGTGATTGCCCATGATACGGCGATGCATTACAAATCCCGGAACAAGCCCTTGGACCAGATGAAGCAGGAGCTGGGAGTTGACTACGTGCTGGCAGGCAAGGTACGGCGCGCAGGGCAGCGAGTGCGAGTTACGGCGCAACTCATCGAGGTGGAAGACCAGACGCAGTTGTGGGCGGAAACATACGATCGAGATCTTTCTGACATCCTGGCCCTGCAGGCGGATATTGCGCAGGCGATCTCCAGTGAAATTCACCTGGTGCTGCATGGCTCGGAGAGCAAGCGTCTTTCCGCATTGCAGAAGGGGCATGGGCGAGTGCATCCCGCGGCTTATGAGGCTTACTTAAAGGCCAGATACCACCTGCATGAGATGATGCCGCTCTCCATCGGCAAGAGCATTGAGCACTTTGAACAAGCGATTCGACAAGACCCGAAATACGCGTCGGCCTACGCCGGGCTGGCAAGCGCCTATGCGTTGGCAGCTATAGCTCCATTTGATATGCTGCCGCCCCGCCAGGCCATGCCCAGGGCGGAAGAGGCGGCGAGACGCTCCCTGGAGTTGGATAATTCTTTGCCCGAGGCGCATACAGCGTTGGCACTGGTGAACCATCATTACCATTGGAAGTGGGATGAGGCCGAATCCGGCTATGGCCGTGCGATCAAGCTCAACCCTGATTACGCCGCCGCGCACCTGTGGTACTCGTGGTTGTTGCTGGTTTTGGGAAGGAATACCGAGGCAGTACAGGAAATCGAACGCACGCTCGCGATTGTGCAGGAGACCGACCCGCGACGGATGGTCGCTGTTCATGCAACCCGCGCAGGAGCATACTACCTGGCGCGGCAATATCGGCAGGCGGTGCAGGAAGCCCAAAAAGGGCTGGAGTTGAATCCGAATCATTTCATGCTGCACTATGTCGCTGGCCGAGCCTACGCGTTGATGGATATGAATGCTAAAGCCATTGCGCAGCTCAAGCCCAAAGGCATTCCAGCGGGAGAAATTCCGCTGCTGGATGCCGCCCTTGGGCTTGCCTATGCCGTGAATGGGCAGCGTGAGCAGACGATGAAGAAATTGGAGGCGCTGAAGGCGCTCGCCAAGCAACGATATGTTCCGGCAACCTATTTTGGAATGCTCTATGGCGGCCTGGGAGAAATAAAAAAAGCCATGGAGTGGCTGGAAAAGGCCTATGAACAACGCGCGGACGGCCTGATATGGTTGAATGTGGATCCTATGCTGGATGCGATGCGCGTGCTTCCGCAGTTCCAGGATCTGGTGTTGCGCGTGGGATTAGAGAAGTAACCAATCCTGAAGTTGCAGAGCAAAAAGCGAGTTGACTCGCAAAGCGCCTCGACAGGATGACAATTTTGGAAGATGTCAACAGAGCCGGCGATTTCAAGGCATTCCAGCGCCTTGACTCAGCACCAGCCAGCGCACCAATCCTAATAAGGTGAGCACAGTGAGAAAGTAGGCGGTTGTCCGGGGACTCGGCTGGTCGGGTATATCCTTGGTGAAAATGCGCCATCCGGCGCCTGCCGCAACAAGAAGAAACAGCTCCTGATGGAATACGAACCACAAAACTACGCAGCCGGCGAGCAGTACCATGCGCTCTGTTTTCCCGAGCGCAAGAATTGCATGTCCGCCATCGAGTACCCAAATCGGGATCAGGTTAATAATGTTCAGCCAGGCGCCGGCTTGCGCCAGCGCCGCCCACAGGCGATCGCCTGTCTGAAACCACAGCAGGGCACAGACAGCAGCGGCAAGCCAGCCCGCCAAAGGCCCTGCCAAACTCACAGCGGCGCGAGTCTCGAGCGGAACCCCCATCGCCTGCCAGCGGACATAAGCACCGAAGCCGGGAAGAAACACGGGCATTTCGGCGGGCAATCCTCTGCGCTTGATGTCTATAAAGTGGCCCATTTCATGGATCAGAATCATGACGGCAAAGCCGACGCCGAATCTTGGTCCCCAGAGCGACCAGTAGAGTCCAATAAAAGCAGCGAAGCTGAGCAGGAATTTCAGCTTCAGCAGGATTGGCAGCAATGCTTTAGCTTTGGCCAGCAGCACTCCGATGGGCCCCAGCGGCGCCAGGCGTTTGGCCCACTTGCTCCTGGCGTCAGGCGACTGGGGCGCAGAGGCGGTTTGCTCGAGGGCGCGTGCATGATCGCGTATCCAGATGGCCTGCTTCGATTCCTGGGGAACCAGCGGCAGCGCCGTCAACCACAGATGGCGCGCCTCCAATAGATCGCCTTTGGCTTCCAGCTTTTTTGCCGCAGACGATAGCCGTTCGAGCTGCTCGGTGTAAACCAAGGTGTGGCACCGGTCACAGACAAGCGCTCCCGGCGCAAGTTCGTGCGAACAGCGCTTGCAGTTTCGAATAAGTTCAGGGGTAATTGTGGACACAACTCAAATGTGCTCTGTCTGATTATTTCACGAAACGCGCACCAACACGATTTTGATCAACGCGACTGAATGCGGATAACAGAAACGCTACATCAATGCCGGGAACGTAAAGATATTTACCGGGGTGTCACTGTCCGACCAGATCCCACCACAACAAGCGGCACCATTCCATATAAACCACCATGGCCAGGCGCTTATTTTTCCACCAGGGGAAAGGGCGTGGGCGCGGCGGTTGCACCGGGGTCACGGACCATTGATATTGGGGAAGATCGTGGGAGAAAGTTTTCAAAGCGCGGCGGGTCTGGAATTCATTGGTAACGATCAAGACGCTCCGGGGCTTCAGTTTGGCGATGCATTCAGCCGCCTGGGTGGATTCAGGAGCACTCAGACGGATGACGCATATATCGATTTTGCCGGTCAAATCCGCCTGCTGGGCAAAATAGTCTTGCGCCAGTTCAGGCGCCGGCTTGCCAAATTGTTTGACGGCTATGACTTCGGCGACGATGTGGTTGCCATAGCCAGCTCGAAGCAGATTGAAGGCTTTTTCATAGCCGGGCTGCATGCGTCCCAGCGGTACAAGAATCACGTCTGACTTCTGGGCGTTGTCTACAATGAGATAACTTCCGCAATTCCTTAGAGCCACAAAAACAAGCAACCCTGCAAACGCAAGCAGGCAGACGGCGAGCCAGCGCAGCTTTCTTCGAGAAGGATTGGGCAATGCCGGAGTGCGTTCGCCGGCCTCGTGCTCGGGCTGGGCTAGCTCTCTATCAGACACCGCAGTTGTATTCATAGCAAATCTTGTTGTCCAATTCCATAGAACGCCTGATCATTCCTGATCAAAGGCATAGTCTGCCTCGTCATTCGCGGAGTCGAGATCGGCATTGCTACCATCGGTCTCCTGTTTCAACAGCAGCTTCTGATTGTTTGAAATCGCAGAGGCGGCGGCCAACTGATTGGAACCAGCATGAGCATTTACTTCTCGAACCGATATTGTTGTGCTTGCCGCCGCCAAGACCAGCATAGCGAGCGCCGCGGCAACGGGCGACCAGACAAAGCGAAATGCTAATCGCCTTTTTCCTGCGGGCTGTGCCGCCGGGCGCACAGCCGGGATCATCGGGCCGGGGTACCGGCACCAGAGATCGCGCCAGAATACGCCCACGACATCAAGGAGCATCTCGAATCCGTGCCGCACGGGACTAAGCTTGGAACGGGGATCGTGGCGGGTCCGCACCGATACCTCTTTAACGCCGAGCCCCAGCCGTTTTGCAATCAGCAGCAATTCCACGTCGAATCCCCAGCCGTCAAGGTTCTGCAAGCGGAAGATCAGGCTGCTTGCCAAATCGGTAAAAGCTTTAAAGCCGCACTGCGTATCCTTAAAATTAAGCCCGAGCAGGAAGCGCACCAGCACATTGAAGCAACGGCTGAAGCAGCGGCGCGAAAAAGACTGCCGGTTCTCGTGCGAGGCGGGGTCCAGCCAGCGTGAAGCGATGGCGATGTGTGTCCCCTCGCTCAACGCCGCAAAAAGTTTATGAGCCTCGTGTAAGGAGGAGGGAAGATCAGCATCTACAACCAGAATAATTTTCCCGACAGCTTCTAAAGCACCGGCACGGACTGTGTGTCCTTTCCCAAAATGACCCGGGCTCTTCATCAAGCGAATGGAGGAGTGCGCGGCAGCGAACGTACGGACAATCTCGACCGTGCTATCGGTGGAGCCATCATCTACTACGATGATTTCCACCGACCACTGCTCCCGGTACACGTAATCTAGAATCTGGTTCAGGGTCGCGGATATCCGCTCGGCTTCATTGTAAGCGGGTATAACAATGCTGTAAGCAATCTCTGTCGCCTCCTGAAACGGGATTTTTGCACTCTCCTGTCCGGCGACCATCGCGTGGATCTCACTCATGCTGCGGCGCTCCCCCTTCGATGAAATAAGAAAAAAGACCGGTACCCCGGGTTTGTACCGTGCCGCCCGCGAGGTTGGATGGATGACGGTTAAAGTATCTGACAAGCCTGATGCCTTCAGAGTAGGTCAGCTCATTGTGAAACTCATAACGATCAGATAAGGCCTGCCGCATGGAAACCGCATTATCGTCGTTGCGGGAAAAGAGCACCCAGACCGCGTCAGAATGATCGGAGCTCTCGCTGGACAACGATATCCGGTTAGAAAGCTGCGGCCGGTTATTGACCGAAGCCGGTTTAAAACGTTCCTGGTAGTAGGAAAAGGGCAGCTCGGCGTAGGCCGGATATAAGATCACAGTCTCGCCGGCGTGAGTGTTGGAAACCAGGTAACGCGTCGCTTCCCGCCAGTTATCCTTCGGTCTTGAGTAGTACAGCCACACCGTCGCCAGCGAGAGGCTGGCGGTTGCGGCGAGCGCGAGGGCATGCCAGCCACGCGTCGGAATGCAACTGAACCCATAGGCTGCCAGCAGCACGAAGGACGGCAGACAAATGAGCAGGTAGCGATAATAAAACATCTCTTTTCCCAGATGCGAGATGCACAGATCCAGGACAATTGGCGTCCACAGACAATTAAAAATCACGATGAACCGCCATCGCTCTGCAGACTGTTTTTCATTGCGATGGCTTGCAAAATTCCAAAGCGCGATTGCAATCCCGGCCAGGTAGGCGATGGTGAGCAAACCGCCTATGGCCTTGCCGCCATCGCTGGCCAGAAATAGGGCGAGATGATACAGCTCGCGCAAACCAGGATGCGGAATGAAGTCAATCTGACCGACATCCCTGGTAAACATGAACCACAATAAAGGAGAAATTAAGACAGTGATGGCTGCAGTGCTCGCCAACAGCTTGCGCCAGTACAGGCTTCGCGAAGGCAGGAAGGCGATGGAGAGCCATTGCGCCATGAGCAGGAGCCCGGCGAAGAAGTGGGTGTAGATGCCGATCACGGCGATGAGAACGTAAATAGACCAGTTCCTCGTTGTAGAGCGTTCGATCGCTTTAACAAAATAAAGGGTTGATGCGGTGCAGCACAGAAGCAGAAGGGAATAGCTTCGCGCTTCCTGCGAGTAAGCGATATGGCAGGCATTCAGTGAAAGCAGCAACGCGGCAATCAATCCGGTGCGGGCTGAGAACAGGCGCAGGCCCAGAGCATAGATGCACGGAATCGTAAGCAGAGCCGGGACGACAGAGAGAATGCGAACGGTGGATTCGGTATTTCCCAGGTGAATCCAGCCGCGCAGCAGGAGATAGTAGGAAAGCATGTTTGCCTCTCCTCCCCACATGGTCCTCCAGAATGTTGTCCATGGCTGTTGGGCGAAGAGAACGCTGGCACATTCATCGACCCATAAACTCTTGTCTCCCAGATGCAGCAAGCGTAGACCGGCTGCGATCAGTAGCTCCGAGAAGAGAATGAGATAGCAAACACGCCTATACGCGGAGCCCGGCTTCGGGGGCGAAGAATAACTCCCTGCCGCCGCCCGCGGCGCGATATCAGGTCTTGGTTCCAGAATGAATCCGTTTGCCGACATGAGAGATACACGTATGTTGCTGGCCCGGTTACCGAGTCAGAACAAGCATTTTTTTCAAAAGGGAAACTTTGGTTCCGGCCCGTGAGGTTCAAGCAATTGATTCGTGTCTGTTATGTCGTGTCTTTTATGTCGTGCCTTGAATCTCGCCAAGCCAGGCGACAACCACAGTCGCCAAATAAGCCAGAATCCAGAACTCATGCTGGTCAATCATTCAGACCATTGTTCAACACAGCTTCATTACGGCTTCTTACATAACCCTGGGGGGCTGCCGTATTGCAAGCACCGCGTTCCACCTTTGTTGATCGTGCAGCAGGTATTCTATAGCCATTCTTAAATGGTTTTAAAAGAATCTTTTAGTTCTAGGCTGCGGGCCCGACCGCATGCCCCCGCGCAAGTTTTTTAATCTACTTCGGATCTCGACGAAGCCGAGGACGCTGGCAAAGAGGGAATTGGATCGGCGGGCTTCCGATGAAGGAGGCCCGCCGATCAGCATCTCGACCTGGACGTTGTGGCGAAGCTGGGCAAATCCCTATGTAGCTGGTGGTGGCGCTGAAACGCAACGGAAGCAGCGAATGACACGATGACATTGTTGCCGGCTACTGATTCTTGTACCCTTAAGTATTGTGCATGCCTCGGCTAAAGCGGGATAACCGCAAACACTCGGCTCGGGCTCCGATCCTTCTCAAAGGCCAGAAAGGAACCAAAAGCTGCTATGTACAAGCGTCATCATCCACATCCGAAAGGACTGCTTATACTTCATATGCCATCCGGTGCTTTGTATGTTGTTGAAGCTACATTTCGGGGCAGTTTCAAATCCCACTATCCACCCAAATCCTTCACCACGCAACCTGTAATTTCTGTTCACTCAAGAAATTGTGACTGAAGTTCGACATGTGCCCAGGCCAGGACGACTGCGTGATCTAGCACTCCTGTATGCTCGCCTTGGGGCTACGGCTTTTGGAGGTCCCGCAGCCCATATCGCGATGATGGAGGAAGAAGTTGTCCGCCGGCGCCACTGGTTGACGCATAAAGAATTCTTGGATCTGCTGGGTGTTGTCAACCTGATTCCTGGCCCAAACTCGACCCAGATGGCCATCCAGATTGGCTACCGCGTGGCGGGATGGCCAGGATTGCTGCTTGGCGGTGTCTGCTTCATTTTCCCAGCGGCGCTCATGACGCTGATTCTCGCCTGGCTTTATGTGAAATATGGAACGCTGCCGCAAGCAGCCGCTGTCTTATACGGCGTAAAAGCTGTCATGGTTGCGGTCATAGTGCAGGCGATGTGGAACCTCTCTCGCACAGCGGTCAAGAGCAGATTGCTGGCTGTGATTGGTGTCTTAGCCATATTCGCCAATGCATTGGGCGCGAACATTCTGCTGGTGCTGTTGGGCGCTGGAATCATTGCAGTTACCGCGAAGGAGGCGGCAAAGTTGAACTTGCTGCGGTCCAAAGCCCTGGTATTTCTGATTCCGCAAACCTCACTGATTTCTTCGAGCGGAGCTTTGGGAGTTGGGGCGCCATTCGGCCTTACCCCTCTATTCCTGTTTTTCCTGAAAGTGGGCGCGGTCCTGTTTGGAAGCGGCTATGTTCTACTGGCTTTCCTGCGCACCGATCTGGTGGTGAGGCTGCATTGGCTCACCGACAAGCAATTGCTCGACGCTATTGCCGTGGGACAAGTGACGCCGGGGCCGGTCTTCACAACCGCGACCTTTATTGGCTATTTGCTCGGCCGTGTTCCCGGCGCTGTGGTGGCGACAGCTGGGATTTTTCTCCCTTCCTTCTTTTTCATCGCCATCATCGGTCCGCTGGTGCCACACCTGCGGAAGTCGGCGGTATTTGGCGCATTCCTTGACGGTATCAACGTTGGTGCGCTGGCGCTGATGGTTGTGGTTACCTGGCACCTGGGGAGAGCGGCAATCGTTGATGTTATTACCGGCGCTCTTGCTTTACTAAGCCTCATTGCTCTCATTCGTTTCAAAATCAATACGACCTGGCTGATTCTGGCTGGAGCTTTTCTCGGTGTGCTCGCTGCAAGATTTGGGTAGCATCAAACCTGCAGAAAATGGAGGACTGTGATGAAAAAGTTTTTTGCGTCGAGACGGCACTTTCTAAAAACGGCAGGCATGACGGCTGGAGCGATGCTGCTCTCTCACGCAAACAGCCCAGGCCAGACCGAAGCGGCGTTGCAGCAAAGCCAGTCTGCAGATGCAGCCGCTAATTCCGAACCGGCAAATTACACCCTTCGAATCAAAACGTCTCCTGTGGAGATCGCGAAAGATCGCATTATCTCATTGACCACATATAACGAACAGTTTCCCGGGCCGCTGCTGCGCTTTAAGGAAGGACAGCAGGTAACCATAGATGTTTACAACGAAACCGATGTTGCGGAGCAACTGCATTGGCATGGCCAGGTGGTCCCGGTTGAAGTTGATGGAGCGGCGGAAGAGGGCACGCCTTTTATTCCCGCACATGGCAAACGCAGAATCGTATTTACGCCGAGACCGGCGGGTCTTCGTTTCTATCACACGCACAATCGGGCCGGGGCCGATCTTTACGCCGGGCAATATGGCGGCGAGGTTGGCACAGTCTATATCGAGCCAAAAAGTGCGCCAGGCAACTATGACCGCGAGGTCTTTCTCGTTCTGAAAGAGTTCGAGCCCACGTTCAGCCGCGGCGGAGACATGCCGATGAACTTTCTTTCTCCCGCGCCGAAAGTGAAGGCACTGGAAGAGCAAGGTGAATCTGCCATGAAGGCTTCTCTCGCCAAAGGGATGCCGCACGGATACGAAGTGGGTTACGGTTCTTTTACCATCAATGGCCGGATGCTGCACCACGGTGAGCCGATCCGGGTGAAGCAGGGCGAACGAGTTCTCTTTCATATCTTGAACGGAAGCGCTACGGAGATTCGCAGCCTGGCTTTACCCGGCCACTCTTTTCACGTGGTTGCTTTAGACGGAAATCCCGTACCGAACCCCGCCGGCGTTCCGGTGCTCTGGCTGGGCACGGCTGAGCGAGTTTCCGCCATCGTGCAGATGAATCATCCGGGAGTTTGGATCATGGGAGACACATCTAATGACGACCGGAATCATGGCATGGGCATCGTGGTGGAATATGCGGGCCATGCGGGCAAAGCGCAGTGGATTGTGCCGCCCCGATTCCGCTGGAATTACACTCGCTTCGCCAAACCCGGCGCGAGCGCGCCCGCACCCGACGAAACTATCGAGATGATTTTTGCCAAAGACAACGCTGCTGAAGAGGGCTTCAATCGCTGGACCATCAATGGGGCCGCACATCCGATGACAAGCGCAATCACTCCAGCTTCGTTTCACTTGAAAGAAGGCAAGCGGTATCGAATCCACATGCGTAATGCCAGTGACGACATCCATCCCATTCATCTTCACCGGCATAGTTTTGAGCTGACCAGCCTGGCGGGAACCGCCACGGCCGGAATACTGAAAGACGTGGTCATGGTGGGAGGCTACCAGGAGGTCGCGGTGGATTTCGTCGCCAACAATACCGGGCTAACGCTGTTTCACTGCCACCAGCAGTTGCACATGGATTTTGGGTTTATGACGCTTTTCGACTACGTGTGAGCAATAGTGACTGGTACCCGGGGGTTCATGTGTTTCATTGCAGTGGCACCCAATCGCACGGCATCTGGCTCGTCAGCTTTATGAATTATGATCTTGGTTATATAGACTTGGAGGATAAAACTCTGCAGCCCCTCGAAAATGCCTTCGGGCCAAAAGTGTAACCCGTGTCTCCGGTACGTTCTGTTACCTATGTCTCAGGGCCGGACAATGGAAGCAATGGCGCGCACTGAGAGACGATGTTAGAACTTCTGCATTTCTCAACCCCGAAGAGACGATGTTGGGACTTTTTAGCGCGCACCCATGCGTAAGAGCTTTTCCATTGCAAGCATACGCCCGGTGGAAGAAATGACATCGGCTCGCACATGCCGGTCTTAATATTGACGATCACCTGCATGTGACGAAGGCGTTCCACCGGGCGCATATCAACCCTGTGCTTATTGCCTGGGCGGGCGCGCACCGGAAGGTGTCGTGGCTTGCGCACCGACCTACTTGCTTTGTTGTCTGCCGGCCGCTGTGAGGCAATGCGCGGCCTTCTTGATACACCGAATCCGGGGGGCGTGGTGCCGTTGCTCGTGTTGAACATAAGACCGACAGTGACCCCATTCACGACAGCCAAGTCAAGCCCGCCATCGGCATTGAAGTCGCCGGTAGCGAGCGCAGACGGCTCGGCTACTCCCGTCGGGAAGTCGACCTTGGGCTGAAACGTTCCATCGGGGTTGCCACGCAGGACGGAAACCGTTCCGGAATGGTTGTGCACCAGGGCCAGATCGCTGATTCCATCGCCGTCGAAGTCGCCCTGAACCATGGCCAGCGGGTCGAGGCCGGCGTCATAGAAGGTTGGTGAACTCCAGCCGAACCCTTCGCCCATGCGCAGCCCGAAGAAAACATCCACCCCATTGGCATTGTTGACTGCCAGGTCAGGTATTCCGTCGTGGTTGAAGTCGCCACTTACGATGGAAGAAAGTCCGGAGCCAGGCACCAACAATGTCTGGGGCGGGTTGAACATGCCATCGCCACGTCCTTGCAACACGGCGATGTTGTTACTACCGAGGTTGGCGACCGCCAAATCGAGGTGGCCATCGAGGTTGAAGTCGGCGACGGTAATAGCTATGGGACCGGTGCCCACTGCAACATCTATTTCTGGCTGGAATGTGCCGTCTCCGTTGCCCAGCAGAATCGAAACGGAGTTATCGTCACGGTTCGCTACGGCCAGATCGGGTATGCCGTCTTCGTTAAAGTCCCCAGTTGTTATGGCACAGGGACGCCTTCCGGTTGGGAAGGAAACCGGTTCCTGAAAGGTGCCGTCACCATTGTTTAGAAAAACGGAAACCCCAGTACTGCTCGTATGGGTGTAGGCCAGATCGAGAACGCCATCGCCGTTGAGGTCTACAGCGATGAGCCCGCAAGCATTAGCGGTTCCTCCACCAATACTTGGCTGTTTGGCAAATGTGCCATCACCATTCGCCAGCAGGATGTCGATTAGGCCCGACTCTCGATGGAGAACAGCAAGATCGGTGAGACCATCGCCGTTGAGATCAGCACTGAAAATGGAAAAAGCATCATCGGTTTTTGGGCCGGACGGGTCTGAAACATCGTACCGATGGCGACTGAGGAATGTCCCGTCGCCGTTGCCCAGTAAGACCGATACGGTGTTGTCCTTAAAGTTGGCGGTGGCAAGGTC
>DASREY010000170.1:0-4306 GCA_035651775.1 Terriglobales bacterium
AGTACGACACCAACTATCACGGCGGCAACTTTGCCCGTACGCACGAGCAGTACTATGCTCACACCTCGCTCAAGAAAATCCAATCGCCCGACTATGGCAGCTTTGACGTAGTTGCCGCTGTTCTTCCCGAAGCGAAAGCGCGCGGCATGAAGACTTTCTGCTGGTATGAAGATTCTTTCCGCCGTGACCTTGATGGTCTGGAGCCTTTATTAGAAGTGACCCTATCGGGCAAGAAAGCCGGCACCGCATGCTTCCACAATCCCCAATTGCAGGCCTTCTGGCAGGCGCTTACAGAGGATTACGTTCGCAGCTATGCCATTGACGGCATTATGTGGGGCAGCGAGCGCCAGGGACCATTCGGCAACGCCATCGGGGCCTCGGCCGGCGGCGCTCATCACGATCCTTTCGAGGTCACCTGCTTCTGCCAATTCTGCGAAGCCGAGGCGAAAGCGCGCGGCATTGACGTTCAACGCGCCCGCGAAGGCTACACCAAGTTGGCGGCGTTGGTGCGCGACAGCCGCGCGGGAAGCCGCCCCACCGACGGCTATTTCGTCTCATATTGGCGTTTGCTGGTTCAGTATCCTGAGATTCTCGCCTGGGAAAAATTGTGGAACGACGGCCAGAAGAACGCGTATAAAAATATTTATCGCATGGCGAAATCCATTCGTCCTGAGGTAATTGTCGGCTGGCACATTTGGCACAATAATTCTTTCAGCCCTTTCTATCGTGCCGAGCAGGATTACAACGAATTTCGCGAATATTCCGATTTCCTGAAAGTCGTGATGTACAACAACTGCGGCGGCCCACGCCTCGCTACCTATGTAGATAGCGTAAGCCACTCCATCTTGGCCGATCTATCCCCCGATTCAGCGCTCGACCTTATATATAAGGAGCAGAACTATACAAAAGAAGCCCAGCTCAACGACCTGCCTCATAGCGGCCTCTCCGCAGATTATGTGGATAGAGAAACCCGGCGCGCCCTGGCCGGCGTGCGAGCCCCTGCTAAGGGAGCACCCGGCGAAAAAGCTTGGGTGAAAATCTGGCCGGGCATTGATATAGACATTCCCACCAATGAGGGGGAAAAGAAGACGGAGCCCGAAGATGTTCGCCAGTCCGTACGAGCAGCCCTGAGCGCCGGGGCCGACGGTGTAATTCTCTCCCGAAAGTATTCAGAAATGCGGTTGGCGAACTTACGCGCTGCGGGCGAAAGCCTGCGCGCCTGACCTCAGATTGATTCCCTTCTGGCCGCCTGATAGACACCGCCGCTTCACAATTTGTTCCCTCCTAAGCCGTAAATATTCTCGCTTTTTAACCCCAAAAACTCTGCAAGAATCTTTGGGCACTCCGTTCCTTTCCTGAGCACAAAAACTAACGGAGATGCACCCAATGAAAGCCGTCAATCGACCCAACAATCCACCTAACTTCTGGTTCGTCGCCTTCTTCCTGATAGCGCTATTTGTTATCGCTGCCGTGGTCATGGTGGAATCGTTTCAATCGGCCGAAGCGGCCAATGAGGAACCGGCTGCCGCCACTTACTCGCACGGCACTTTGTATGTCACCATTCCTTACAAAGCCGGCCATGCTGGCGCGGGCCAACTCACCCTGGACGTCCTGGACCCGGAAGACAATGTCGAAGGTAGCGTAAAACGCCGCGTGGATGTTTCCGAAGGCGGCGGACGCTGGCAGGAAGAGATCAAGCTTGAAAAACCACTGGGTCTCGACGACTTGGTGTGGCATCGCCTGCACTACCGCTTCGAATACGGCAAAGGTGAGGACGCTCCGTTGGAGGGCATGGAATCCATTTCGCAGATCCTGCGCACGCCCGTGGTCCACATTCTGGGCCAGCAGTCTTACCTGACCGGCGGCGAGGCGGCAATTCGAGTGATTGTCACTGATTCGAAAAATGAGATCATCGCCGGCCACGGATCAGTTCGCATTGAACTCATAGCTCCCGACACTAAACCCAGTGTCCTCTTCATGGGAAAGCTGAACCAGCGCGGGACCACCGAAGCGCAATTTGACTTCCCTTCCGGCCTGGTGGGCAGTTATCAGTTGCACTATGTTGTCGATACACCTATCGGATCTACCGAATTC
Source organism: Terriglobales bacterium (assembly GCA_035651775.1). Classification (GTDB taxonomy): domain Bacteria; phylum Acidobacteriota; class Terriglobia; order Terriglobales; family Acidobacteriaceae; genus QIAW01. Next base: position 2,095 of record DASREY010000170.1, read on the forward strand.
ACCCAACCGGTGCGGCTGGAAGACAAAGTATCCATCCTGCTGACCACAGAAAAGCCGATCTATCAGCCGGGCCAGACTATTCACGCGCGCGCGCTGGCGCTGGATCGTTCTAATCATGAGGCAGCCGCCGATCGCAAGCTGACCTTTGAGGTGGAAGACTCGCGCGGCAACAAAGTCTTCAAAAAAGCCACCGAGACCGATAAGTTCGGGGTTGCATCCGCCGAGTTTTCGCTCGCTGACGAAGTCAACCTGGGCGCTTATCATCTTCGTGCCCTGATGGGTGAGGCCGGCGCAGAGCCCACCAATACGGCAGAGATTGCCCTGAATGTAGAAAAATATGTTCTGCCGAAATTCAAAGTCGCCATTGATTTCGCCGCAAAAGACAGCAAGAGCAAACGCGGATACCGTCCCGGCGATCATGTGACCGGAACCGTCCAGGCAAACTATTTTTTCGGAAAGCCGGTTGAAAATGGCGAAGTCACGGTCAAAGGCTCCGCCATGGATGTCTCTGTATTTGAAGTGGGTTCGGCGCAGGGCAAGACCGATCATGACGGCGCGTATCACTTCGACCTCAAGCTGCCCAATTATTTTGCCGGGCGTCCTCTCAACCAGGGGGCGGCCCGCGTGCTGATTGAGGCCACGGTAAAAGATTCCGCCAGCCACGCCGAAACTCGCGGCGAACCCATCACGGTCAGCGATTCCCCCCTGCTGGTCACGGCAGTCCCCGAGGGTGGAACACTGATTCCCAATCTGGAAAATCAGGTGTTTATTCTCACTTCCTATCCCGATGGCGCCCCTGCGGCAAATGCTGATCTGAAGATCCATACCGAAGGCGGCTCAGACCAGAATGTCGCCACCGATGACGGCGGGGTTGCGATTGTTCCCGTCAGTGCCGGCGCGGGCACCCAAACACTGGAGATTGAAGCAACCGACAAAGAAGGAAACCACGCCGCGAGCAAAGTTGAGCTGCAGGCCCGCTCCGGCGAAGACCAGGTTCTTTTGCGGACTGAACGCGCCATTTATCATGCCGGAGACCGTATTCAACTGAGAATCTTTTCGACAAAGAAGCGCGGCACCGCTTACCTGGACGTTATCAAGGAGGGCCAGACCATATTGACCCGCGACCTCGATATTGAGAATGGCCAGGCCGAGCTTACGCTCACCGCCACGCCAGAGATGGCGGGAACGGTTGATTTCAACGCTTATCTTTTTGGCCGCGATGCCCAACCCGTCGCCGACCACCGCCTGGTCTTCGTGCAGCCGGCCGATGAACTCAAGATCGAAACCGTGGCAGACGCCAAGGTCTACAAGCCTGGCGACGAGGCGCGCATCAGCTTCCGCGTTACCAACAAACGCGGCGAGGGCGTGAGCGCTGCACTGGGGCTCGAAGTTGTGGATGAAGCCGTTTTCGCGCTGGCAGAAAAACAGCCGGGCTTTGCCCAGGTCTTCTTTTACCTGGAGCAGGAAGTGATGAAGCCGCGCTACGAGATCCACTCCATCGGCATGCCTGAAATCGTAAAGCCGGTAGAAGAGTCGCAGGCAACGCAACATGATCGGGCCGCGCGCGCATTATTCTCTGCCACAGAAATGGTAAGCGCCAATAAATTTGAGACCGAGTTCGGCAGAACCGTGCCTGTAACCAAATATGCCGACTATGCTCAACGCTATCAAAAGCGCTTCCTCGCGCAGGTATACGAGCTGGCAGCGCGGTTCCGGCAGATTTATGCGGAGAATCCAGGAAAGGATGACCTGGCCAAGGTTGTGGCCCAGATGGCGCGTGAGGGCGATCCCGAGTTGCACGATCCATGGAACACCAATTTGAGTATTCAACCCGCCAATTGGTATAGCGGAAGGAAGCTCTACATGGTGAGCAGTGCGGGCCCAGACAAGCAATTCAGTACGGGAGATGAATTGTGGGCTTATCTGGAGGTATTGGAAGCTCGCCACGCCAAAGTGGTGGGACATCCGAGTTCGGGCGCGAACACGATTGATGTCAATATTGAACACGACCGCGGCTCTTTCAATGGCCGCGCCGAGATCGCGGGAACGGTTGTTGATCAGCGCGGCGAAGCCGTGGAGGGGGCTGTTGTGCAGGCGCGCCAGGTTTCCACAGGAAAGACACGTACGGCCAGGACAAACGCCAGCGGACAATTCAATTTGGCAGGCACGCCGGCAGGTGATTACCAGATTAAAATTTCCAACGCGTCGGAAA
>DASREY010000171.1:0-6530 GCA_035651775.1 Terriglobales bacterium
GAGCGACGTCCGGGAGACCGACGTCCAGATCTACGCCATCGGCATCTTCGACTACATGGGGCGAACCCAGGAAGAGGCTTACGGCCCCACCCTGCTGGGCGACATCACCGAGGTCACCGGCGGGCGTACTTACGTTGTCAACAATCCCAATGAGTTGGCTGATACAGCCACAAAGATTGGCATGGAGCTACGCAACCAATATGTGCTCGGATACCGTCCAAACAATGACCGGCATGACGGCAAATGGCGTAAGATTAAAGTAAAGTTGGAACCGCCCAAAGGGCTTCCGCCACTGCATGTCTACTCTAAGACCGGATATTATGCACCCTCGGAATAAGCTCATCCTATTCGTCGTAATACTATGCCTGATGTGTGTTCCTGCCGCATGGGGCCAGACTCAGGCCAGCCCACAGGCCGCGCAGCCCTCTGCCGCCCCAACCCAGCAGGAGCAAGCCGCTGCTGAGGCGGAGATGGAAGAGCCGCTCAAGCCTGAAGACCTGGTTGTGCCTTCTAATGCGGCGTTGGCCGCGGTAACGCCGCCACCAGCCGCAATTACGGCTTCCAACACCCCAATTCCATCTGTGCATTCGCCCAACCAGCCTGGTGATACGGTGCAGGTGCAAGGCGGGCACGACGTTCAAAAGGGAAAGAGCGGCGTCTTTACCATGCGGGCCGAAGTGGATGAGGTTGTCCTGCACGCCACGGTGGTGGATGAACACCAGCGCCTGATTACCAATCTCGACCGCAACGCATTTTCAATTTTCGAAGACGGGCAGCAGCAGCCCATCACCTCATTCCGGCATGAGGATGTGCCCGTGGCCGTCGGTATTCTGGTGGATAATTCCGGTTCCATGCGTAACAAGCGCGCTGCTGTGACCCAGGCCGCGCTGAATTTCGTCAAAGCCAGCAATCCCGATGACCGGGTGTTCATCGTTAACTTCGATACCGACGCCTACATTGACCAGGATTTTACCGCCAGCATACCCAAGATGCGGGAAGCGCTGGACCGCATTGATTCGCACGGCGGCACTGCCCTTTACGATGCGGTAGTGGCCTCGGCTGACTACATCATTAAACAACCTAACCTCGATAAGAAGCTGGAGAAGAAGGTCCTGCTGGTGGTGACCGATGGCTGGGACAACGCCAGCCTTCAGTCGCTGGAACAGGCCGTCCGGCACGTACAAGTTGAGAATGGCCCAACTATCTACACCATCGGCATTCTCGATGAAGACGCCAAGAAAAAGGGACGCAGAGCGTTGCGCGAACTGGCCGAGCAGACCGGTGGAGTAGCTTATTTCCCCAAAGACCTGGCCGAGGTGGATTCCATCACTCAGGAGGTTGCGCGCGACATCCGCAACCAGTACACCATCGGGTTTAAGAAGAACCCCAACGATCCTCCCGGCTACCGCGCCGTCAAAGTTTCAGCGCGCGCCGATGGTTACAAAAACCTAACCGTCCGTACCCGTAGCGGATACTTTCAAGGCGAGGAAAAAGCTGCCAAGAAATAGCCGGGAGCCGCTGGCTTCTGGCGCTTCCTGCCTCAGAATCTCTGATAATCTGTAGTTACGCCCATGAAAACCATGGAAGCCGCCCATCTGCGGATTGCGGAAAACATCATCGAGCTGGTCGGCAGCACGCCAATGCTCCATCTTGCGCGGCTGACCCCCTCCGGCGCAGCCGAGGTTTACGCCAAGCTGGAGTACATGAACCCTGGAGGCAGCGTAAAAGACCGCGCCGCCATAGGCATGATCCGCCGTGCCGAGCAGCAGGGTTTGCTGCACCCGGGGTCCACCATCATTGAAGCCACCGCCGGCAATACTGGAATCGGGCTGGCGCTCATCGGGGTGAACAAGGGGTACCGGGTGGTTCTCTTCGTCCCGGAGCGATTTTCCAGGGAGAAAGTTCAAGTCATGGAAGCACTCGGCGCCGAAGTGCATCGCACACCTGATGCCGAAGGCATCAAAGGCGCTATTGCCAGGGCCAAAGAACTGGCCGCAAAAATCCCCGATTCTTTTACCGCGCTGCAATTTGAAAATCCTGCGAACCCTGAGTTCCACTACGAAACCACCGCTCCAGAGATTTTTGAGCAGATGCAGGGCCGGGTGGATGCGATCGTGATTGGTGTAGGAACGGGAGGAACTTTTTCCGGCGTTGCCCGTTACCTGAAAGAGCGTTTGCCGAATGTCCTGACCGTTGCAGTCGAGACCCAGGGCTCGGTACTGGCCGGCGGCCCTCCGGGTGACCACAAAGTGGAGGGTATTGGCGTCAGCTTTATTCCCAAGACCTTCGACAGCCGCGTTGCCGATGAGATCCTGATGGTGCGGGACGACGATGCTTTTGCCATGGTCAAAGAGCTTGCCCGTAATTGCGGCGTTCTTGCGGGATCAAGCGGCGGGGCCGCCGTCTTCGGCGCCGTGCAGGTAGCTAAACGGCTGGGCCCAGGCAAGCGGGTGGTTACCATCGTGGCCGATGCCGCCGAGCGATATTTATCCAAGGGAATTTTTGAAGGCGGAAAATAAGCTGGAAGCCAGAGGCAGAAGTGAGAAGGAAAAAGCGCAAAATATGCATTTATTTCTACCTTCTTTCTTTCTAACTTCGTACTTCCAAGAGGGTGCTAGACATCTTCCATGAAAAAAGATCTGGGTTTTGCCACAAAGTCAATTCATGCGGGACAGGAGCCGGAGCCCGCGACCGGCGCCGTTGTCGTCCCTATTTACGCCACTTCCACCTATGTGCAGGAAGAAATTGGCAAGCACAAAGGATACGAATACGCCCGCGTCAGCAACCCCACTCGCACCCGGCTTGAGCAGAACCTGGCCGCGCTTGAAGGCGGCAGCTCGTCTCACGTTTTCGCTTCGGGCATGGCGGCCATCAACGCGGTGTGCACTATGCTCAGGGCGGGAGACCACGTTATCTGCTCGCATAATGTCTACGGCGGTGTGCCCCGGTTGTTTAATCAGATTCTGAGCCACTATGGGCTGGAATTTACCTACGTAGATACTTCTGAGATTGGCGCGGTGGAGCGGGCCATTAAGCGCAATACCAAGATCGCCTATGTCGAAACCCCCACGAATCCACTGATGGCGCTCAGCGACATCGCGGCCATCAGCCGCATCTGCCGGCGCCGTGGAGTGGAACTGGTGGTGGACAATACCTTCCTTTCCCCATATTTTCAGCAACCTATTCCGCTCGGCGCCGACATGGTGGTGCACTCCACTACAAAATTTCTCAACGGCCACAGCGATGGGCTGGGAGGAGTGGTGGTATGCACCAAGCCCGAGCAGGCGGAGAAGCTGGCGTTCATCCAGAAATCGGCGGGAGCGATCATGTCCCCGTTTGAATGCTGGCTGGTGCTGCGCGGGGTCAAGACTTTAGCCGTGCGCATGGAGCAGCATGACCGCAACGGACGCGCCGTAGCGGCCTTTCTTAATAAACATAAGAAGGTGCAAAAGGTGTTCTATCCCGGATTACCCGACCATCCTCAATACGAGTTGGCCAAACAGCAGATGAGCGGCTTCGGTTCCATGATTACCTTTGAAACCGGCTCGCTGAAAAATGCCAACAAGATGCTGCGCAAGCTGCGCGTTTGCACCCTGGGCGAGTCGCTGGGCGGAGTGGAGACGTTGATTTCGCATCCGGCCACCATGACCCATGCCGCCCTGGGCGAAAAAGGCCGCAAAGCCATCGGTATTACCGACGGCATGGTGCGCATTTCGGTAGGAATCGAAGATGTGGAAGACTTGTTCGAGGATTTAGATCAGGGGCTCGCGGCGATTTAACGGTCGCTGCACAACAAGTAGCAACCATTGTGAAACATGCGCTTTATAACTGGTTATTGCCGGCATAAGGCTTGGTGGTCTCTGCTGCTGATCATGGTAAGCGCGGCGGGGCTCCCGGCCTCGCCTGCTCCTGCAAAGAAGTCGCGATTGGGAAATTCTCATACTCAGGTGATCGGCTACTTTACCGAGAATGGCGTGAAGTCCGGCCGGTACACAGTGAAAGATGTCGCGACCAGTGGCGCTGCCGCGCTCCTCACCACGCTGGATTATGCTTTTGGCCGCGTTGATGGCGATCAATGCCAGATCGCAGACCGCGAAACCGCGCTGGATCATCTCTATGGCGCTGCAGAGAGTGTCGATGGCACAGCCGATCCCGTTGATCCTAACCGGCTTCGCGGCGCCTTCCATCAGCTTCAGGAGCTGAAGCGCCGTTATCCCAAATTGAAAATCGTTATATCGTTTGGCGGGTGGGGGCAGTCGCAGGGTTTTTCCAGCGCCGTGCAGCCTGGCCATCTCCGCGAATTTGTGCGTTCTTGCGTGTACACTTTTATCGAAGGGTATTTTGCTCCGGGCATTCATGCACCGGGAATCTTTGATGGCATTGATATTGACTGGGAGTATCCGGTCGAAGGCGGAGTGACCAATGGCACTCCCGAAGATACAAGGAATTTCACGGCCATGGCCGCGGAATTCCGCCGCCAGCTCGATGCCGTCCGTCCCGGTCTCCTGCTCACCGCGGCGCTGCCGGCGGAGGCTGAACTCTATAAGAACTTTGAGCTGAAGAAAATCAGCCGCACTATGAACGACCTCTCCATCATGGCCTATGACCTCCATTGGAACAGCGAGCCGATAACCAACCTGCACAGCCCTCTGTTCCACGATCCGGCTGACCCATCCAAACCTCCGATGGATGCCCACTTTGGCGCTTACGCCGTTCAGGGCTTTCTCCAGGCCGGTGTTCCGGCTCGGAAGATCGTGCTGGGCGTCCCTTTTTACGGTAAGGGCTGGACGGGAGTGAAAGATATCAATCACGGTCTCTACCAGCCAGCAACGGGCCCGGCACAAGATTGGGGTAGCTACAAGGCGCTGAAGGCCTTGCCGGATGCAGACCGGCAGTACTCTTCAACGGCGGTGACCTGCACACTCTGGAGCGGCGGCAACTTCTGGAGCTACGATTGTCCTGAAGCGTTGCGCGCGAAGATGGATTACATTCGAAGCCGCCGCCTGGGCGGCGTGATGTTCTGGGAGCTGAGTCAGGATACAGACGACGGGGAATTGCTCCGCGCGTTAACCAAGCGCTGAAGCTGGATTACACTTTGCAAAAAATAACCACAAAGGGCACAAAGGATTTTATACCGGCGGCCAAACTGGGAACTGAGAACTGAGAACCGAGAACTGCGTTACTCATATCGCAACGCCTCAATCGGATTCAGTCTCGCGGCCTTGCGCGCCGGGTAATATCCGAAGAAGATACCCACGGCAATCGAAAAGACCACGGCAATCAGAATGGCGGTTGTAGAAACCGAGATGGGCCAGCCCAGCACGCGTGGGATCAAGAAGCTCAGGCCCAGGCCGCTGACAATGCCAATGGCGCCTCCCATTGCGCTGAGTACAACAGCTTCAGTGAGGAACTGGCGCTGCACGTCCTCTTCAGTGGCGCCGATGGCCATGCGGATACCGATCTCGCGCGTGCGCTCGGTAACCGAAACCAGCATGATATTCATGATGCCAATTCCACCGACGATCAATGACACGCTGGCAATCGAAGCCAGCAGCATGGTCATGACGCTGGTCTGCTGGTCGTAGAGATCGGCGACGTCGGCCATATTACGCACAAAGAAGTCATCATCCTGCCCCGGACGAATGCGGTGGCGGTCGCGCAGCAAGCCCTCGATCTGGGTCTGCGCGGCAAAGCTGGCTTCCTTGGATTTCGCCGAGACCATAGCATATTGCAGCCATTCATTTCCCAAAATCTTCTTTTGCACAGTGGTGTAAGGCATGATGATCACGTCGTCCTGATCGCTGCCCATGGCAACCGAAGACCCCTTCACCGAAAGCACACCAATCACATGAAAAGGCAATTCGTTAATACGGACCGTCTGCCCCACCGGGTCAGTGTCGCCAAACAGGTTTTTGCGCACGGTGTCGCCGATGATGGCTACGTTATCGGCGGTCTGCACGTCGTCCTGGGTAAAGTTGGTGCCTTCCGCCAGAGGCCAGGCGCGGATATCCAGGTATTCCGGCTCGGTGCCGGTGATGCGTGTATACCAATTGTCATTGCCGAAGACGATTTGCGCCGATGCTCCGGTGCCGGCGGCTACTATGGAAACGGCCGGGCACTCGCGGCGGATGGCCGCAACGTCATCGTAGAGCAGGGTCTTGGTATTGCCCCAACCCAGGCGCACGCCGCCTTTGTTCATGGTTCCGGAGCCGACGTATAGAACGTTGGAACCCATGGCCGCAATTTGCTGCTGTACCTGCTGCTGCGCCCCTTGTCCTAACGCCACCATGGCGATGACCGCGCCCACACCGATGATGATGCCCAGGCTGGTCAGGCAAGAGCGCATTTTATTACGCGCGATTGCCCGCAACGCGATCCGAATTGTGGCCATCAGTTCCATAAAGTAGCTCCAAGCTCTAAGCTCCCAGCACTTTGGAATTGTCATTCCGAAGTGCAACGCGTTCTTAGCCTGCCCCGAGCGAAGCCGAGGGGAGGAATCCCTATGAGCTTTCAGGGTTATGGGTGACCAC
>DASREY010000172.1:0-2788 GCA_035651775.1 Terriglobales bacterium
TGGCATCGTAAAAGCGATATCGACGTGCCTCGATCCAGAGCAGCACCCAAACGATGGCCAGATTGAAGAAAAAGATGATGTGCGGCACGTCGCGGGTGGAAAAGGCTATGGTGATAATGGCTGTGCTGCTGGTAATCGCCCAATTCGTGGTCACATCCAGCCGCTGCCGCCACACCATGATGCGTCCCATCTCGCCGCGATAGAAATGCGACATGGCGTTGACGTAGCTGGGATCGTAAAGGCTGTGCTGGAAGGAGACTGTCTGCCCCTCGTTTGTGGACACGTTTGTATTTTGCCTCGGCACGGTCTTAGACTGCAACGCAAACCTCAATCATTTGCTCTTACCATGTCACTGGATAGCTGGCTTAGCCACATAATCCAACAAATCTCCCCGAAGCTGCAATGCCGATCGCGCTGTCAGACCTTCTAAGCGAAAAGCACGTGACCCTAGCTGTGCGGTCGCGAAAAGCGGCGAACGCGATTCGCGACATCGTCCAGCTGCTCGCAGAGGATGGCAAGATCGCCAAGCCCGACGAATTCCTCGAACAGGTGCTCGCCCGCGAACAGGCGCACCCGAGTCTGGTGGAGAACGGCGTTGTTTTTCCGCACGCGCGCACAGATCTGGTGAGCGAGATTGTCGTGGGACTTGGGCGCAGCCTGCCCGGCATCCCCTTTGGCCAGGCTCAAGATCGCGCGCATTTAATTTTTGTGATCGGCATCCCGGAGCGGCTCGTAAATGACTATTTGGTTTGCATCGGCACGCTCGTGCGGGTGATCCGAAACGATGCCACGCGTTCTGATCTGATGCGTGCGGAGACGCCACGGCAAGTCATTGATCTGCTTGTCCGGGCAATTGGTGAATAGATGCAGTCGGCCCGAGTCGGGATTTTGTCGGGATCTCTTACATCTGTCGGATTCGCTTACGACTTTAAACGTACCAATCCTTTCAACACGAAAACCTGCGACAAGGCTAACTCCTAATGAAGCAGTGGCTTGCAAGCAATTTTCTACAGCTCCCGCCTTGGCATAAGGCCTGCTTTTCCAAATGCCGCATTTTTATGAAACTTAAATTCGCCGCTACAAACAAAGTCGGACTCTTTTCCCTGGCTCTCTGCAGCCTTTTGCTCGCGTTCACTCAGAACGCAAGAGCATTAGCATTCAATGACAGCAACGATTTGGGACAGGTGTGGTCAGGCATACCCTCCGGCGATGCTGATCGATTGAGTTACGTCAATCACTTGATCAGCATGGCGCTCGGCAGCTCCGACACATTCAACGGCCAGACATTCAATCGTTCGCTGGCAAATCCTGGTCCCGGGTACCCCAACTATCCCGCTGCGACTCTTATAGGCTTGGTGAATGGAACCGGCACGACGATAAACCTCGGTCCCACTCCTGGCGTCTATCAATATCTATTTGCCAAATACGATGGACCCAACGGGGGTGCAGAGGTCTGGTACGTGGGCAACCTGAGTGGAACGATTACGATTCCTGCGTTTGGATTATACCGGCAAAAATACGGGCTCTCCGGCTGGACCTTATTCGGCGTGGCCGGCCAGGTTCCGGACGGCGGCACCACTTTAATGCTGCTCGGAGCAGGCATCAGCGCGCTTGGGATCCTACGGCGCTTTCTTAAAGCTTAACCAGCGCAAGGTAATTTCCCGACACTGAAAGTGGCCGTCCATTATGGGCGGCCACTTTTGTTTTTTGGGCGGTGCCGAGAACCCCGGCGCGCTCGACGCAAATCGTTTTTCACACCGGCGCGCGTTCGGCATTAACCCGATCCATTGTTCGGACGCGATTAGCGCCGTTTCGGTAGCGCCAAGTGGCAAACGCGACGAAGGCCAGGTCCAGCGCCACGCCTGTGGCCACGTAATTTTCGCCACCTACACCAAATCCGTAGCTATGCAGCCCCTTGCCCAAAACAAAGTTCACTCCGTACCACGCCATCAACACCGAGAGAAAACAAACTACGCTTGCGACCGCCAGACCAAATTGCGTCCACCAGCCCGCGAGCCGGCCGTGCAATGCCAGGATGTAACAAAGCAACGCGATCAATGCCCATGTCTCTTTCGGATCCCAACCCCAGAATCGTCCCCAGGAATAGTTCGCCCACACGCCGCCAAGAATTGTTCCCGCGGCCAGGAGCAGCACGCCGAGCTGCAGCACGCGATAAAGCCAGAAATGCATGGGCGCATCCGCGCGCGCGGCAGATGGATCGCGGGCATAGCGCCACAGCAGGATATGTCCAAACCCCATCGCCAGCGCGAACGCCGCGTAACTGAGCGTGATCGTCAAAACATGGATGGTCAGCCAAAAGTTGTCGCGCAGAACCGGCACCAACGGATCGATGCTCGCAGGCATGGCAACCGGCATCTGGTGGACGAGCAACAGCGCAAAAAGCGTAACCGGCAACGCAGCCAGCAAATAGACCGGCGCGCGATAACGGAAGAAAAAAATCAACCCGAAAAATGAGACTGCAAACGAAACCCAGATGATTGATTCATACATGTTGGTCACCGGCGGGCGTCCCGCGATCAGGCAGCGCAGGACGATGCCCGCAGCCTGAAACCCGAGCCCCAGTAAGGCCGCGCCAACTCCAATATTCTGCAGAACGCGTCCGCGCTTGCGAAAATGCGCCACCAACAGAATGGCAAGCGCGACGCCGTAACACCAGATTGACCGGTAAAAGGCTTCGAAGTGATTATAAAAATATTCGAGCCGCAACTGTCGTTCCTCTGGATAAACAGACGGGCTCAGAGCGCGCAGACTTTCCCGAAGCTGGTTT
>DASREY010000173.1:0-12729 GCA_035651775.1 Terriglobales bacterium
GTCTTTAAGATGTCAGGCGTTTGCTGTGCCGCTAGAAAGGTAAGCGCAAACATGGGCACAGCCAATATAAGAACAAGGGGTCTTTTCACATCGCCCTCCAGTTCAGGCAGGGTTCCCGGACCCCTCGATTATACTGCTGCATTCTCATCTCTATCAGGCTCAAAATTGTTTCTCTTTCACATTTTCCAGCTTGGTATCGGGCAGAGACCCGCTGTGGAACAAGCTGAAATCGGTGACATCTTTGAGCGAAAAAGTTGGCACCTGCGGGGCGTGCTGGGCTTTCACCAGGTTGAATTCAGCCCCTTTCACGTCGTCCAGCACGAACGCTGGCCGCAGATCTTCTTTCATGGTGCTCACCTCTACATTGGTGAATTCGATACCTTTGACGTGACGGATAAAAAATCCGTAGGACGGCATGTCGCCGTGACGGTAGGGCTCGGGGTACTCTTTCTCTTCTTCCGGTGGATTGATGGCAGTCTGCTCTTTGGTGCCGCCGCCCTGATAGTAGATGCGAATATTGCTCAGCTTCACATCTTCAATATCGTGTCCGGGAATTCCCATGATCAGCGAGCCATTCTTGGGATCGGCGTTGTAGATCACGACGTCGCTGATGTTGATGCGGTGCAGCGAGCCGATGGGAACACCATCGGGCGCACGCATGCGGGCGCCCAAGCGAATATAAATAGGAGCGTTGGCAATATCACGCATGGTGATGTTGCTGATACTAACGTCGGAGAGTTCTGCGCCATCGACCGTTTCGAGCGCCAGCCCGCGGGCGTAATCAAAGACACAGTTGGAAATCGTGATGTTCCGGAATGAGCCCTCGGACTCGGTCCCTATCTTGATGCGGCCGGTTGGACCGTGCGCCAACGGAGGTGTGTTGCTGCGCTTGTAGGTGCCATCGAGGAACGTGCCGTTCTGGAAGCCGGTGACCTCGCAGTTGGTGATGGTCATGTCTTCGGTTTCGCGGGCAAAACCCAGGGCGTGCGTACCCTTGATGACAATGCCGTCATCATAGGGTGAGTTGACGCTGACATTGGAGATGCGCACGTGCCGGGTGGAGTCTACATCAATGCCGTCGCGGTTGGTGTCGATCTTAATGTTGTCGATGGTGAGGTTATCCACTCCGGTGGCAAGAATACCGAAGTGGCCGGCCAGCAAAATGGAAATGTCGCGTATGGTGACGTTGCGGCAGAGCTTGAGCGAGATGGCCTTGTTGCCCACGCGCTGGTCCGCCTTGCGGGTCAAGGCGTCTTTGCCGCTGATGAGGCCTGGACCGAGAATAGCAATGTTCTCCAGCCCCTCGCCCCATATCAGGCTGTTGTGAAAGTAGGTATGGCCGAAATCCTGGTACTTGTCCCACTGCTTCTGGCTTGGTTCAATCGGGTCGTAAGCTTCGGGGTCGGGGGTGGCCTGAATTACTGAGCCCTGCTCGAGATAAAGAGTAATGTTGCTCTTGAGGTGAATAGAGCCGGAAAGATAAGTGCCGGCGGAAAAGTAAACCGTTCCACCGCCGGCCGCGCTGGCCGCGTCAATAGCTTTATTAATAGCGGGTGTATCGAGCGTCTTGCCATCGCCTGTGGCGCCATACTTCTTCACATCAAATACGGTGGCGTGAAGTTGGCTGGCAGCAACTGCCAGCGTGACCAGCAATCCAAAACAAAGAATAATACGTCGTTTCATCATCTCTCCTGAGCTTCCGCTCAATTATTTAATTCTCTAACCCAACTTCTTTTTTTATGACCTGTTTTACGCCGCCGAGTAGTCCCCCACCCTCCCCATTACTTCTAGTAGTCCAGGCGATGCTAAATGGTTTATGGTCAGTGACATAGAACAGACATGGAAAGTAGTCTCCGCCCATATATTCCGCGTTGTCGAAGCTACTCTGATCCATGCCCCTGCATAATCCTCTTTTTCCAAGCACATTTCTGTGACCATGATGGCAGACCATTCCCCCGAATCAACGATTTGATACCAGAGTTCAGAAAACATTCAGCAATGATCCGAATGATTCAATAGCCCAAAACTCATCTCTGCTGTTCGCCTTTTTCCGGGACGCCTGGTTCATCCAGCAACTGGGTGGAAGAGGCCGGCCCGAGGGTATCCCAATCGCGGAGCGCCCATACTACTTTCTTATCGGGGGTTACTTCGATCAACTGCACCACCATCGGCCAGTCGGTTTTCTTGAGGCCGCCGCTCCAGTTATTGATGAGGGTATTGCCATTGGCCAGGCGTTCGACCTCTTGCACCGTGTACAGCGGATAGCCAGGCAAATCGTCTTTATTGATCTCCCATACGGTCTCGCCCTTGGGATTCACCTCGCGCACGTAGCCGTGCTGGTTTCCGCTGATCAGGGTATTGCCGTTTTTGAGCCGCACGGCGGCCCACGCCGAGGGCGCTGGCACTGACCACAGCTCTTTTCCATTCTGGTCATATTCCACCACCTTGCCCAAATCGAGGTGGGCGACCAGGAAGGTCCCCGCTTTGGTCATACGAATATGCCGGAACTGGCCGTGAACTTTATCAGGCTGGCGGGTGGGCAGTTCCAGCTCTCTGATTACCTTTCCTGACTTCTTTTCAATCAGCATGAGTTTGGCCGGATTCCCGTTCTGCATGATCAGCACGCGATCTTTCCCGATGGGCTGAATGGAGTGGACCTCGGTATGCGGCGGCGCGTCATAATTCCAAACGATCTTTTTGTCGGGCGTGATTTCGCTGGCGCCCTTGCCTTTGCGGGCAAAGACGATGTTGCCGTTGGAGAGCCGGGTGCAATCGTCGAGTTCTTCTTCGTTGGCGATCGAGTATGTCCAAACCACCTTGCCGCCCCGAATCATGAACATGGTCTGCTCGGGCTTGCGCGTGTCCCATTCGCCGCAGTAGAGAAATGGATGCTGTGCCAGTCCCTTGCCGGGAAGAACGGCGGCTGAAGGTATGGGTGTGGGCCGCGGTTCCGGGGTGGGGGTTGGGGTGGTTTGTGCCGCGGCTGTCGCCGCAGACGTCGAAGGAGTTGTTTGCGCGCTTTGCGCCGACGCTTCGCTTACTACAAACAGTATGGCCAGACACAACACGGCCTGAAAGGACTTCATGGCATTCCCCCGTTTTTGATTGGTTTACAATTGGCCCGCACTTGCCTGTGAGCAGCCCTTTAATATAACCTCTGCGGCCGCTTTACTTCGTTCAAATTGGCAATACGTTAGGTTTAGATTTTCTAAAGAGTCCGTTGTGAGGCGCTCTGTTCCTTGCGGGACAAAGACTGCTCCAGGGAATTCTCCCCAGAGTGTGTCCTGTTTGCCCGCAGCCGCATCGAGAAAATTCCCTGACACGGTATGGGATACCGAAATCCTCTCGGGGTGTTTCGACTCCGCGCTTCAGATTCTCATGGCGGCCAATACAATCGTGGCGCTCCGCTCAACATGACAGAGATATGCGGCATGGCCAATGGAAACAAATGCTTTCTTTGTTTGCGGCTTGCCGCGCTGTGCCACAACCCAACGTGCTACTATCGGCTTTTTGGGATAAAGGAGGAACAAGGATGACTAAATACCACGTAGCCCAGGTCAATATTGGCCGAGTCAAGGCGCCGCTTGATGATCCTATTATGGCGGGATTCGTGGACCGGCTGGACGAAATCAATGGGCTTGCCGATGGCAGCCCTGGGTTTGTCTGGCGACTGCAAACATCTGAGGGAAACGCCACGTACTTTCGCCCGTACGACGATGATCGAGTTCTCATGAATATGTCCATCTGGGAGACCGTTGACGCGCTCAAACATTATGTTTATCACACAGTTCATGCGCAACTGCTGCGACAACGGCATGAGTGGTTCGAAAAATTTGCCGGCGTTTACGTTGCGCTGTGGTGGGTGCCGGCGGGCCACATTCCGGGGGTTGACGAGGCGAAAAAACGCATTGCACACCTGGAAGCGCATGGTCCAACGCAATTTGCGTTTACCTTCAAGGCGGTCTTTGAGCCCGATGAGGAATTCCAGCGAGGGATTGATTGGTCATCGTTCCAGCCGTGTCCGGCAGTCTAGACCGATTTAATTTTTTCTGTATCGAAAATAATATTGCCCGGAGAAGAACCCCAGGATCGTTCGCGCCAAAAAACGGCGCTCAGAAACGACAAATGCAAACGGGACTGTCCGAATCGTGAGCAGTTTTGATCGGACGATCAATGCAAACTGTCCACCTCGTTAGTACACCAAGCCTCTATTTGGAAGCGCTGGCCGGTTCCAGGCCGCGAAACTTCAGCATGGGTTCGATGCTTGGAGGTCCTCCGCGCCAGGCGGCATACATCTTTCCAAGGTCTTCGGTATTGCCGCGTGACAGCACCATCTGGCGGAAGCGGTCGCCATTGGCCCGAGTCAACCCGCCGTGATCCTCGAACCATTGAAAAGCGTCGTTGTCGAGCATCTGGGTCCACAGGTAGGCGTAGTAGCCGGCCGCGTATCCACTGGCCCAGATGTGGCTGAAGTAGCTGGAGCGGTAACGCGGCGGAGCATAGCTGAGCGACAAATGAGTTTGTTGTAACGCTTCGGTTTCGAACGCATCCGGGTTCTGCGGCGCTGCGCTTGCCGGAAGCATATGCCACCTCATGTCGAGCTCTGCGGCGGCCAGTAACTCGGTGGTTTCGTAGCCTTTGTTGAAGGTAGCCGATTTCTTAATCTTGGCCACTAACTCCGCCGGCATGGGCGCGCCCGTCTTGTAATGTTTTGCGTAATGCTGGAAGACTGCCGGGTAGGTCGCCCAGTGCTCGTTGAACTGCGAAGGAAACTCTACAAAGTCGCGCGCTACTGAAGTGCCGGAGAGGCCGGGATATTCGGTGTTAGCGAACATGCCGTGCAGCGCATGGCCAAATTCGTGGAACATTGTCCTGACATCATCGGGGGTGAGGAGAGCAGGCTCGCCCGGGGCAGGCATGGGGAAATTAGCAACGTTACTGACGACCGGCAGGGTTCCAAGCAGCTTGGACTGGCCCACAAAGCTGTTCATCCAGGCGCCGCCCTGCTTGTTATCACGCTTGAAGTAGTCGCAGTAAAACAACGCCAGCGTCTTGCCATTAGCATCAAAAACTTCGAAGACGCGTACGCCCGGCGCATACACCGGAAGATCTTTTCGTTCTTTGAATGTCAGTCCGTAAAGCTGGTTCGCAGCGTAGAAAACACCGTTCTGCAGCACGTTATCCAGCTCGAAATAGGGCTTGACCTGCTCCTCGTCGAGATCGTATTTGGCTTTGCGAACCTGCTCGGCATAGAAATCCCAATCCCATGGCTGGAGTTTGAACCCTCCCTTTTGTTCATCAATCAAGGCTTGGATGTCTTGCGCTTCGCCGGCTGCTTTCGCCGCGGAGGCGGGGACAAGGGCATCCATAAATTTGAGAGCCTCTTCCGGCTTTTTGGCCATCTGGTCCTGCAACTGCCAGGAAGCAAAGTTTGGGTAGCCAAGCAGCTTGGCCTTCTGGGCGCGCAATTGTGCGATACGGGTGACCGTGGCACGCGTGTCGTTCCCATCGCCGCGCTCGGCGCGCTCCCAGGAGTTGGTGAAGAGCGTCTGGCGGGTGACGCGATTGCTGAGCGAGACAAGATCGGGCTGCAGTGTGGTGTTTTGCAAGGGAAGAATGAACCCTTCCACGTTGCGGCTCTTGGCCGCCTCGGCAGCAGCGTTAATTTGCGCTTCGTTCAGACCGGCCAGCGCGCTCTTCTCCGTAGTTACATACGCGCCCTCTTTTGTGGCTGCCAGGAGCTTCGTGGTGAAGTCATTGGAAAGCGTCGCCAGCTCTTCGTTAAGTTTTTTCAGTTCAGTCTTCTCGGCTTCGCTGAGATTGGCCCCGGCATGGACGAACTCCTCATAGTAAAACTCAACCAGGCGCAATGATTCCGGATCCAGCTTCAACGAATTGCGTTCCTTGTAAATTGCGGCCACACGCTGAAACAGCTTTGCGTCAAGATAGATCGCGTCCCGGTGCGCCGCCAGTCTGGGCGCTTCGGCTGCCTTCACTTTCTGCAGTGTAGGATTTGTGTTGGCGGCGGTGACGGCGGAGAACACCCGCTGCGCCCGCTCCAACAACTGGCCGCTCTTTTCCATGGCGACGATGGTGTTTTCCAAGGTCGGCTGCGCCGGATTGTCGGCAATCGCCTGCATTTCCTTGCGTTGCTCTGCCATGCCAGCTTCGATCGCCGGCTGGTAATCCTCGTCTTTGATCTTGTCGAATGGAGGCGCCTGAAACGGCAGGGAGCTGGGCGCAAAGAAAGGATTACGCGGGCCAAAATCCACAGCGGATACGAGCGCGGGGGAAACGATCACGCCAATGACGACAAGAGCAGAGAGAATCAGAGTACTCATATAAATAGTGTAATCGCATTCGCGTCTGCCTTGCATTGCGTGTTAGCGGAGCTTCGGCTATACTTTCGCCAGCATACAGGATGCATCCCGTCCGCGGGAAGGGACGATCCCACCTGAGTTTTTAGCCGTAGCGAACATCAACCTCACTTCTGCCCGTCATAGCGGACACGGGGCAACAAAGAAGGAGGAGTGATGTCTCTCGAATTACCCGCTCGACCCAATCTCGAACATCTCAAGAAACAAGCTAAAGAGCTGCTGCACGATCTGCAGCGAGGCGATTCTGCTGCGATAGAGCGCTTCCGTTCGCTGGCTTCCCTGTCTGTGCCGGCGAATGCGAAACTGGCGGACGCACAGCACATCATTGCCAGTGATTACGGCTTTGCCAGTTGGCCAAAGCTGAAAGAGCATGTCGAAGCCGTAACACGCGTGCTCAGTCCGGCGGAGCTGCTATCGGCGGCGGTTCGCGCCAGCGATGCCGATAAAGTTGCCCGCGTGCTCGAAGAGCATTCTGCACTAAAAACACGGATCAACGAGCCTATGGCCAACTATGGCGACATGCAGGCGCTGCTTGCAGCCGTGCAGCGGAGTGACCGGAAGACGATCGATGTGCTGCTCGCGGCCGGCGCAGATATCAATGCCAGAAGCCGAGCGTGGGCAGGAGGGATCGGCGTACTGGATGAGTGCGCTCCCGAAATGGCCGCGTTCCTGATCGAGCGCGGCGCTATCGTGGACGCGCACTCGGCGGCGCGGCTGGGCATGATCGAGAAGCTGCGGGAACTGGTGGAGGCGAATCCCGACACAGCCCGCGCGCGGGGGGCATATGGGCAGACTCCGCTGCACCTTGCCTCAACCATCGAGATTGCGCAGTACTTGCTCGAAAGTGGCGCCGAGATCGATGCGCGCGATCTGCAACACGAATCCACGCCGGCGCAGCACATGCTGCGCGTTGTTCAAGCGCGTCATTTTCCACGCGACCGTCAGGACATTGCGCGGTATCTGGTGTCCCATGGCTGCCGGACCGACATTCTCATGGCGGCCGCGCTGGGCGATTTGCAACTGGTGCGCCGCCATCTTGACGCTCACCCGGCCTCGATCCAAATTCGCGTCTCTGAGAAATATTTCCCGAAACAAGACGCTCGAAGCGGCGGCACGATCTACATTTATCTCTTTGGCCGGAATAGAACTCCGCACCAGGTCGCCCGCGACTTCGGACATGACGACGTCTTCCAATTTCTGATGCAGCACAGCCCGCCAGAGATCAAACTGGCGCAAGCGTACGAACTTGGCGACGAGGCGATCTTCAATGCTTTGCTGGCCAGCCGTCCAAACCTGGTCGCGACACTCTCGCCCGAGGAGCGCCGCCGGCTCGCCGATGCCGCGCAAAATAACAATCTCAACGCCGTGCGGCTCATGCTTGCCGCGGGATGGCCAGTGGACGTTCGCGGCGAATATGACATGACGCCGCTGCAGTGGGCGGCGTGGCACGGCAACGCGGAGATGGTTCGCGAGATTCTGCGGTATGGTCCCAAAGTTGAGCTGCATGACAACCAGCACGGAATCACCGCACTCGGCTCCGCGCTCCATGGCTCGGTGAATGGCTGGCATCGTGACACCGGGGACTACGTTGCCACCGTCGAACAGTTGCTCAACGCCGGAGCGAGAGCGCCGACGGTGACCGATGATCTGGAAGCCAGCGATTCGGTCCGCGAGCTGCTACGGCGGCACGAGGAAGAGCTGTGAGCGAAAGCAACATCCACAATTGAATTGACAACACCCGATAAAGGAGAATTTTATGAGTCCTGAATTTTCGAACGGCAAGATTTGTTACATCGAAATGCCTGCTACTGACATTGCGCGCTCGGCCGATTTCTACAAACGGATCTTCGGCTGGAACACACGAAAGCGCGGTGACGGCAGCACCGCCTTTGATGACACGGTGGGGGCGGTAAGTGGCACCTGGGTATTAGGACGTCCGCCTGCATCCAAGCCCGGTCTTCTGGTTTACATCATGGTAGACAGTGTGGCCGCTACCGTAGAGGCAATTGTTGCCAATGGCGGTGAGATCGTGCAGCCGATCGGCGCGGACGCGCCTGAGATCACCGCCAGGTTCCGCGATCCGGGCGGAAATGTGATCGGTTTATACCAACAACCCGCCTGACTGTTCGGTGTCATCGTGGCAATCGCTCTCTAAGTTAACAGTCAATTTAGAGAGTGATTGCCATGATTCTTCCTGCAAATGGTAGTGGTACAGTTTGGAATGTCCCGCACAAGAAAGCGTGCGCAAGATGCCCTCGGGGCAGGCTCACACGAAGGCCCGGCCAGCCAGGTGCTACTTTAAATTGAAGCACTGCCCGCAACTGACGTCTGTAGCTCCCGCATGTTATTCTGAATACAATAGCTGCGTTCCCGCCTGGCCGGAAATTTCCCGCAGTTCCCAAAAACCAATGATTTCTGTCAGTAATGTTTCCATGCGCTTCGGCGCTAAAGTTCTGTTTGAAGAGGTCAGCACGGCGTTCACGCCGGGCAAGCGCTATGGCCTGACTGGCCCTAACGGCGCCGGCAAATCGACATTCATGAAAATCCTGACCGGCGAGTTGGAGCCGCAAAAAGGCGCCGTCGTGCGTCCGAAGAAATTCGGCACCCTGAGCCAGGACCAGTTTGCCTTCGACGCCTATCGCGTCATTGATGCTGTGATCATGGGCAACAAGCGCCTGTGGGCGGCGATGGAAGAGCGCGAGAAGATCTATTCAAAAACCGAGATGACCGACGAGGACGGCATGCGCCTTGGAGAGCTCGAAGGCATTGTGGGCGAAGAAGACGGCTACTCCGCCGAAAGCGATGCCGCCATCCTGCTGCAAGGTCTGGATATCGCCGACGAGCTGCACGACCGCAAGATGAGCGAGCTGCAAGGCGGACAAAAAGTCCGCGTGCTGCTGGCGCAGGCGCTGTTCGGGCACCCGCAGGCGCTGTTGCTCGATGAGCCCACCAACCACCTGGACCTGGACTCGATCCACTGGCTGCAGGGTTTCCTGAACAACTATGACGGCGTGCTCATCGTGATCTCGCACGACCGGCACTTTCTCAACAGCGTTTGCACCCACATTGCCGATATCGACTACGAAACTATCATCACCTACACCGGCGGCTACGACGATATGGTGATGGCCAAGACCCAGGTTCGCTCACAGATCGAGTCGCAGAACGCACAGCGCGAAAAGAAGATCGCGCAACTCAACGAATTCATTGCGCGCTTTTCCGCCGGCACACGCTCCAGCCAGGTGCAATCAAGGCGCAAGGAAGTCGAGCGCCTGCAGGTGACGGAACTGGCAAGGTCAAATATTCAACGTCCATTCCTGAAATTCGAACTGAAGCGGCCTTCCGGCAAACATATTCTGGAATTGGAGAATGTAACCAAGTCCTATGGAGACAACCAGGTCATCGCTGGTTTTACGGCGAGCATCATCCGCGGGGAAAAAATCGCGCTGATGGGCCGCAACGGCGCCGGCAAGACCACCTTGCTGAATGCTTTGCTGGCAAATTCGGGCACCGTACCTGAGACCGAATTGCGAACCACCAGCGGCTACGAAGGTCCGTTCATCGATGGCGGCAAGGCAGTCTGGGGACATGAGGCTTTAGTGGGATATTTTGCCCAGGACCATAAAACCCTGATTGAAAAAAATAAGACCGTGTTCGATTGGCTGTATCAGTGGGACACCAGCGCCTCGAATGAAGAAATTCGCGGATTGCTGGGCCAAATGCTCTTTGCCCGCGATGAAGGCAACAAGCTGACCAATAACCTTTCCGGAGGCGAAGCCGCCCGGCTGATTTTTTGCAAGCTGATGCTGCAGAAGCCGAACGTGCTGGTTCTGGATGAGCCCACCAACCACCTGGATCTGGAATCGATCAACGCCCTTAACATCGCTCTGCAGCGTTATCAGGGAACAATACTGTTGGTAACTCACGACCATGATGTGATTGACGAAGTGGCAACCAGAATTTGGCACTTTGAGGACCACAAGATTGTGGACTTCAAGGGCGCTTACGAGGAATATCAAGCGGTTTCAGCCTAAAGTTCTAACCACAAAGGGCACCAAGGAATTTCAAAAACTTCAGCCGCAGATTGACGCAGATAAACGCAGATTTTTCAAAATCACAAGATGCTCTTAATGAGATTCTGTCTTCGGCCACATGCGTATAGTCACGTCAACGACCGTGGAGTAGCTATTCGCAGTATCTGCAATGCTGACCACGACCGGATGTTCTGGTGGCGCTACAAATGTGTGGCTACCGGTCACGTTGTATCCTCCTGAACCATCCGGCTGAATGTTCCCCGTAGTCGCGCCACTGCCGTCTCCCCAATCAACGCTGGCCGATGGCGTACCCGCCGCGTCTTCGCTAAAGTTGCCAAGGACCAAAGTAAACGGCTGTCCCAGACGCACACGTACAATTCTTGCCGTGCCGCTCAGATGCATGACGTTGACTGGTGTTGTACTTGTCAGCGAGCTCATTACCGTGTCGGTCACAGTTACATTCTGACTGCCAAACGTGTTCAAGGTTACGCCGTTGATGAAATAGTGGCTTCCCCGGTCGCCCGCGGTGAAGGCATAGTCTCCCGGCAGGGTATGGGAAGCATCACTCGTGGTGAAATGAATTGTGCCGGCATACCCGGTGGCAATATTGTTGAATGGGTCGAATGCCGTCACCGTGACTGTAAACGCCTTGGTGCGCGTCACGTTCGCCGGTGCGCTGGCGAGCAGGTGATTGGCGGCCGCGGGCGTCACGTTCACATTAATGCTGCTTTGAAGGCTTCCATCAGACACAGTGATGCTCTGCTGCCCCGCGCGGCTAAGCGTTGCGCTGAAGTTATGGGCGCCATGGTCAACGCCCGGATTGAACGTATAGCTCCCCGGCAGAGTCGCTATAGGATCACTGCTGGAAAACTGCACGGTGCGAGCATAGCTGGTGATCGTGTTCTGAAAGGCGTCTTGCGCGGTGACAGAAAAGTTGTAAGCGGTTCCCGCAACGGTTGTGGCCGGACCACTGATGACAAGAGTGCTGGCTGGTCCGGGCACAACTATAAAATTCAAGGTGGCCTGAAGAGAATTTGCTGCGTCGTTGAGCGAAATGGTTTGCGGGCCCGCCTTGAACAGCGTTACGCCAGAGAAGTGATGCGTACCGCTGTCGGAAGCTGAAAACGTGTAATCGGCCATCGCGAACAGGGGATCGCTGCTGGTAAAGTGCACCGTGCCCCTGTAATTACTAACGAGATGTCCCTGGGAATCGATGGCGGTTACGGCTAAATCGGCCAGCGCCACACCAGCGGTCAGGGTGGTGCTGGAGGGAATGAAGCTGACCTGAAAATTGACGGGCGGCTGCACAATCTGGCCCCACCAAGTTCCCCACGTGCTGCTGGGTGAGGCGGCATACTCCTGAATGGTCCAGAAAGACGTATCGTCGGCCGGGTCAATGGCCGTATTGCTGTAGTCTCCCCAACGATTGCTTGTGCCGCTTCTGCCCTCATTCACATAGGTCGCCTCGCCGGCCCTGAGCGTGGCTTCGCCCTGAAGCGTATTAAGAGGGTCTGAATCGGCGCGAAACGAATAAAATCCGCTGGCAAACTCATTAGGCGAGAAGCGCGCGTATCCAATCAAAGCATCGTTGTACCGGTTCACTGCGATGGAGGGATACGAACGGAAGAAGCTGCCATCAGGATTGTCAATCAGGCCGCGTTGCACCACATCGCCGTTGGTATTGATTTGCCACCACTGGATTGCGCTTCGGTTCGGCGGATGCGGCGGATTCGAAGCAGCACAGCAAGGAAGATAAACCGGGTGCGCGGTCCACAAACTGCCGTTGCGGTAAATTACATTGCCGATGCGGGCGTCGCCGGTATCAATGCCGGTAGCGCTGCCTGATTGCGGCGCAAAATTGGCGGTGCCGTGCTCATCCCAGTTCAGCAATGTCGCAGGAAAGGCCACGGTTGAAAGTGCGGGCGCCCCTGCCGGACCGTTGATGGCCCACAGCCGCATCATCCCTACTCCGTTCATATTGCCGTTGAATTCCTCGACCAGATACTCGGTCGAGACATCATTATCGTAGGTGATGGCCGGAGTCACGTTGCTGTCGCCGCCGGTATCGAGCACGGTGTGCGCCCCATTACCGTGGTTGTATAGATTGAATTTGTCAAAGACGTAAATGCTGCCGGCGAAGAAGTTTGAAGTCGAGGCGTTGGCAAAGACGTTGCACATCACCACAATCCACGTCTTGTTGAAACCCAGGGTTGGGAAATCGCAAAAGTGCTGGTTGGTGCTGTCAACCGCAACTTTGTATAAATTCCAATTGCCGGTGGGGTCGCCAGTTTGAGAAACCCCCACCAGCACCCCAGAGG
>DASREY010000174.1:0-18649 GCA_035651775.1 Terriglobales bacterium
GTGACTTCAATCGTGATGGCAAGTTGGACCTGGCGGTGCTGTCTCATGGCGCCAATTCTGTTGGCATTTATCTTGGCAATGGAAATGGGAGCTTCAGCCATACAGCGGACTATGTCGCCGGAGCAAACTCGAATGCGCTCTCTTTCGACTCGGTTGTAGCTGCCGACTTCAACGGCGACGGTGTGCTCGACCTGGCAGTCACAAATGGTTCAGATGGAGTCTCAATCTTTTTGGGCAATGGCGATGGTGGCTTCCATTCTGGCGGCAGCTTCAGCGTGCTCAATGGCGCTGCCGGTGAGGTCGGGCCGCTGGTGGCGGCAGATTTCAATCAGGATGGCAAGACCGATCTGGCCGTTCAATTCCTTCCCTCCTGCCGCGGTTGCGAGCCTGACGTCTCTATTTATGCCGGCCATGGGGACGGCACTTTTGACCAGGGCCACAGTGCCGGCATTTTTCCTGAGTTCGGCGCGCCTATGCTTGCCGTTGACTTGAACGGCGATCATGTTCCCGACCTGGTGGTGCCTCCCATGATCGTCTTCACCAACCCGGCAACTGTTTTCACAAATGGCGCACCGGCCAAGTTCAAAGTCATGCCTCCCACGGGGCTGGAAGTGCGCGGGCTCGTGGCCGGCGATTTCAATGGCGATGGCAAGCTGGATATTGTTACCGCGAATTTGGGGGACGATACCGTCTCCGTGCTGATAAACAACGGCGACGGGACACTCCACCAGCCGCTGCGATATCTTTTCCCAACGCCGTCTCCAGACAGGATTGTTTCCGCCGACTTTGACGGCGATGGCATTCCAGACCTGGCTGTGAAAGACACCAGCCATCCGGGAATCCTCTTATATTTCGACAATGGCGACGGCACATTCAAGGCGCCGGTTGAGATATCGACAGACCTGCAAGCCTACCAGCTCGCCACTGCCGACGTGAATGGTGACGGCATTCCCGATCTGGTAGTTCAAGGTATTCTGTTGCCTTCCCACGGTCAAACCAGGGTCCTCAGGGTACTTTTGGGAAAAGGCGACGGCTCTTTTCGCGCACCCATTGATTCCAGCGGCGCCGGTTCTACGTTGGAGGGCATACGCATTGCCGATTTCAACGGCGACGGCATTCCTGATGTGGCTCTGCTCGCGCCTGACTTCTCAAACAATGCTCGCAGCGATGTTCTTGCAATCTCTCTTGGAAACGGCGATGGAAGTTTCCGGACGCCGGTCAACACGCCGATTGGGTCCGCCTCCAACGGGCTTGCGGTCGGTGACTTTGATCGTGATGGCAAAATGGATGCGGTTGTTGGTTTCTCCAACATCAGTACGAACGGAGAGAGTTTCATCATCTATTCTGGCAACGGTGATGGCACCTTCCGCGCCGGCAAGAGTCACGCTGCCCCGGGTGGCGTTAGTTCCGTAGCAACGGCTGACGTTAACCGTGATGGCTTGCTCGACCTGATCGTCGGTCATGGTCATTCAGTCGCCGTGTTTCTCGGCAATGGCGATGGAACCTTCAGGCAATCGGCGGATATGGCCGCCTATCAGGGCCCGTACCAGGTGCAGGCGGCGGACATCAACGGCGACGGAATGCCTGATATTGTTGTTGCCAATACGCGCATCTCCACTTTCCTGGGCAACGGAGATGGAAGCTTTCAGCCGCGTCAGGACTTTGGCATTGGCGGCGCAATAGCCGCCGCCATTGGAGACTTCAACTCCGATGGCCTCGCCGACATCGCCGTCGCCAATGGCTTCATGAACGGTTCCGTATCGCTCATGCTGAGCGGCAGCGGTCCGCAGGCCGCGCGTGATTTCCGCTTCAGCCTTAGCGCCACGTCCGTTACCCTGAGAGCGGGCCAATCTGCTACCCTGACCGCCTTCGTTGCCGCCATTGGCGCCTTTAAAGACCCTGTTACTTTTTCCTGCGCTGGACTTCCGGCTGGCGCGGCATGCAGTCTTAATCCTCCCATGGTTACTCCAGGAACAAACGGCCCGCTTTCTTCCACGCTGACAATTACCACCCAGGCCCGCAACTCTGCAGCGGTGTCATCCCCGCCTCGCGGCCTGTTCGCGTTCGCTTTTGGTCTGCCCATATTGGGAATCGCGCTAACCGGAATCCGTGTGCGCCGAGGAGTTCGCTCGCAGGGGAGAGTTCGTTTACCGGAGAGCTGGAAGCTGGCGATCGTGCTTGCGCTGCTTGTGGCCGCATTGCTTATGTTGCAAGGTTGCGCTGGAACCGCCAGCCATTCAGCAGGCAATGGCGTCCCCGGCAGTGGGAGTTCAGCAGGCGGCGCGGGCACGCCTCCAGGGACTTATACAGTTACGGTGGCGGCAACCAGCAGCGCGTCGCCGGTGATCAGCCATTCGCAGACAATCACCCTGAATGTTCAGTAAGCGCCACCGCAGCAAACTATCAGCCTAGCAAAGACGCACGGCGAAAGGTGCGACGCACAAATCCAATCTTCTCTATAGAGGAACGGGTTTTCAGGAGGCCGGGCTCGTAACCCTCCGAAGAGTCAATGGAGCCGGCGGTTGCGGCCTGGTGGTTTTACCGGTTTGAGCTGCGACCCACCGAGAACTGGAGGGGTCAGACCCGGCAGGTGGAGGCCCGACGGCCGGCGGAGTTGCGCTTGCTTCCACACCGGCGGGTTGAATTGCGCCCGCGGGGCCAGCACTCCCTGTCGCGCTGCTCGCTGCTTGGGTGCCGGATTCTCTCTGCAGTTGCAGTTGGTCGCCGCTCAGCGTTCCTGTGTAAGTGGTGTTGCCGGCTTTGAATGAAATATTGTTGCCGTCGGCTTTGCCCTCCTCAATTGTCAGCGTTTGCTCACTGCTGCCTCTTGCTTCTTCCACCATGCCGGTCAGCACGCTCCCACTTTGCCTGAAGGTGAACAGACTTTCGTCGTTTGTACCGGTGGAATGCCACACGCCTGTGACGCCGGGTCCGACCGGCACTTCGCGCACCCAAACTGGAATCGCGGGACGAAGCTTCACGTCTTTGGTTGAGATCACGGCGCTGGCCGGGGTCAAGCCCGGGGAAGTCACCTCTACACGAACGCTTCCAGCCTGCTTCGTGGACTGCACAATACCCATGCAAAGGCCGTTGAATGCCTGCCGCTTGCTTCCTTTATCGGATTCGTGGCTGGTCGGGTCTCCGTTGCCAACGCCAATCAGCCTGGCCGGTCCGGAGAGCTGGAAGGCCACTTCATTTTCTGCCAATGGTACGATGCGGCCTTGGGCGTCCTGTACTTCAACCGCGAACATGGCAACGTCTTCGCCATCGGCGGTGATTTCCTCGCGGTCTGCGCGCACCACCAGCTTCGCCGCCGCTCCCGTGGTTTCGCGCTTGGCGGTTAAGACCTGTTCGCCGCCTCTGAAGCCTCGTGCCTCGATCGTTCCCGGAGTGTACGCGACCCGCCATGCCAGGTGACGGTCTTTTTTCATCTCCTGTGCCCCCAGGCTCTTGCCGTTGAGAAGGAGCTCAACTTTTTCCAGGTTGGAGTAAACGCATACGATGATGTCTTTGCCTTCCATCCCCTCCCAGTTCCAATGTGGGAAGACGTGGAGCACGGGCTTGGAAGTCCACCATGATTGGTAGTAGAAGTAGGTGTCCTTGGGAAAGCCGCAGGTATCGATGATGCCGTATTGCGAGCTGATATTGGGCCACGAATAGGGTGAGGGCTCGCCGCGATAATCGAAGCCTGTCCATACAAAGCCTCCGGCAAGCCACGGCCGTGCATTACAAAAACTCCACCAGCCCTCTGCCGAAGCCCGCCCCGTGGTGGTCCAGGGATCGTAAGAGCCGACGTAGCCATGCTCCGGGTCCAGCAGGTAGATGCCCCGCGTGCCCACGGCGCTCACCGTCTCGGTGCCGATCACGGGAACCTGTGGATGAGCCTGATGATATTTTTCGGCGGCGGGGTCGGCGTAGTTGTATCCCTGCACGTCGCACACGGCGAAGCCGCCTTTTCCCATGTTATTTCCGCCCAGCGGCGCGGTCGAAACCGGCCGCGAGCCGTCGTGCATGGTTGCAACGCGCTTCATGGCAGTCAGAATTCGTAAACCATTCTCGGTCGCGGCTTCGCGCTCTTCATTGCCCATCGACCACATGAAGACGCTGGGATGGTTGCGATCGCGGCGCACCAGCCGCTCGAACTGGCTTAACCCTTCCGGATTCGAAGACATCATGCGGGTCTCATCGAATACCAGCATGCCTAACTGATCGCAGGCATCCAGCAGCTCCGGCGTGGGATGGTTGTGCGAGGTGCGATAACCGTTCGAGCCCATCTCCTTAAGCGTACGGATGCGGTAAAACTGTACAGCGTCGGGCAGGGCTGTGCCCAATCCGGCATGGTCCTGGTGGTTGCATGTTCCCTTCACCTTTACGGATTTGCCGTTGAGCAATAACCCCTTCTCCGCATCGAAGCGCACCGAACGAATGCCAAAGGTGGTTTCGTAACGGTCGGCGATTGTGCCGCCTGCTTCTACCTCGGTAACCAATTTGTAAAGGTTTCGCTCCTCCAGCGACCATAAGGCCGGCTGCTTCACCACCACCTGTTGTTCGTAAGTATGGCCTTCCCATTCTGGAATCGAGGTCGGCGCCGTCGAAGCTTTCGCGACTGCCTTGCCCGAAGCATCCAGAATTGTTGAAGTCACGCGTGTGTTCTGCGCTCCCTGGCCGTGGTTATCCACTTCGGTGCGGATGGAAAGCGTAGCCTGTCCCGGCCGTGTGTCAATATCAGAACGCACGAACGTCCCCCATTGCCGCACGTGCACCGGACTGGTTTTCACCAGCCAGACATGGCGGTAGATGCCGGCCCCCTCGTAAAACCATCCATCGCTCAGGGTAGCGTCAACGCGCAGCAGCAGGACATTGCGGGCGCCGGGCTTGGCAAAGTCGGTAACGTCAAAGCGAAAGGGCGCGTAACCGCTGGCATTGCTGCCCAGGTAGAAGTTGTTGAAGATCACGGTGGCGTCGCGGTAGACGCCGTCGAACTCAAGGGAAATCCGCTTGCCGGCGTCGGACTCAGGAATCTCGAATACACGCCGGTACCATCCAATGCTGGTCTCCGGATAAGCTCGGCCCAGCGGATAAAACCCCCGGCTGGATAACGCGGAATCGTTTTGAAAGGGCAGCTCGATCGCCCAGTCGTGCGGCAGGTCAACCGGCTTCCAGTCGCTATCGTCGTAGCCGGGCCGCCCGGCGGAGATAAAGTTTCCCGTTTTGGCAAAGGTGCCCGACCGGCCGAAGCCCAGGTCTTTGGTGGAATCGCTGGCATGGCCGAAGCGAAAGCGCCAGCCGAAATCGAGCAGCAGCCGCTCTCGCGCAGCTCCGGCTGCTGTGGCATCGCTCTGCGGCAGCATGCGCTCCTGTGCTGCGGCGTCGGCTGCATTTGTGGGTGCGGGAGCTTCCGCTGCGGAAAGCGGTGTGCCGCTTTTCAGCGCTCCGGCCACTCCCACCGAAAGCACCGCGCCACTTTTTAATAAATCTCGACGAGTCCAATCAGACATTGAATCCCCCGGTGGTTCGAGCGTGCTTGATCAATTTGAATCTTACTGACGATCAGACAATATAATGGCGGCCGCTGGATTGTGCAATTCTCAAACATGCACGCAAATGCCCTGTCGATCAAAAAAAGCCAGGGGAGACATTTGTCCAGGACCAAAATCAGGACCAGTGACTTGCAGCCCATGTAAGTCGTTACAAACACGATAGCGATTTCAATGTTGCTGGCAGGCCGCGAAAAAACTTCGTTTCTTGAAGCTCTCGTAAGGGCACAGCTTTAGCTGTGCCGCAAGTCGTTGATAAATAATACTTCCTTGCTGCCGCAGGCATGCGCGTAGCAAAGTGGAGCGCATAGAATAAACGCTTTTCCTCAGCCTCCGAGAAAGCTGTTTGGCCCTGTTGACATGCTTGTTCCCTAATCCGACTTTTCTCATCCCGACCGAAGCCGCGCTTCGACACGAAGTGGGAGGAATCCTAATTGTGTCGTGAATGTATGCCGGGCTACCTATAAATCCCTGAGAATTCAGGGGTGATGCCAGCCATAATCATTTGACGAAAACAAGGGAATTGGTGATCGCGTGCACTGAGAGCGCGATTCGATTCTGCACTCCGACTTTGCGCATGAGTTTGGCGACGTGGGCCTTGACGGTGCGTTCGGTAATGCCCAGGGGAGCGCCGATTTCTTTGTTCGACCGGCCCGCGACCAGCATTTCCAGCACCTCTTTTTCGCGGTCGGTAAATGTCACGCGGCCGGCGGGAAAAATGCGTCCCGGAGAGTTGCTCACCCGTTCGATGAAAAGCGAGAGCACTCGCCGCGGCGCCCACACCGAGCCCTGGTTCACCGCCCGGATCGCCTGTATGAACCCGGCTGGGTCTGCGCCTTCGTCAACGTAGCCCTTGGCCCCGGCCGCAATCGCCTTGAGGATATCTTCTTCATCCATTCCCGATCCCATCACGATGATGCGCAGGTCGGGACGCACCGCCCGCAGACTGGCCATGACCTCGAACAGGTTGGGGCCGACGTGGTTCCCAAGAAGCGCCAGATCAATGTTCTGGTGTTTGCCGATGTCCGGCAGGGAAATGGAAGTCAGCTCGAAATCCGTCGCCGAATCCAGCAAGGTATGTAAACCCACAAAACGTAGTGGGTCGCTCTCGATCACAAAAACACGGATGAGCTTTCTCTCGGCAACAGACGCCTTCATTAAAACTCCTTGGGGCCAGAATTCTGCTAATTACAGGATAGTTCCAAAATGCTTGTGAACTTGGTAAACAGGCTCGGACAGCCTACAGTCATTGTACGCACCCGAAGGCGCCGAAGAACGTAAAAAACGCGGAAGTGCTGTGGTGGAACCGTGGAATCTTGTCGCCCACGATTCCAGTTGCAGCTTATGCACAATGGATTTTTCCGCAGACCCTCAAATTAATGCTGAGCGGATTTCGCCGCTGCCTCCAGCGCCGCCGCCAAATCAGGATTTTCAGCGAGGACTTCTTGCATGGAGTCCTGCCCCATAGTCCGTCCCCAGCTCTGGCCTTCGGTTTGCAGTTCTGACATCATTTGCGGCAGTTCGGTAAGCGTTTTCTGGCCGAGAGGCGTTTGGTAGAACTGGATCAAGCCTTTGATTTCTTCGTGCGAAAGATGCTTGTCGTAAATGGGAACCGCCATATCGAGCATGTGCTGCGGCTCTATTTTGGAGCGGAATTTTGCCAGAAACAGATCTATCAACTTGTCGCGATAGTCTCCCGGCGGAAGAGAGTTGTTCATCATGGGCCTGATGCTCTCCATGGTTTGATTCATCATTTGCACGGCGACGGTTTTAACCCCTACGATCTCAAGAAGCCGCCGGATGTCGGCTTCCTTGGCTGGATCGATCTTTGCCTGGGGTTGGCCAGCGGCAGTACCCGCTGCTTGTGCAGCAGTTGAAGCAGTATGCTGCTGTGGAGAAGCGGCTTGCGACCAGAGAGTCTGCGCAGTACATTAAATGCATGGCCGATGATGGCCCCAGCAAACCCGTACAGCAGCAGCCCGCACAGCAGGACACGCCGCCTGCTAGTGCATCCTCGCCACCGCCAGCTTCTCCAGAGCCTCCATTGCGCTTGAACACAGAGCAGAAAAGCAACTCCGAAGAGCACAAAGAGATAAAGGAATTTAAGACAGAAATAGAAGACCGGATTAGAATTGCCGAGAAATGGATAATTTGGCTTACAGCGGCAATTGCTTTTTTCGCGCTCTGTCAGGTTGCAGTTGGAATTTTCCAATGGTACGTAATGAGTGGCCAGTTGACCGAAATGAGGAACGGGAGTACCGATACACATACTCTCGCGGAATCGGCTAAACGGCAAGCCGACAAAGCCGAGACTATTTCCGGTTCGATTCAGCAGGCCGTTGGCGCTTTGCAGAAGAGCGCGACTGCTGCCCAAGCTAGTGTTCAGACCATTCAGCGTCAAATGCGGCTCGATCAAAGACCTTGGCTTAAGTTTGAGCTTGGGGGACAAGTAGTCAACGACAAGAACCCCAATGACATTCTTAAATCGGTAACCTTCACCGAAGGGCAAGTGCCTAGAGTTCCAGTGAGGTTTGTCAACGTCGGGAAAACCGCCGCGCGTGGCGTACACGGAATCATAATCTTTGAAATCGTACCCCTCGGGAAAGACCCTAATCTGCCACAAAGAAAAAAGAAATATATGTTTCTCGTTGCGGGGCCGATACCCACAAAACTCAAAGCACCCGTCAGGGCAGCAACCCCCATGAAAGGCGGCGATATCTTTCCTGGGATGTATTCCGAAATACCGATTGATCGAGTTCATATCAGCGCTGACGGTCGAGCCGTGGAAGGTTTCCCCTTGGGGCACCAAGAAGCGCTGTCCCTTCTGTCGGATAAGTCCTATTTCAGCTTTTACGGAGAGTTGTTTTATTCCGATATCTTTGGGGTTAAGCACTGGACGAGATTCTGCTACATGCGTACAGTAAGCGGCGCGTCTGCCGATAGCGAGAAATGCGCCGAATTCAGCGACGTAGATGCAAACTAACGTAAGTGCCCCGAATTTGAGCCAGTTCCTCAAATTAGGACACCACCGTCGAAAGTCGCAGTTTGACCTTCCCGCTCCCCACACGCTAAAATAGCTAGGTTTGCCTGCAGTTCCGATCCCTTCTGGGAGCCCTTGCGCGCTGCCTGTGCGCAGGATGGATTTTGCAAGCTCGAAACTCGGAGGAATTCTATGTTCGCGGTCATCCGCACCGGGGGAAAACAGTATCGTGTTGCTCCCGGAGACGTAATTCGCATTGAGAAGCAGCTTGCCGAAAAGGGCAAGCTTGAGTTCACCGACGTGCTGGCCGTCAGCGCTGAAGAGGGCAAAATTGGCCGTCCGCAGGGCGAGGGCGCGCGGGTGAGCGGCCAGGTGCTCGAAGAGGGGCGCGCTGACAAGATCTTGGTCTTCCACTACAAGCGCAAAAAACAATATAAGAAGCTGCAGGGGCACCGCCAGCCCTTCACCCAGGTGCGCATCACCGAGATTGCCTTCGACGGGCAGAAGTTTACCGCGCCGGAATTGGAAACGCCGGTAAAAGAGCCCAAGCTCAGGAAAGCCAAGCCGGCAACCGAAGAGGGCGAGGCCAAACACGCCGCCCCGGCACACAAGAAGCCGGCGCATAAAAAGACGGCAAAGAAATCCCCGGCGAAGAAATCGGCTGGGAAAAAGAAAAAATAGCCACAGCTAGAAGCTAGTAGCTAGAAAAAGCCAGTTCCGGTCTGAGAACCGAGAACTGAGAACCGAGAACTAAAACAATGGCACATAAAAAAGGATTAGGATCATCACGAAACGGCCGCGACTCGAACGCGCAGCGGCTGGGAGTAAAAGCATTTGGCGGGCAGCTTGTCCCGGGCGGCTCGATTATCGTGCGCCAGCGCGGCACCCGCATCAAACCCGGCCTCAATGTGGGCCGCGGCAAAGACGATACCTTGTTCGCCAAGGTCACAGGCGTCATCAAGTTTGTGGACCGGGGCGGCATGGGCAAATACGTCATGATTGAGCCGGAGAAAAGCAGCAGTTAGCCGTTAGCACTTAGCATTTAGCCCCAAAGCTGAGTGGGGCAAATCAGGGCCTCGCCGTGCGGGGCCTTTCTATTTGTGGTCAGTTCCAGTTCAGAAATAAATGCATCTCAAAACAGCGAACTGCTCCTCCTCTGATATTTTGCACTTTCTGAGAACCGAGAACCGAGAACCGAGAACCGAGAACTGAGAACTGAGAACTGAGAACTGAGAACCGAGAACTGGTCCTACATGTTCATTGATGAAACACGAATTAAAGTCAAAGCCGGTAATGGCGGCAACGGATGCGTGGCCTTCCGGCGCGAGAAGTTTGTCCCCCGCGGCGGGCCCTCGGGCGGCGACGGCGGCCGGGGCGGCGACGTGTGGATGGAATCCAGCGAGCGCCACAACACGCTCGTCCACTTCCGTTTCAATCCCGAGTACAAGGCCGGCCGTGGACGCCACGGCGAAGGCTCCAACAAGACCGGCGCCGAGGGCGAAGACATTACCCTGAAGGTCCCGGTGGGTACGATTCTCTACGATGAAAATACCGGCGAGCGCATCCACGATTTTTCCCGACCTGATGAGCGCATTGTCATCGCCCGCGGCGGCCGCGGCGGACGCGGCAACGCCCGCTTTGCCACCTCCACCCACCAGGCGCCGCGCGAGCACGAGCCGGGGAAGCTGGGCGAAGAGCGCGTTTACCGGCTGGAGCTGAAGCTGCTGGCCGACGTGGGATTGGTGGGATATCCCAATGTGGGAAAGTCAACCTTGATCTCGCGCATCAGCGCGGCGCGGCCCAAAATTGCCGACTATCCTTTTACTACGCTGGAGCCGAACCTGGGCGTGGTCTCCATCGGCAATCCCTCACAGCCGGGATACAACAGCTTTGTGGTCGCCGATATCCCCGGCCTCATCGAAGGCGCGCATACCGGCGCCGGCCTCGGCACCCAGTTCCTGCGCCACATCGAGCGCACCCGGCTGCTGGTCCACATGGTTGACGTGAGCGACGGCAGCGGCCGTCCCGATCCGGTGCAGGATTTTGAAGTCATCCAGAGCGAGCTTGAAAGCTTTGGCGCCGGCCTGGAAGAAAAGCCCATGATCGTAGTGGCTTCGAAGATTGACGCGCTGCAGAATTTTTCGGCTATGCCGGCCGAACAACTCCCTGGCAAAAAAACGGCGGCGAAGAAGAAATCTGCAAAAAAGTCGGGCTCGGCGAAAACGTCGGGCCGAAGCACCGCCGCCAGGCGCGCTCCCGGAAAATTAGAAAACAAGTTGCAGCGGCTGGAAAAATATTGTAAGAAGAAAAAACTGGAGTTGTTTCCCATCTCCGCCGTTACCGGCGAAGGCATTGACGCGCTCAAGTACGCGCTGGCGAAAAAAGTGCAGAAGCTGCGTCTGCAAAATTGACCGATGAATCCATGGGCAGGAAAAATTGCGTTTCTCGCGGGCTTGGCGATGTTTTTCCTCATTCGCGCCCCGCATAATAAGCGCAGCAAAGAAACGAAAGTCAGCGAAAGCCGCAAGAGCCTTCTGGAAAGAACCCTTATGTCTTCCATGACTCTCGCCGGCTTTGTGCTTCCCATGATCTTTATCCTGACTCCGCTTTTATCCTTTGCCGATCATCCTCTTCCTCCGCTTGCCTTCTCAGCGGGCATTGTCTGTTACGCGCTGGGAACGTGGCTCTTTTACCGGGCGCACGCCGACCTGGGCACAAGCTGGTCGCCCACGCTTGAGCTTCGTGAAAACCATCAACTGGTGGTTCGCGGAATTTACAGATCCATCCGCCATCCCATGTATACCGCTATCTTTCTCGGTGTTTTCGCCCAGGCCCTGGTGCTCCCCAACTGGATCGCCGGCCCCAGTGCCCTGGCCGCCTTCACCCTGATGTTCACTTTGCGCCTGCGCCGGGAGGAGAGAATGCTGATAGAAAAATTCGGGGAGCCGTACCAGGATTATATGGCCCGGACAAGAAGACTCATTCCCGGAATCTGGTGAACTCACTGCGATGGTTTTGTCAGCACACAGCCGGGGGCGGCTGTGCCAGACAATCTTTTTAAAATCGCGTCATCCGCGCAATCCGTGGTAAGTTTTTTACACATGAATATCGGCCTTTTGGGGGGCACCTTCGATCCGATCCACAATGGTCACCTTGCTGTGGCCCAGGCGGCGCTGGAGCGCTGCAAACTAGGCAAGGTGCTATTTGTTCCCGGCGACATTCCTCCGCACAAGCGCAAACAACCTGTTACTGATTTCATTCATCGCTATGCCATGGTGACGCTGGCGCTGCAGGGCAAAAAAAAGTTTTTCCCGGCGCTGCTGGAGGCGCCGCTGGAGAAGTACCCTACCGGTGAAAGCCGGGTTCACTATTCGATTGATACGGTGCAGCGGCTCAAGGCTTCGCTCGCGCCCACGGACAAACTATTTTTCATTATGGGCATTGATGCCTTCCTGGATATTTCCAAATGGCACGAGCCCGAGGCCTTGTTGCGGGAATGCGAATTCATTGTGGTCAGCAGGCCTGGTTATTATCTGGCTGACGTGCTCGATGCGCTGCCCGAAAGCCTGAGACCCAGGACTGTGGTGCAGCGCGCTCTGCGTGCGCCATCCATCAGCACGTTGAAGGTCCGCGGCGTCACGCTGCACCTGCTGGAAGGCGTGCGGGTTCCGGCTGCGGCCACAAACATCCGAGCGGCCATCCGCAAGGGAGAGAAACTCGGCAAGCTGGTCAATCCGGCGGTTGCCGAGTACATTAAAAAGATGAATCTGTACACCCAAGCTGCAGGCGAGGTGGAATGAGAGCCAATACCGCCCTGAAACAACAGGTCGCAGCCGCAATTCAGGCCTGCGAAGACAAAAAGGCCGCCGACATCTCCATTCTGGAGATGGATAAAAACGCGGGCGCTTTCACCGACTATTTTGTGATTTGCAGCGGGAGCAATCCGCGGCAAATCCAGGCCATTGCCGACGATATCCGCGAGCGGCTGCATGCCATGACGTTTGCCCCCAAGAGCGTCGAAGGCTACAACCAGGCTGAGTGGGTGCTGATGGACTACGTGGATTTCGTGGTCCACATCTTCAGCGAGCATTCCCGCCGCTTCTATGATCTGGAGCGGCTATGGAAGTCTGCCAAACGCCTGGCCCCAAGCGAGGTGCTTGCCCCGCCGAAGAGGGGCGTCGCCAAGAAGAAAGCACCGGTGAAAGCCTCTGCCCCAAAACGTAAGCCGGCGCGCCGGACTGGCTCGAAAAAAACCGCGAAAGTGTCTGCGCACAAGAAAAAAAGCTAACCGCGAATCTCTAAAAGCAGTTCTCGGTTCCCAGTCGTCAAGAGGAAAGGTCAAGAGGAAAGATTGGGTTACAGCCGTTGCTGTGATAAACCATCTCTGTGAAGCTGAAAGTTGCCTGGATCGGTAAAACCAAAGAGCCCGCAATTCATTTGCTTACGGCGGAGTATCTTAAGCGCCTGGCTCGCTACACGCCCATTGAGCCTCTGGAGTTGACCAGCGAAGCGGCCTTGCTGAAGCAGATCGAGAAATCCACCTCGCGCACGCCGCCGGCCATAGTTCTGCTTGATTCACGTGGAAAGCAGCTCACTTCAGAGGAATTCGCTGCGTTCCTGGAGCAGCACCAGGCCCGCGGGACGCAGACACTACTCTTCGCCGTTGGTTCCGCGGATGGCTTCAGCGACAACGCCCGCCAGGCCGCTTCCACCTCTATTTCGCTGGGCAAGATGACGCTGCCTCACGAGCTGGCGCGGGTGATTTTGCTGGAGCAGCTTTACCGTGCATTTACAATCCTAAAAGGACATCCGTATCATAGCGGGCACTGACGTCAATTTGCGGAGGACCAGAGTTTCGAAGCGAGTGCATTTCACCGGCGGCTTGCATACCGGCACTTGGCAGTTAGCACTTGGCATTTCGCCAAGCAGAGAGTCGCGCAGGGGTTAAATGCTAAGTGCTAACTGCTAACTGCTGATCCGAGAATTCTGGCGAAATAAGCAAATCAGCGATCACCCGAATATTATGCGCAGTGAAAAACTATGACAGACATTCGCAAAGGTCTCATCATCGTCAACACCGGTCCGGGCAAGGGCAAGACTACCGCCGCCATGGGCACGGGCCTGCGCGCCGTAGGTTGCGGCATGCGCGTCCTCATGCTGCAATTCCTGAAAGGCTCATGGCATTACGGCGAACTGGACGCCGTGCAGAGCTTCGGCGACAAGTTCATCATGAAGCAGATGGGCCGAGGCTTCGTAAAAGTTGGCGGGGCAGAGACCGATCCGGAAGACGTGAAGATGGTGCAGGAGGCCTGGGCTGAAGCCGAGCGCGAGATCATGTCAGGCCAGTGGGACCTGGTGATCCTGGATGAGATCAACTACGCCATCAGCTATGGATTGCTCGATCCCGCCCCGGTGGTGGAAGCTCTCAAGCGCAAACCGGAGATGGTGCATGTAATCCTGACCGGCCGCAACGCACACCCCAGCATCGTAGAGATTGCCGACACCGTGACCGAAATGAAGCAGGTGAAACACGCATACGACAAAGGTGTGATGGCGCAACGGGGAATTGAATATTGAAAAGCAGTTGCCAGCGGCCGGTTGCCGGTAACCCAATGTAATTTTGGGACCAAAAAGAAATTTCGCCTCAGATGATATGGATTTGAAGCCGGCCGAAACTCTTTCCAAGCTATTCAGAAACACAGCCGAGGGACGGCTGTGCCATACTCCGCCGCTGTGGCCGTCGGCGTTCTCCTTTACGAAATGTTCAATCAGCGACGAGGCCCATAAGCTGAGTCCGAACACGCATAGTGGAATGGTGAAACAAGCGAACTCAGCAATTCGCGATACAGACTTCAGCTAGAATTAACCGCGATTGTCCGTTGAAGGAGTTCTGGATGCCACTCTACGCAGATATAGTGTCTGACCATAACCTGGAGAGACATAAGAAACGAACCGAGGCTTATAAAGACTACTTGAAGGCAATTTCTGCGTTTCTTCCTGTCGAAACAAGGGACTTTGTTCTTAGCGACTGGTACTACTCCGACGAGGACAGTGCCCTCACGATGCATGGGTCGAGAGCTTTGAGGTATTTGAGAATTTTAGCGGAGAGCGAAAAGAGAATCGGGATACAAGCATCAGAATCCGGCTGCTCTCATCGGGGCATCGGGGCCATATTCACCTCACATACGTTAATGTGTTTGCTTATGGTTTGAACTTCTCACCCGGTATCCGCGTGTGGGATGGCAAGCCGGTGCCGCCAAAACACGAAGACTGGATGGCGGACGAAATTTCATTGAGTTCTAAGGGGAACGTTGTGCATGAAATTCATTTCAGCTCAGGATGTATCTGGAGAATAG
Organism: Terriglobales bacterium; assembly: GCA_035651775.1. Lineage (GTDB taxonomy): Bacteria > Acidobacteriota > Terriglobia > Terriglobales > Acidobacteriaceae > QIAW01. The sequence continues at coordinate 14,874 of DASREY010000174.1, forward strand.
AAGCGCAACGTGTTGCCTACTCGTTCACACCGACCAGCTGAACCCTCATCCATTTCGGAAGCGAAAAACCCTTGCCGAGGGTCGTCTCTTGTTGAAGGCTGCGGTGGTTTAGTGCGACCCGCTTTCTTGAGAGAAAATGGCCTCCGCCGCCCCAGCAGTCGCCTTTCGGCCAAAGCGCCAGTGCTGTGAGAAACGGCGGACAGCTGATTGCAGTCCATGAATAGTATGGCTTCCGGTAGTTAGCGGCAAAATAAATAAGGAGGTCTCCCTCCGGTGAGAGGTCACAGCGCCGCTCGTAGATCCTGCCTTTGAACCACTGGCCGCACTCGAAGGTGTCGTCGTCAATGTTCCAGCGGATGAGCAGCACGCGTTTCGATGGCCCACGGCGAAAAATGACAGCGTATGGCGCCTTCCGCGCCAGAATCGCGTAGAGCCGGGTTGCTGATTCTGTCTTCGTTTTCAAGTTTCCATTATGCCGTTTTTCTCTGGCTCTGCGCTACCTGAGCTAATGCTGGACGAACCGCGCATATTCGCGTAGCGTGTACCTGATGCGTCGCCCTCCCCAATTAACGGAATTCTATCGCTATCCAGTGATTGCGGGAACTTCACTCATTGCCATCGTCGTAACGCTCGCCTGGTGGGCCAAACTGATAGACGCATCGCTGCTGTTTGAAACCGCGATGATTCGGCGCGGAGAGCTTTGGCTGCTGGTGACCAGTATCTTTCCGCATCTTGGCCTTTTGCATCTCATTTTCAACATCTACTGGCTCTAGGTTTTCGGATCCTCCGTGACCTCGGCGTTCTCTGCGGTTACTCAGCCCCACTCCCCTTATGGAAGAGTGCCATTTTGAGAATATCCCCCGCTAATGCGGCAGATTCGCTTTTTTTAGTGGCCAACACGCGATTTTAACAACACAATAACTAGATGCGGAGAACCAAGGCGCGTAAACTGCCAATATGAAGTCGGTCATCGTAGGCACGGCGGGTCATATCGATCACGGCAAGACCCGGCTGGTCAAAGCGCTGACTGGCATTGATGCCGACCGCCTGGGCGAGGAAAAACGCCGGGGCATTACCATCGATATCGGCTTTGCTCACCTTGAACTGCCGGCCCCCAATGGAGAAAAACTGGAGCTGGGCTTTATTGACGTTCCCGGACATGAGCGCTTTGTGCGCAACATGCTAGCCGGCGTTGGCGGCATTGACCTGGTGCTGTTTGTGGTCGCCGCCAATGAATCCATAAGGCCGCAGACCCGCGAACATTTTGATATTTGCCGCTTGCTCTCGTTGCGTCGTGGCATCACTGTGCTTACGAAATCTGATCTGGTTGATTCTGACACCCTGAAAGTCGTGCGGGCCGAGTTGCAAGACTTCCTACGAGGCTCTTTTCTCGATCCCTCCACATCGCCTATCGTCGCCGTCAACTCGCGTGAAGGAGCAGGTCTTGAAGATCTGAAGCGCGCCCTGGCTGGGGTTGCCGCTGAAATTCCTCCCAAGAATCCGGACGCTTATTTTCGCCTGCCTATCGACCGTGCTTTCACCATGAAAGGGTTCGGCACGGTCGTGACCGGAACCATGATTTCCGGCAGCATCGGCAAAGACGCCGAGGTTGAAATTCTTCCGCAAAAGTTGCGGGCACGGGTGCGTGGCGTGCAGGTGCATGGCGTTGCCTGCGAGAAAGCGGTCGCGGGCGAGCGCACGGCGTTGAACTTAGCCGGCCCTGGGGTTTCTACCGAAGCGCTGGCGCGCGGCATGGTGATCGTTGAGCCGGGGCTGTTTGCGCCAACCCGAATTGTTGACGTCAAGCTGTCGTTGCTGCGCTCGGCCAAGCCCCTGCAAGACCGTTCACGGGTGCACTTCTATGCGCATACTTCCGAGGCAATTGCAGATGTGCTGCTGCATGGCCGAAAGCAACTCGCTCCCGGGGAAGATGCGTATGCCCAGCTTCGCTTAAGCGGATCTGTGCTCCTGTTGCCCGGCGACCGTTTTATTGTGCGGCAGTTTTCGCCCGTGGTGACCATTGGCGGCGGCATTGTGCTGGATGCGGCTCCCATAAGGCTGAAGCCGGAGCCGCACTTGCGATTTCTGGAGACCATGGCCAACGGAGCTCCGGAACAGGTTCTTGAGGCCCGCATTTCCCGCCAGAATGGCAATGGCCTCGACGCTGCCCGGGCTGTCGCCGAAACCGGATGGTTAGTGAAAACAGTTGAAACCATAGCGGCTTCGCTGGTGGACCAGGGGAAAATAGCGCGTGCAGGCAATGTATTCATCGCTACCTCCGCGCTCTCAGATTTGCAAGAGCGAGCATTTGCCGAGATCGAAAGCTTCCAGCAGCAAAACCCGTTAGTGGCGGGCTACAGCAAAGAAGCATTGCGGGAACGCCTGGGAATCCGCAGCGAGGTTCTTGAGTGCGTGCTTGCAGACCTGGTTCGACTTAAAAAAATCGAAGTTTCCGGCGAGCACGTTCGCGCCGCCGGGCGCGGCGTAGTGATGAAGGATGAGGAGATCGAATCCAAGCTGATCATCGAACGGGCTTTTGCTCAGGCCGGATTGAAAGTTCCCGCTCTGAAAGAGATTCTTGCCGGATTAAAAATTGACAAAGGCCGCGCCCAGCGGCTGGTTACCCTGTTGCTGCGCGAAAAAACTCTGGTCAAACTGGGCGACGATCTTGTGTTTCATCAGGAGGCCCTGCAACGCCTGCGGCGGTCTTTGGCCGAACAAAAAGCCAAATCGCACAAGATTGATGTGGCCAAATTTAAGGACCTGACCGGCGTCTCCCGAAAATATGCCATTCCCCTTTTGGAATACCTCGACCGCGAACGCATTACCCGCCGCGAGGGCGATGTGCGGATTATTTTGTGAGCAGATGGTTGGAAGCTGTCTGGCTGTGTTGACTTCCCTGAAGATTGTCTGGATTGAGTCATGGAGATGGCGGCATCCGGGGTGGCCCCGATTCAGCCGTGAGGCGGTTCCAACTCCATCCGAGGTCCCTCGTCTGGTGGCTCGGGATGACACGATGAGGATTACTAATCCGCAGTGGCTGTACTGGTATGGGCAAATGCTACGCCAGGGGTTGCCGCTTTACGCGCACCATCGACAATCGTCTCTTCCCAGACCGATTCATCTTTCAGGATGCGCGAGACCAGGGCGGTGTGCATGGCGTGTCCAGCACGGTAGGCTACGACTTTGCCGAGGATGCGCTTTCCCAGCAGGGCGAGATCGCCGATCAGGTCTAATATCTTGTGGCGCACAAACTCATCGGGATAGCGCAAGGGCCCATTCTTAATGCCTTCACGCGTCAGCACAATTACATTCTCTTCATTGGCCCCGCGGATCAGGCCCATGTTGCGCAGGGCAATTTCATCCTGAAGAAAACCAAAGGTGCGCGCTGGAGCGATCTCGCGCAAATATGAGCTGCCGGAGAGTTCCACTTCAAAAGTCTCCTGGCCAATGGGCTCGGGGAAATCGATCGTGTAAGAAACTGAATATCCATCCGCCGGATAAACAGCAATGAACTTTTCTCCATCGCGCACCTCTACTTCCTTGCAGATTCGCAGATAGGTGCGGCGCCGCCGTTGCTGGCGGATGCCCGCGTTCTGAATCATGCGGATAAACGGTTGCGCGCTGCCATCCAGAATCGGCAGTTCGAGATTGTTAAGCTCAACGATGGCGTTATCAACGCCCGCGCCCATAAAGGCGGAAAGCAGGTGCTCGGTGGTGGAAATCAGGACGCCTTTTTTCATCAGGCTGGTGGCATAACTTACTTTGGCCACATT
>DASREY010000175.1:0-7410 GCA_035651775.1 Terriglobales bacterium
TCATAATTGAGGGTTGGAATTTACAAATTTTTATGGTCCAGCAGTTTTGGTTTCGTCATACAATGGACCGAATGGAGTCTTGACTTGCCTAAGTTTGAAGAGTGCCTCGCCCGGTTGGAAAAAATAGTACACGAACTGGAAAAAGGCGAACTCCCGCTGGAAAAGGCCCTGGCGTTATTTGAGGAAGGCGTACAGCTCTCAACTTCCTGCCGCAAAGAACTGGATGAGGCTGAAGGCAAGATAGAAATTCTGACGAAGCAGAACGGTAAGTTGCAGCCCGAGCCGTTCGAGAATCGCCCGGCTGAGGCAGTCTCTAAGAGTTAACGAATTCAGCGTTCCCAATGTTTGAGGTTCCGGCCATTATCCGCCGGAGATGATTTTTCACCCGCCGTGAAAACGGCCAAGCCATTCGAGGTGAATCGTATGAAACCTCTTAATCTTATTGTTGCGCAATGCAACCCGCAAAATGCCGAGATCCTGGCAGAAAACCTGCAGAACCACTTTAAAGGAGTATCGCTGGCCCGCGATTTGCACGAGCTGCGGCTTTCTATCATCAAGAACCGCGCCGATGTAGTGGTGATTGACCTGGAGATGGCTCCTCTTTCTGAAGTCAGCAGCCTGCGGCACGAATTCGGCAATCTGGAAATTGTGTGCACGCATCGGCTGGCGGATGAAAAACTGTGGTCAGCCGCGCTGGGCGCGGGGGCCGCGGACTGCTGCCATCCTTCAGACGTGCGTGGTATCGTGCTGGCGGCCAATCGCACGCATATCATGGCGCGCACCACTGCAGCGTGATTGGCGGCCTCTGAACTATCCTGATGACCTGCCAGGGATTTGTTGTGGCCGTTTAAATACACTTGAGCAGGAAGGCATGGGCAAGATGCCCACGTTACAACTTGCGCGACGCCAGCGCTACGGAACACAGCCGAGGGCGGCTGTGCCACACAAGTTTCGCACTCCACTTGTAATGAGTCTTTCCGCAAGCTGTAAAGGTGTGTCCTGGCACATACATCAGGCGGAGCGTTGCATGCTTGAGGCTGACGATTTCACCTCCAGTTGATCGAAGGTGCAGGTGCGTGGATCTTTATCGGGACGCCAGCGCAGAAATTTTGTGCCGTGACGGAAGCGGCCGCCGCTGAAGTGATCGTACTGGACCTCGCAAACCAGCTCGGACTTGAGCGGCACCCACTCGGTAGAGCGCTCAGTCGCCCAGCGGCTGGGACCTCCGGGAGCATTTCCAGTAAACCCGGCCGCCGCCTCATTCTTGGGTTGGATAAACGGCTGAAGAACCGTTTTTAACTTCTTGCGTTCAGCGGCACTGAAGCTGGAAGAGAAACCGACGTGATCCAACAGACCCTGGTCATTGTAAAGCCCGAGTAGCAGCGAGCCGACGGCGCCACCCTTCTGTGCATAACGGAAACCCCCGACTACTACATCTGCTGTTCGCAGGCGCTTGATCTTGACCATCGCAGTCCGCTCGCCGGAGAGATACGGAACATCAAGTCTTTTGGCGACTACTCCATCGCAGCCGCGAACCGCCCAGTCACGATACCAAATCTCGGCCTGCAAAAGGTTTTTGGTTGCGGGCGAAAGGCTCAGGTGAGGAGACTTGGGGAGATCCGCAAAAAATCGTTCCAGCTTCGTGCGGCGTTCCGCCAGAGGCAGCGCCACAATCGGCTTCCCTTCCGGCATTACCAGAAGATCGAAGACGACCAGGGTGGCGGGCGTCTCCTGCGCCAGGCGGCGAATGCGGCTGGCAGCCGGATGAATGCGCTGCAGCAGTTCATCGAAGTGCAGCACACCATCGTGCTCAACGATGATTTCTCCATCGAGAACGAACTTTTCGTCGGGAAGCGCCCGCAAGGAGGCGACCAGTTCAGGGAAATACCTATCGAGAGGCTGTCCGCTCTTTGATTGCAATACAATCTGGTCAAGATCGCGGAAGGCGAGGCAGCGGAAGCCGTCCCATTTTGGTTCGTACTGCCAGCCATCGTCCTGCGGAATTTCTTTGACAGACTTGGCCTCCATGGGAGGGTAGGGCGGACGTATGGGCGGTTGCAGCTTAGGAAAAGGACGCTCGAGTGTGCGCGGCGGAACTGCGCCCTTCAGGACTTTGGCGGCTTTTATCTTTGGCTTTTTGGGCGGCATCGTCTGATTATTGGTTGTGTTTGGGCGGATGGAGGCTGCCTGAACAGACGGATAAATACCCGGAAGAATCGACATCCAGCGCTTCTGTTCCGTGCGCCTCTTGTTATACTCAATGCTTTCCATGTCATCCGCCTCAATACAAGAAACCCTGGAATCAGGACGGCATATCGTAGACGCCGCACTGGACCGGCTGATCCCGCAGGCCGGCCAGCAACCGGAATCCATTCACAAGGCCATGCGGCACAGCGTGTTTGCCGGCGGAAAACGCCTGCGTCCGATCCTGTGCATGGAGGCAGCGCGCATGATCGCGGGCACGCTGCCGGCAGGGGTCGAAGAACTGGGCTCGGCGCTGGAGATGCTGCATACATATTCGCTGATCCATGACGACCTGCCCGCGCTGGATAACGACGATTTGCGACGCGGGCATCCGACGTGCCACGTAGTCTATGGCGAGGCCACGGCCATCCTGGCAGGAGATGCGCTGCAGACGTTCGCTTATGAAGTGTTGGCGAAGCTGCGCTGCCCGGCGGAGGCGAAGGTCCGCATCATCGAAGAGATCGCGCACGCCACCGGAACCGTGGAAGGCATGATCGGCGGCCAGGTGATGGACCTGGAGGCGGAGCATAAGCGGCCGGATGGGAAGACGCTGGAGTTTATCCATCGGTATAAGACGGGCGCTTTGATTACTGCCAGCCTGGTCACAGGGGGTCTGTTTGCCGGCGGCGGACATGCGGAGATCCAGCGGCTGCGCGACTTCGGGCGCTCGGTCGGACTGGCGTTCCAGATCATTGACGACGTGCTCGATGTTACGCAATCTTCCGCGCAGTTGGGCAAGACCGCGGGCAAAGACGAGGCGACAGAGAAAGCAACGTATCCGGCGTTGTTCGGCGTTGAAGCTTCCATCAAGCAGGCTGACATGCTGATAGCTTCGGGATGCTCGGCGCTGGATTCGTTTGGCAACCGCGCCGATATGTTGAAATCTCTGGCCCACTTCCTGGTGGAAAGAAAAAAATGATTCCAGCGCTCGACGTTCTGGCCATTGCCGCGCATCGCGACGACGTAGAGCAAACCTGCGGCGGAACGCTGCTGAAAATGGCTGAAGCCGGACATCGAACCGGTATCCTCGATCTGACACAGGGCGAGATGGGGACGCGCGGCACCGCCGAAGAGCGCGCCAGCGAAGCCGCCGCCGCAGCGAAAATTCTGAAAGCGAGCTGGCGGGCGGCACTGGATATTCCCGATGCGCGCGTGGAGAACACGTGGGAGAACCGGCTGAAGGTGGCGCGGGTCATCCGTGAACAAAGGCCGAGAGTCGTAATTCTTCCCTACTGGCAGGGGCGGCATCCCGATCACTACACGGCTTCAATTCTTGGCTACGAGGCCTGCTTCCTGGCAGGGTTGAGCAAATTGGATTTGCCGGACAAGGCGCATCGTCCTTTTAAAATTATTTACGCCACGCTTTACTACGATGTGAGGCCCACGTTCGTCGTAGACATCAGTGAGCAGTTCGAGCGGCGACTGGATTCGCTTTACGCTTACGAATCGCAATTCACCGATCAGGAGGCGGGCAGCAAAGACTTCCCTGCCCGCGCGGAGATCCGGGGACGCGTGGAAGCCATGGCGCGGTTCTACGGAATGCTTGCCGGCGTGAAATATGGCGAGCCCTTTCTGCAGAAAGAAGTTGGGCTGGTGGAGGATGTTACGTTGATTCCGGTAAAGTCGATATAGCAGTTGCCAGTTGCCCGTTTTCACCACGGCGCGCGCCACAAGCGTGCCTGGAGCTGGCCATCCTGGCGAGTGTGGGGTAGACGCCTCTACGTCCTGGAGATTTTGCGTGGGCTGGAAGAAAAGTTCATGGTTACTTCAGAACTATGCTGTCAACAATCGCCTCGAACTTTGGCACCAAATCATCGAAGCTGAGTGGGTCGGCATCAGCGAACATGTATATTTCGGAACTGCTGGTTCTTACCCACGCGTCATAGGTCAGGAGGGAGGGAGGGTTCGACTCCGCCCACGCGACAATTCCACAGCCGTTGATCTGGCGCATGTGCCAGCTTTGAGGCCGGATAACATTGTACTTGCCAGCTGGAATTCGCTTCTCTATTTTGGACCGCATCTGCTGCGGCGTAAGATATCCTCCCTGACCAGCAGCGAGGTGTAGTGTAACGAATGCAGACGAATGCAGATCTAGTAAATGCAAGCTGACCCACTGGTCACGTTGCGGCGCTTTTTCTACCACCCAGCCTGCCGGTAGCTGGAATGAAACCCTGGCCTGCTCCTCTTGATAAACGCTCGGTTCAGGGTTGCTTGCCGGGAGAGCCGCGAGTTCATCGCTCCAGTCTCCATGATCGTTTCGGACAAGGAGGTGGGCGGGATCGGTGGAAATCCAGAACGTTTCTAACGCGAATCTGCGGTTAGTCAAATCATTTTCTTCAACGCTATAACAGTGGAACTCGCCGGCAGGAACCTTGATATTCTCCTCACCGGTGACGGCAAACTCATAATCAACCACGCGGCCTGAGTCGCTCCAAAACACCGGCATCCTGACCTTGTAATCCTTAGCCCACGGCAGCCGTGGCAGAATTGCCGGAATTTCTTTCGCGTCGAATGCCGGGCCCTTCAAAGCGATGGGCGCCGAGTTCTTGCCATCGCTGTCAATGATGTCGACCTCTTCTGGCTGATAATTGGCCCGAAAGGCATGGGTGTTCACAGCCTCGAATAGATTCGCCGGGGCCATGCTTTCCGGGGCGAACTCGAGCCGGTCGAAGAGACCTTCATCGTGCTCCTCAAACAACCAGCGGTCCGGGCCGGATGTTTGGAACGACCGCCATATCTTGTAGACCGTGGAATCGGTTTTTCGCCTTTTGGTGTATTCCTGAATCTCTCCGTCCTTCCAGGGCACCGGCAGCAGCTTCAACTCTCCTGGCCGGGAAACCGGGAGATTCAAATCCAGCGCTGTGCCTTGCGGCTCGGCATCTCGTGGTTGTAAAGATACAAGCCTTTTTTTCAGGTAGCCGAATTTCGCGAACTGCCTGCCAACTATGCAGCTCTGGTTGAACCCATAATTCTTGATCACCTGAAGGGCCTGGTTGGCTAATTCGCTGGACTCGAAAAAGAACGGAGTACTACGACCATCCACTATTGCGGTGCTTAGAACCTTGAGGTTTGACGGATTAAAGTCTCTGCAATCCTCTCCCGGTATTGAGCCCACAGGTGGCCTGCCCCCTACTAAAAGGTATTGCAGGCCACGGTTGTCGCCGATAGAACACCACTGATCGGCGTTGTAACGCGTCATCACCTCGAGAGCGCGCCGGGCATCGATTTCCTGCGCGCCAAAATCAATCAGGAAGCGATCACCCTCCAGGATTGCCCAATGACCGCCGATCTGAGCAACACGGAGCTTGTCGAGATCAAAGGACATGCAATTTTGGCGGGGAAGAAACTGTTGTGTCCTGGCGATCAACTCGGTCTGTTCCGGGTATTCCTTCATCAGTTTCTGAAATGTGCGGACCGCTTCGCCTTGCTGGCCTTTCTTCTGCAGGCAGAGGCCAAGCCGGTACTCGGCTTGGGCGGCGTTCGATCGCGACTCCCTGGCCATTTGCGTAATTTGCCGGTAGACCTTGATGGCGCCATCGAGGTCGCCGACGGTCTCCTGCAGGTAGATTCCTTTTTGCAACAGCTCGGAACTGGTGGGGGTTTGTGCAAAAAGGCGGCCGCCGAAAAGGAACAACAACAACGTTACCCGTATCATCATGTTGATCTTCATAAATCTCACTTCATTCGTGTTTGAACAAAGCTTGCTCAACCAAACCCGGGTGGGGAGGACTGTCTCCTGTGGAAAGAGACCGGGGGCGTTTGCTCTTCAATGACCGGCACAGTCCGCACTTTTAATGGCGACCAGAGATCACATTGCTCTCCTCCTCATGGCTTCGCGGATGAAGCCCCTCGCTCCTGGTTCTTTCACACTACTCCTCAATTGTTACCGGAGTGTTACCTCATGTGTTCCGAAAGATGGGGTCCATGTATCGCTCACAAAAATAGTACAGATGCCTGGCTTACTTGCGCCGGGCTATGGCTATGCCGTCGCGCATGGGGATTATCGTTGTGAAGAAGTCAGGCGAGTCGTAGAGAAGGCGGTTGAATTTCAGAATTGCTTTTGTGGTGTCGTCATGGTGGTCTGAATTGGCGACTTTGCCGCTCCAAAGAACGTTGTCGGAAATCAGCAATCCGCCTTTGCGCACGCGGTCGGCGGCGAGAGCGAATACGCGCGGGTAATCTTCTTTATCCACGTCGTTGAAGATGATGTCGAAAGACGCGGGCTTTTCTTCGGAAAGAATTTCCAGGGCGTCGCCAATGCGTATATCAATGCGAGCGGCCACGCCGGCTCGCTCGAAATAGCGGCGGGCTTCTTCGGCGTTTTTCCTGCTGCTATCGGTATAAATCACCTTGCCGGCCGGGCCGACGGCGCGGGCCCACCAGAGGGTGGAGTATCCGATGGCCGACCCTAGTTCGAAGACGGTCTGGGCTCTGGCGATCTGCGCCAGCTGATACAAGACGCTGGCTACAGCCGGACCGATGATCGGGATATCGCGCTGTTTGGCTTGAAGCTCCATTTCGCGCAGGACTTCGTCGCGCGCAGGCAAAAGCGAATCCATATAGTTTTCGACGGCTTCGCCGGTGATGGGGTTCATAGAGCAGTTGCCAGTGGCCAGTTGCCGGTTGCCAGTTTCTTACCCATAGTTCATCTGCACGTTCGTGGTTGAGTGATTCCCTGCTAAAAATACATTCAGATTTTTAGCCGATGGTTTGGCCGGGTTGGAGTTCGATGATTTCTATGCCCAGGTCGCCCGCCAGGTGTTTAAATTCTGCGGGAGTTCCGGTCAACACCGGGAAAGTCCCGTAATGAATGGGAATGACGGCTTTGGGGCGCAGCAGGCGGCAGGCGTAGGTGGCTTCGCGCGGCCCCATGGTGAAGTGATCTCCAATGGGCAACAATGCGAGGTCTGGCTTGTAGAGATCGTGAATTAGCTGCATGTCACCGAAGATAGCCGTATCGCCGGAGTGGTAGACCTTCAACCCATTTTCGAATTCGAGAATGTAGCCGCAGGGCTCGCCGGCATAGATGATCTGGCCTTCGTCCTCAATGCCGCTGGAGTGCAGGGCGTGTGTCATGGTCACGCGGATATCTGCTACCACCTGCGATCCACCTTTGTTCATGGGCTTGAGATTCTCAATTCTCTTCTTCCCCAGCCAGGAGCAGAG
>DASREY010000176.1:0-12365 GCA_035651775.1 Terriglobales bacterium
GGCCATCTCCTGCAACGCCGCCAGCGCGAGCTGAACTAATGTCTTTGTGGACGCCTTGCGTACCGCGTCAGCGCTGGATCGGATGCCGCCGCCGGCCTGCGCGATCTCTTCATAGCTTGCGCCGCTGATGCGCTTCTCAAAATCCACCAGTCGTGGAACAGCAAAAATAAGATGCGTATGGGAATCAACGAAGCCGGGTAACACCACCTTGTTCTGGCAGTCGATCTCTTCTACAGACTTGAGTTTCTTGCGCCCCGGATACCGCAGCACATCACGCGCCTTGCCCGCAGCCAGAATCTTGCCGCCATCGCAGAGCACGGCTGCGTCTTCGACAATTCCCACGTCGTTGAGTTCGTGGGCGCGGCGTGGCCCTGTATCCTTGCCGGGAGCGCGCAAGGTCAGCAACTGGCCGATATTGGCCAGCAGCAGCGGCCGCGCGGATTGTTTGCCCTTACCTGCCGTCACCGGATCCTGTAGAACCGCGTTGCATGGGAATTTTCACCGCTTTGCGCCGGGCAAACTCCGCCGCCGCTTCGTAGCCTGCATCGGTATGCCGTATGATTCCCGTTCCGGGATCACAGGTCAAAACCCGTTCAATGCGTTTGGCCATCGTTTCGGTGCCATCGGCGACTGTGATCTGGCCGGCATGCAGCGAATAACCGATGCCCACGCCTCCGCCATTGTGAATCGAAACCCACGAAGCGCCGCTGGCGGTATTGAGCAACGCATTCAGCAGCGGCCAGTCTGCAACTGCATCTGAGCCATCCTTCATGGCTTCAGTCTCGCGGAAGGGCGAGGCTACCGAGCCGCAATCCAGATGATCGCGCCCCATCACGATGGGCGCTTTGAGCTTTCCATTTTTTACCATCTCGTTGATCGCCAGCCCGAACTGGGCGCGCTCGCCGTATCCCAGCCAACAGATGCGCGCCGGCAATCCTTGAAATTTGATTCGCTTGCGCGCCAGGTTGATCCAGCGGTTCAGGATCTGGTTTTGCGGAAACATCTCCAGCACCAGGTTGTCGGTAGCGGCGATGTCGCCGGCTTCACCGGAGAGCGCCACCCAGCGAAATGGCCCGCGCCCTTCGCAGAACAGCGGACGGATATATTCCGGCACAAAGCCGGGAATGTCATAAGCATTCTTCACACCGCGCTCATACGCGAAGGTGCGAATATTGTTGCCGTAATCGAATGTTATCGCGCCCATTTTCTGCAGCGCCAGCATTCCTTCGACGTGCCGCGCGATGGAATCGAGCGAGCAATCTTCGTATCCCTTGGGATCGCGCTGACGCAGCTCGGCGGCTTCCGAGGGCGAAAGCCCTCGCGCAATATATCCGTTCAGCGGGTCGTGGGCCGAGGTCTGGTCGGTCAATAAATCAGGGACCACGCCGCGCGCCGCCAGTTCAGGAACCAGATCGGCGCAGTTGCCCACCAGACCAACTGAAACACCCTGCTTTTTTCGCACCGCATTCTTAAGAACGCGCAAGGCTTCGTCCAGAGTGTTCACCATGAAGTCGCAGTAGCCACTCTTGAGGCGTTTCTTGATGCGCTCGGCATCTACTTCGATTCCCAGGAAAGAGGCGCCTGCCATGGTGGCCGCCAGGGGCTGTGCCCCACCCATGCCGCCCATGCCGCCGCTCACGATTAATTTCCCTTCCAGGTTCCCGCCAAAATGCTTCTCGCCCGCGGCGGAAAAAGTCTCGAAGGTCCCCTGCACGATTCCCTGTGAACCGATGTAAATCCACGAGCCGGCAGTCATCTGGCCATACATCATCAGTCCAGCCCGCTCCAACTCGTTGAACTTTTCCCAATTGGACCAGTGCCCCACCAGGTTGGAGTTAGCAATGAGGACGCGCGGCGCATGCTCATGCGTCCGGAAGATGCCCACCGGCTTTCCTGACTGCACCAGCAGAGTTTCATCGTCTTCCAGCGCTTTGAGCGAGGCAATAATGGCGTGGTAGCAATCCCAATTGCGGGCGGCGCGTCCGGTGCCGCCATAGACCACCAGATCTTTCGGACGCTCAGCAACCTCCTCGTCGAGGTTGTTCATGAGCATGCGCATCGCGGCCTCCTGCTGCCAGCCTTTGCAAGAGAGTGCGTTGCCACGCGGCGCGCGAACGGGCGTGTAGTTCTGCCGAAGAGTTTCGGTCTCGGTAGGCATCAGTTTTGATGGTAGACGAAGTTACTGTCAGGGGCAATTACATCTGACGATTTGCTGAGTACTGAGTACCGAGTACTGTTCTTACCACGAGCTGTACGCCGTGCCTTCCGTGCTCACCAGGTTGGAGCTGCTGTGGACGTCGTCAATGCCAGGGTCGGTCTGGTCCAGCATTTGCATGACGTCGGTCTCGACTGTGACCTGCCAGTTGCGGTCTCCGGTCATCGGGTCTTTAGGGATTTCAGTTATATACCCTCCAGTTACCAGATCGTCGAGGGCTTGTGGCGCTTTCTTCTTGTCGTAGGTATATTCGTCGATCGTACGGCGCAGGGTAAACAGATCGCCTTTCAGCGTGGTCTCCCGCGCCCGCAGGATCGATTGCTTGTAAACAGGAACGGCAATCGACATCATGATAAGAATCACACTGATGACGATCATCAGTTCGATGAGTGTGAAGCCGCGCTGCTTGCGAGAGATTACCATTCTCAATACTGTTTCCGTGGCCCGCTGTGCCGGTGGATTTGCATGAACGTCAGGCGGCGTTCTACCACGAGCTGTAGGCAGTGCCATCCGTACTTATCTGGTCGGAACTGCTATGGATATCGGCAATGCCGACCGAGATGGAATCAATATTGTCCACATCTGTTTCCATAGTCGGGTTCCAGTCGGCCTGGTTGGTCATCGGATCTTTGGGGATCTGCTTTAAGTACCCGTCAGTTACCAGATCGTCCAGCGAGGCCGGCGCTTTCTTCTTATCGTAGGTATATTCGTCAATGGTCTTGCGCAGCGTAAAAAGGTCGTCGTGCAAGACCGTTTCCCGCGCCCTGAGAATCGATTGCTTGTATACGGGTACGGCGACCGACAGCAGAATAATAATCATGCTGACGACGATCATCATTTCGATGAGGGTAAAACCGTCCTGTTTGTGACGAGTTACCATTCCGAATATTTCGACCCATCTAAAGCCGTGGCGGTGGACTTGGTGTAAACATCAAACACATTCTGCTCTCCCCACGAGGTTGAGTCCGGGTCGTCCTGTAACGAGCGCATTCCCCACTCGGCCTTGCCGGTCATCGGGTCAATGGGGATTCGGCGCAGAAAGCGGATGGTCTTGCCCTGTACATCCACGCCCTTGACCAGGGTATCTAAATCCGGGGGATAGCCTTCGCTCCCCAGTTTGATCTGGAAGGCCCCGCGGTCGGCGGCATCTTTATAGTGATCAATGGCGTCGCGCATCTCCCAGAGGTCGCGCCGCAATTCGGCCTCTTGCTCACGTTTGATGCGTACCCGGGCCACGGGCAGCGCGGCCCCGGTCAGAATAGCCAGAATTGCAACGGCGGCAATCAATTCGATCAGCGTAAGCCCGCGCTCTCTGCGCCGGCTGTGGCTTACCGCAAACCGTAATCGTAATTTCACGGTCATTATTGTACCTCTGTATTGCTAGCGATGAGGAGCGGCCAGTATCTTGATCGCCGTCTGTCCGGCGGCGGGATTGGCGGCAAGCGTGCCATTGGCAGCTTTGGTCATAACGCTCGTAGGTGTTAACACATAGTCGCCGGGTTTGTTCAGCAAAAACACCAGGGTCAGCACCGCTCCCTGTCCCGGAACTCCCGGCGCGCCTGGAGGACGAATAGCGCTCGCCCGTAACACGCCGTCATTCACGCGGTGCACCACGGTCGCCTGTTGATTGTCTTGCGAGAGATAGCCGCCGTTGGTCACGTTGAGCAACTGCATCGCAGCCGGGTCGAACTTAAGTTCCATGGAAAAATCATGGACCGGCGCAGGGCTGTCGAGCATCACGTTAACGGCTGCGGTAGTCCCGGCCGCCTGGGTAATCGCCGGAGGATCAAGACGAACTGTAGCGCTGCCCGTCCCCGCCGGGGCCGGCGCAGCCTCCGGATTATTTTGCATGCCTGCGGCAGCAGAGCCGGAGGGTTGCGGGTTTGGTGGTTGTGCAGGCGGCGAAGATTGTACCCCGGGCGGCATGCCCGCCGTGGACTGGGGAAGAGCGCTGGCTGGCGACGCATCAACCTGGTTCGGCGCAGTAGATGGGGGAACACTGGATGGCATTTGCCCAGACGCCATGGTTGTATCGGGCGCCATCATCACCCCTGCTTGCGGAGGATTAGCGCGCGGCTGCACCGCAGGCGCCGGCTGTGGCGGAACCTGCTGTTGCGGCAACGGTGGCGCAAATTGCTGTTGCTGGTTCTGTGGCGCCCCGGGTTGCGTTGTCACGGGTGGCTGTGCGCCCGGCGAGAGCGAGGTAGCCGGCTGTTGCGGCTTGACCGAGTTACGGCGCAGTTCAATGGTAGTGCCGTTGCCGATATCCAGGGAGCGCATGTTCAGCGGCGTAACCTCTTGCATGCGTACGATATGGGGAATCAGCACAAACACGATTTCGTTTTGCACCGTGTGCGTGCTCTGGGTAGCAAACAAGTATCGGAAGAGCGGAATCTGTCCCAATCCGGGAATCCCGCTCCAGCTTTTGATGTCCGAATCTTCAAAAATTCCGCCCAGGATATTGATCTCGCCTTCCCTAAGGCGGATTTCATGCTCGATCTTGCGCTGTCCGATGACAGGCTGGTTGATGCCTCCGATATTGACGTTGGTCGTTACCGAAGAAATATCGAGGGAAACCTTGAGTGTGACCTCGCGATTGGCGTGTACCGTTGGCGTGATTTCGACGTTCACGCCGACATCAAGATAATTGAACTGGGTGTTGACCAGTCCGGTAAAGTTGCCTGCAGTCGAGGAGGCTTGAAATGGATTGCCAAACGAGCCTGTCGCTACCGGAACACGGTCGCCGATCTTGAGTGTGGCCTTCTGTCCATTGACCGATCGCAGTTGAGGATTCTGGATGACCCGGCTATCGCTGTCGCTGAACAGAAATGAGGCGGTTGCCTGCGGAGCACTCACCGCATAACTTTGCGAACCCAGATGCTTAAACGTGTTGAACGTGAGATTCGATGTGGTGGTTCCGGTGCCAGTGCCGGTACCCGTTCCTGTGCCTGTTCCCGTACCGGTTCCCGTGCCCGTGCCTGTCGTCGCAGGAGTGGTAGTTGTCACCCCCTGAAGCTGCACGGTTACGGAACTGGGAGGAGTAATCCCCAGGTTGCGCATCTTATCGCGGTTCACCTGCATGATGGCAACATCGACCACAACCTCAGGCTTGGCCTTATCGATATCGTCGATCAATTTCTCGGCCAGGGCCATCTGGTCGGGCGTTGCCCGCACAATAATCGCATTCTGTGAGGCAAGCTGTTGTATGCGGTCAATCTGTAAAACTGAACGCATCGTGTTCACAACGTCCTGCAGATCGGTGGTTTGCGAAACGTTGGAGAGATAGAACGTCTTGATGACGTTCTGCTCCAACTCTTTGCGCTTGGTAGGATTATCCTGGGCAATAAAAATAGTGTTGCCGGTCACGGGCCGCCAGAAAGTTTTGGATTCAAAGGCCACAATCTCGAGCGCATCCTGCAGTGAAACTCCGTTCAGTTCAATGCGGATGCGGCGCGATGTGTAATCCGGGTCGAACAGCACGTTAATGCCTGCCAGCTTGCCGATGGTCTCATAGATCATGCGGCTGTCTTCTGTCAGTTTGAGCGTGATGGGCTGGTCTGAGATAGGCTGCAGTTCCACCGGCCCCTGGGCCTGCTGCAACAACGTGGAAAGCGGCCCTTGTGATTGCGGCTCATTTTCCGATGAGGGTGGCTGTTGCTTCATCTGCTCCAGCATGCGGCGTGTCTGCCGAATCTCTTGCTGGGCGATATCCATGGAAGGATCGATGGCCGCAGCCGCCTCAAATTCCGCCAGCGCGTCTTCCAGCCTTCCGCCGTCGCGCAAAAGCTGCCCGCGATGCACCTTCACCGCCGCCGCATAAAAGCGCGCACGTTCGTACGCTGTGCGGTAGCGAAGGTCTTTGGGACTTTTATCGTAAGCCTGCTTGTAAAATTCGTAAGCGGTTTCGTATTTCTGGGCGGCCTCCGCGTCCTTTCCCTTTTTAAAGAGGGAGCCAGAAGATTCGGCCTGTATCCCCAAAGGGGTAAGCAGACAAGTGACCAAAAGGAGCCGAAGGCAGAATTGGTGCATACAGGAACTTGGATTCAAACCAGAGAAAAAGGTTTTCAAATGCCCCGTCCGCGCGAAGAAATGTCCGTTATCATTCGATAAAACGCTCGATATCATGGGAATCGCTTATTATACATCGCGCTTTGGCTTAAAATTCGTGTGCTAGCATACAAAAGTTACTCCTTAACACTAAGCTGACATGCCGCGCCCGTCGTTACATCAGAACCGTCCGGAAAAACCCAAGAACCCCAAGCGCGATCCTGTCGCCAGCGGCGAACGCGATGCCTCGGTCAACCGCTCGGCGGCCCATAATTACTTTCTGCTGGAAAAATTTGAAGCTGGAATGATGTTGAGCGGCACCGAGGTCAAATCTATCCGCGCCGGCCAGGCCAATCTGAAAGACGCTTATGGAATCGTGAAAGACGGGGAGCTATGGCTGCTGAACGCCCACATCGGCCCTTATGATCATGGCAACATCTTTAATCATGAGCCGCTGCGCACCCGCAAACTCCTTGTCCACAGGGAAGAGCTGCGCAAGCTGATTGGCAAAACCCAGCAGAAGGGGTTGACGCTCATCCCGACACGTATTTATTTCAGGCATGGAAAAGCCAAATGTGAACTCGCCCTCGCCCGCGGCAAACAGCTCTGGGACAAGCGCGAAACCGAGCGCCGCAAAACTGCCGACGCCGAAGCGCGGGCCGCGATTTCGCGCGCTCGAAAAAACTAGTTCACCACAGAGACACAGAGGCACAGAGAAATGCAAGTAGGACAAGCGCGGGATCCTCGCACGGCAGAAATTATTGCTGCTGCAATTGAAGTTCATCTAATAAACTTTTTGCGCGCCGGTTCTGAAAGACGGCATTATCCGCAGAGTTTTGTGAGAATCATAATGAAATAACCTCTTTATCTCTGTGTCCCTGTGTCTCTGTGGTAAAAAATATATCTGGTGGTGAAAAAACTTATGCAAACAGTCTTAAAAGTCACGAATCCCGCCCAGATTGAAACCGAATGCCTGGCCGTGCTGGCTCTCGATCATGGCGAGAAAGACAAAAGTGGCGCCCGCATTGCCACCGAAGAAAAAGCCGTCACCGATGCTGCGGCCGACCTGATTTCGAGCGGCGAGGTGACCGGCAAAATTTTTGAAACTGTCATGCTGCACGCTCCTCGTGGATTGAAAGCCAAGCGGCTGTTGATCATCGGCGGAGGCAAAGCGAAAAATTTTTCCGCTTATGAGCTGCGCAAAGCAGCGGGGACTGCGGTGCGCTTCCTGAAGCCCAAGGGCATTCGCAAGCTGGCGTTCCTGGCCCCTTCCGGGTTATCCGGATTGGATGGCGCCGGCAGCACCGTGAAAGCGCTCATGGAGGGCGCTTTGGTGGGCGACTTCGATCCTGATACCTACAAATCTGACCGCAAAGACCAGAGCATGCACGAGTTCACGGTCGTGGCTGCCAACGGGAACCAGCAGGATTTGGACCGCGCCTTCCAGGAAGGGCGCATCATCGGCGAATCGCAGAACTTTACCCGCGAACTGGTCAACGAACCCAGCAACCGGATGACTCCCACTATCCTCGCCGCCCGTGCCCGCCAGATGTGTGAAGAGATCAAGTCGCCGTATTTGAAATGCGAGATCCTCGACGCCGACGCTATCCGGCAACTCAAGATGGGGGCATTCTGGAGCGTGGCCCAGGGGTCCGACGAGCCGCCTGCCCTGATTGTCATTCGCTACACGCCTCCGGGCGCGCCGGAAAAGCCCGTGCTGGGCCTCGTAGGCAAAGGCGTGACCTTTGACACCGGCGGAATTTCCATCAAGCCTGCCGATGGCATGGAAAAGATGAAATATGACATGGCCGGCGGCGCCGCCATGATCGGCGCCATGCGTGCCATTGCCCTGCTGCAACCCAAAATCAACGTGGTGAGCATTGTGTGCGCCACGGAAAACATGCCTTCCGGCAAAGCGCAGAAGCCGGGCGACGTGCAGATTGCCATGTCGGGCAAATCCATCGAGATCATTAATACCGATGCTGAAGGCCGCCTGGTGCTTGCTGACGGCCTCTTCTACGCCCGTCAACTGGGCTGCACTCATCTCATTGATGCCGCCACCCTCACCGGCGCCTGCGTAGTGGCCCTGGGCAGCGTGAATGCCGGGGCATTCGCCAATAACGATGAGATATACGACCGCTTCTCGAAGGCGTTGAAGAGTTCGGGTGAAAAAATGTGGCGGCTTCCGCTCGATGCCGAGTATCAGGAGCTGATCCGCTCCGGCATTGCCGACATCGTGAACAGCGGTGGGCGCTGGGGCGGCGCGGTCACGGCTGCGATGTTCCTCAAAGAATTCGTAGACGAAACCCCATGGATCCACCTCGATATCGCCGGCGTCGCCTGGATGGAAGAGAACAAATCATGGATCGCCAAAGGCCCCAGTGGCATCCCCGTCCGCTCGCTGGTGGAGTTTGTGCGCGGATTTGAAAATAAAAACTAGGGAAGTACGACGATTTACGAAGTACGATTTAACGAAGTACGATTTAACGAAGTACGATTTACGAAGTTCGATTTCCCAAAACATCTGGACGAAATTAAATTATGAATCGTACTTCTTGCTTCCCACTTCTTTCTTCCAACTTCTTTCTTCTTACTTCCACAAGATTCGCTCAAGCTGCTTTCTATTTTTGACCGGCAACGATTCCACGGCTGCCTGCGCCAGCGCGATATAAGCTGCCCGCGCCTGCGGCACTCTCTTCAAGGCTGCGAGATGTTTACGTATCGTCTCTACGTCGCCGCGGTAAATTGGGCCGCTGAACGATGCTGCTGCGCCGTTATTCACATAGTTTTCGACGGTGCGCTGCAGAATGGGCTGCATGACGCGCCGCAGCTCCGCCTGGGGAACTTTCGCCTGCCTCGCCACTCTTTCTCCCAGGGTTAACAGAGCAATGACCAGCGGCGAGCAGAATCCGCCGATAGCGTGGTACAGCACCTTGTTTTCTTTGCCGATCTGGAACGGATGCCCGCCCAAATTCTCTGCAATTGTTCCGGCCGCTTTCACCGCGGCAGCATCGCCTTCAATGGCAAAGGCAACGCCGTTCATGCCGGCGGCCTTGCCGGCCACAAAGGTCATCATGGGATGCACAGATGCCACCGCGGCTCCGCGCCGCTTCAGCGGGCGCAGTTCATCGCTTCCCAAAGCCCCGGAGGAATGAAGCCCGATCTTCCCTTCCCAGCCCGTCACTGGAGCATACTCTCCGGCGCTGGCGCCGATGCCGTCGTCGTTGACGCAGAACCAAATAATGTCTGCGGTAAGCCTGGCGTTCGAACTTGTCACCGCGCGAGCTTGCACTCGCCGAGCCAGCCGCCGAGCGCGAGCAAGTGAGCCCGGCCGGGAGACGATTTCGTCAATTCGGTAACCCGCCTGACGCAGGGCCAAAGCCAGGGCAGTGGCAAGATTGCCCGCACCGATCAGGGTGATGACTGGTTTCGAGGCCATGGAAGGAAGGATAGCAAAATAAGCTCTTAGCCCTTAAGCTTTTAGCTTTTAGCTTTTAGCTTTTAGCTTTTAGCTTTTAGCTTTCAGCTTTTCTCTATGGCCTCTGTGTCTCTGTGACAATTCCGAATGATCCGATGACTCAATGACTCAATCCGCGGATGCTACTATTTCTTATGCCAACTTCCCGCAAGAAAAGCGTGAAACCTCGGGTTATCTCTTCCAAGGTTTCCTTCCAGGGGCCGATATTCAGGGTTGCGACCGAACAGGTCCGCGAGCCCGGAGGATACGTAGCCCGACGCGACATCGTGCGACATCCTGGATCAGTCGTGATCCTGCCGGTAGAGAGCACGGGAGCCGGCCCGCGCGTGCTGCTTGAGCGCCAATATCGCCATGCAGCCGGGGGCGATCTTTGGGAGTTGCCAGCGGGCAAGATTGATCCCGGCGAGGCGGCCCTTGCCGCCGCCAAACGCGAACTGCGTGAAGAAACCGGATACACCGCCGCCCGCTGGAGCCTGGCGCTGCACTTTTATGTGAGCCCGGGGTTTTTGGACGAAACCATGACGGTGTTCCTGGCGCGCGATATCCGCAAGGGCAAGGCCGCTCCCGAGGAAGATGAATTCATTGCGGTGCGCCTGTTCCCTCTGCGCCGGGCCGTACAAATGGCCATGAACAGGACCATTCAAGACGCCAAGACCATCGCTTCTATCTTATGGCTGGCCCGTAAGTTACGCAGCTAAGGGCCTTAATTCCGGGCAATGATCCTTCGATCAAGGATCCAGGTTTTTGCTCTGACCAGGGGAAAATCAGGCTGCATCTTTATCGTCCGGCTTTGTCTTTGGATTCTCTTTTTTGGAGGGAAAGCAACATAAAAGGACCTTCATCCGCCGCAAGCCCCCTACAACTCGTTTCTACCCCCTAGTCTAAAGTTGAGATTGCGTTTAGGGGCGTCTCGCGATACGATACCTTCGCTCCCACCCCCCGGAGCTACCATCCGGGGAATGCCTCCGGATAGTTACTAACTTGACAATAGCGGTACGCCCGTTAGAATTAGGGTATAGACAGAAATGCCAGCAAACAGGTCTTTTTATTGCCGGCAAACCAGCCCGATCGGTTGCCCTCCCCCCAGCGAAGCGAAAACCTGCTTGAAGGAAATCGTCAGGAAAGAAACTCGTGTGTTCACCTGCACCAGCGGCTGGGCCCGAGGTACGGAGGAAGAGTAAGTGTCTCAAATGCAAATGAAAGGCAAAGTTAAGTGGTTCAATAATGCTAAAGGATTTGGATTTATTGGACGTGATGAAGGGCCGGATGTTTTCGTCCACTACAGCGCCATAGTTTCCGAAGGCTACAAGAGCCTGCAGGAAGGTGACGAGGTGGAGTTCGAAATTGTCCAAGGACAAAAAGGCCCTCAGGCCGATAAAGTCCAAAAGACCCAAAACTAAACAACCAACCCCGTTCACCTCCCTTTTTAAAAACCCAGGTCTTTCGGAGGCCTGGGTTTGTTTTTTGCGGATCATATTGCCGGTGTTTTGTTCTGGAACTACTGGAGCTGGTTGACACGAGGGAACAAGCGATCAAGAGAATCGCGCTTAAAATCGCGCTTCATAAGCTTAAAAATCGCGCTTCGTAAATCGAACTTCTGACTTTTCAAGCCTCCGCGTCCTCCGCGGGTTAATTTATTCATTTCACAGGCGGGTGCTTCAGTGGGTACATGGCCTCCCGAGTCATGTCTTAAAACCTAAGCCCGGCGTATACTTTGCTCGATGAACGAGACGATCTACAGGGAACCAGAGCGTATCCAGGGCAAGGGAACGCGCGAGCTTCGGCCGGCCGGCCCGAACTGGTGGGCCATCGGCGCCGTGACTGTGTTTGTGCTTGCCGCCCTGTGGATTGCATGGCAGATTCTGCACTCCAATGAGCCGCCACCGAAGCCTGTCATTGCCGGTACTTCCTATCGCTCGCTGGCTCTCTCGAGCGACGGAAAGCTGCTGGCTGTAGGCGGTCTTGACGGAAATCTGCGGGTCTTGTCCACCTCAGATGGGCGTTTGCTGGCCAGCGACCAGCTATCCGGCGCGGTGATCGCCGTAAGCTTCGGTCCGGGCGATGCCATTCTGGCACTGGCCCAGAACGATCCCAACCTGCATATCTTTTCCCGCGATCTCACCGTACACAACGAGCGTGAGGTGCAGCCACATCCGCATGATGTAGCCTGGTCGCAGACCCTGGATGGAGCGGTTGTAATCAGTGGCGGGGCCGATGAAGTGCATCCCAAGCTGGAGTTGTTTCCGGCGCACCCGATGGGCATCGCGTTATCCACCGTGCGGCTTTTCGATCTGCGCGCATGGAGCCAGCCGCGCAGTGTCGCGATCAGCGGCGACGGAACGCGCGTGGCCATCGCGCTCTCCACTGCGAACCGCAATAATCTTCTTTTCTACGATCCCACGGCCCGCCACATCGCCGCCATCTTTGGCGTGAATGGCATTCCCCAAGGCATGGTCTTCTCGCAATCCCAGGAGCATCGCTTATGGGTGACCTCTCCTTCGGCCGAAGTTGTCACTGAAATCGCTCCCCATTTGGTAAAACCCACCGTGTATCCCAAGGCCGCTTCGACCTCGCCTCCGGTGATGATTGCCGTCAACGAAGCCGCCCGCCGGGCCTATACCAGCG
>DASREY010000177.1:0-18061 GCA_035651775.1 Terriglobales bacterium
CGCTGGCCGGATGCCGAGATCGCAAGGTTCCAGAATATGTTGACCACACAATATCTGTCGTCCCTCATCCATGGCACGTGCGAAAACGGGAACAAGGAACTCACGATGAGTGAAGCGCTGATCAATATCGGCGTATTCAACGACAATCGCGCGGCCTTTGAGCTCGGGCTGAAGATGTGGCGCGGGCGGACTCCGGCCTATATCTATCTGAAGACGGACGGACCCAAGCCTGTTGACCCTCCGGGCTGTGGCCCCGCTCTCTGGGGAAACAAAGGCTTCACCCCTGAATTCGTGGATGGCTTGTTGCAGGAAAGCGCCCGCGACTCCGGACACGCCAACCTAGCTCTTGCCGGCATGGTGGACGCCGCCGAAACCGCTCGCCAGCAGGGCGTAGACCTATACGCCGAGCAGGGCAACCGCATCATGGCCGCGCTTGAATTCCAGGCACAGTACCTGCCGCCGAACAATGCACAACCGCCGGAGGGCCTGGAATTCCATCTTCATCCCACATGGGAAATTGCTTATAACGAATTTCATGACCGGCTCGGAAACAGCCTTCCGAAAATGGCGGTCGTTCTTCCGCTCAATCGTCCCACTGGCGTTAACCATCCCATGAACTGGGAAACTTTGACCCATGCTGGAATGGGCGGGATTGGACTTCCTCCAGTAAAAAAGCAAGATATAGCCCACACCAACCGGCGGCCAAAAAACAAATCGCAGACCGCAGAGGGGCACCGGAGAAGATTAATAAACAACAGAAATGAACGATTTGAAAGAAGATGCGGAAAACCACATTTCCGTGAGATCTCTCGAAGATCGCCGAGGAGCAATGTGGGTTACATTAGTCTAGGCACAGTCGAACCGGCTCTGCGGGGGTGCATTGAGCACGGTGCCCCAACGCCTCTGGCCCCACAACCTATAACTATGGCTGAGATTTGTCTAATTCAGAAAAATTTTGCATGAAGACGAAATGATTCAGGTAATTCAAATAATTAGTATACTGAAAGCTGTTGTAAGATCCAGGGTTTCTGCTCAGCTTCTAATCATCGAGCGGCACGCAGATCGGATGATTAAGAACACTGCTTACTAACCGGCTACCAGGCAAATCAATAATGTGACTTGGCGCCCAATCGGCAGCGTGGCTTTGCCCCGCCTGCAAAATCAGCATCTCAGTTCCTATGTTGTTGGCTTGCTGCGAGTCAACCGCAGGTGTCCACGCGTGGTGGCCAGTACCTGCACAGAATACGGATTTCATCGGAGGAGTGTCGAATGTCCCGGTCTCATCGTGGTTTCCAAAAATTAGGATTTATTTTTGGCGTGGCTCTGCTTATGAATGCTACAAGCCTGTGGGCGCAAAGAGTTTTGACTGCTGATGGTGTAACTGCCGCGTACACGCGCATCAAAAGCGTGCTGGCGTCTTCGCCAGAGACTCCCGATTGCAGCCACCCTGATTTCGGGCCTCATATCACCCAGGCCATCGATGACGACCCTAACTTCAACAAATATGTCTTTGTCTTCAATATCCACGTTGTACCGGATAATGACCGGTGTTCAGCATTCGACCGGCAACGGCTTGAGATCAAGACAGAGGGCAATTCATCCACACCCGATTATGTAAAAGGATTTCTCGGCGACTCGGTTACCTTCCGCTGGGATTTCAAGCTGGCCACGGGCTTTCAGCCCTCCACGGCTTTTACCCACATCCACCAGATCAAAGCATTCGATGGCGACAGCGGAGCTCCGATTATTACGCTGACGCCACGGAAGGCCAACCCAAATCGCCTGGAGCTGATTCTCGTCGACTCCAATGGAAAGACTACAAGACTGGCTTCAACTCCGTTGGCTCCGCTTGTTGGCCAATGGGTCGAAGCCTACGAAAAGATCACCTACAGTCACAGCGGCACGTATTCCATCGTCCTCAAAAGCGTGAGCGATGGAACTGTACTGTTCAGCTACCAGAATACAGGTCTTGATTTGTGGCGTGCGGGCACGACCGTAGTGCGTCCTAAATGGGGAATTTATCGCAGCCTTAATGACTCCATCGACCTCCGCGACGAGCAGGTCCGCTATGACCGCTTCTGTCTCGCCAAAGGAAACGACGATTGCGTGAGCGACCAGGAGAGTCCTGAATTTTCGCTGACGGCTACGCCGCCCCCGGGTCCCACCGGGGCTGGCGGCACTGCCAGCTTTCAAGTGAATGCTTCAGCACTGCGTGGTTTTACTGGAGACATTGCCCTCAGTGTGACCGGTTTGCCTCAAGGAGCGACGGCGCAATTTGCACCGGTAACCATCGGCGGAGGAGCCGGCTCGGCAACCCTCACAATTTCGACTCTCCCCGGCACCACTCCCGGCGAGTACCCTCTGGTGATCGAAGGCATCAGCGATGTGCTCTCGCATGTTGCGACTGTGCCTTTGAATGTCGTCGTTGATTCCACCCCGCCGTTGACGGCAGCATCCGTTACACCTTTTCCTAATATCAATGGCTGGAACAACTCGAATGTGACCGTCAGCCTGAACTCTTCAGACAGCGAAACTGCCGGCACAGGGGTAAAGCAGATCGCTTACAGCGCGAGCGGAGCCCAGACGATTGGTAATACGGTTGTCTCCGGAAACTCGACAGCATTCGCAATCAACGCCGAGGGAACTACGGTAGTTACGTTTTCCGCGACGGACAACGCAGGCAACATCGAGGCGGCCAAAACACTTGTAGTCAGGATCGATAAAACCCCGCCCACAATCGCCGGCTCACGCACGCCTGCACCGAATGCCAATGGTTGGAATAATACGAGTGTGACTGTCGCATTCCAGTGCACGGACGCTCTCTCAGGCCTGGCCCCCGGTAGCCCTGCTGCACCTACCGTTCTTGCAAGCGAAGGCGCGAACCAGTCTGTGAGCGGCACGTGTACTGATCTTGCCGGAAATTCAGCGTCGGCGACCGTCGGCAGCGTCAATATTGACCTGACGCCGCCAACCATTACCTGCGCTGCCAGCCCCGCCGTAATCTGGCCGCCTAACCACAAGCTTGTGTCGGTGAATGTTGCCACAACCGTTTCTGATTCCCTTTCAGGAGCGGCATCGTTTTCGCTGGTTTCAGTGACAAGCAACGAACCCGACAGCGGCATGGGTGACATTCAGGGGTTCACTGTCGGAACCCCGAGCACGAAGGGTTATCTTCGCGCCGAACGCCTGGGTTCAGGCACAGGCCGGCTTTATACGTTCACATATCAGGGCCTTGATTTGGCGGGAAACTCTTCAGTTTGCACCACAACTGTAAGTGTTCCACACGATCAGGGGCATTGATGATAAAAGTTAGGAAATTAGGAAATTTTGGGTAGTGGGATTTGAACTCGAGATCATCGAGTGCTTCTCTCTCACAATCTTGCGTATTTGGAATCGCGTATCCCTGGCCTCTCCTAAAGAGCTGGGATTATCTCGTTCCCGGCGCCACGTGTAATTCTGCGGGCATTACCTGATCGGGCAAATTGCAAAATCCAATTTTCAAACGCTCGTCCCACTCTCTTGTTGTATGTCATTTCCATTACTGGCATGCGTATCAACTCCTGACTTTGCGATAGTTTCCGGCTTTATTTGTACGTCACCTTCATCCGATCCAGGAACACGCTATAGGGAAGAGGAACGCTGTTGCTGTCGAGTTGAAAAGCATTGGTGAACTGGTCGTTGGCGTCGCCCGACAGGAAAGCATCATGGCGGATATTCACCGGCATGCGGACGCCATCCACAGTGAGAACATCATGGAAAACCGAGTGAGAAGCTGCGTCATTATGGTACTCGGCCACAATGTGGTGCCATGTGCCTGGAGTGAAGCGCTGCAACGGCAGGTTCGCCGGCTCCCACACCTTGGCCCCATAGTTGAAAATGCGCCACGTGTTCGAAGCGTAGTCGGCCTGCCAACTGAAGTTGTAAATCCAGCCATTCAGTGCCTGTTGGCACTCGAATTCGAGGGCCTGCGGAGCATTCTCTGAGCCGCTGGGAATGTAGAGATCAAATTCATATTGAAGAAAATTGATTTGCGTGTGAATGGGATTCTGCACCCGATAAAAATAGCCATTCGTGTAAGGCACACTGGCAGCGATGGAGAACCGGGTGGCGGAACCGTCTTCACTGGGAGAAGCCATACCCACCGCGGCGGAGTAATTGGCAATCGCGCCTGTGCCGGCGCCATTTCCACAAGCGCCGCAGGTCAGCCACTTATCTATATCCTCGATATTGTCGATTGCCGTTGCCCCTGCGGGAATGGGATTGGAGGGTAGTGCCGTAGCTGGTTGGGCCGACGAAATAGGTTGCGCGCTCTGGACTGCGGAAGGGCTTCCGCAAGAGGCCAGGGCCAAAACCAGGAGAAAAATGCCAACACAAGAACTTACCACGCGCCAGGATCGCAAGCGACCTCCTCGTGGACGAAGCGGCTGGTGATAGACGCCGCAACTCTAACCTCCAGAGCTGGAATTCGGATTACGCAAAAAACCTGAATCGAAGAGGATTAAGAAGCGTAGAGGTGAGGGAACTCGTATGCGGTTTTTAACTATTACCGTACTTCAACTGCGGTGTCAGTAATCCGCGTGTGCCCGTGCCAATGTTCAAGCGCACGTCTAATTGCTGGCCCAGGTGGGCCTTCTCGGTCTCCAGATAGCTTTCCACAAAATGCAAGCCGCTCAAAGTGAAGGAAGGCGGCAAATGGAAACGAATCCATTTGCCGCCGACGGATGAAGAGCAATGCTGCCCACTCGCTAGAACAGGAATTTCAACGCAAACTGAATTTGCCGCGGCGTGTAATTCGGGTTCATGCGATCAATTTGCGCAAATGCAATGCCTGTCTGGCCGGCATTATGCTGCGCCAGCGTAGGGACGAGGTTGGTGGTTGGCGTTACGTTCTGGTCATTGGGAATAAAGTAGCTCGGCGTGTTCGTCAGGTTGAAGAACTCGGCGCGGAACTGCACCTTGTAACGCTCCGTCATTTCGAAATCTTTGAAGACAGAGAAGTCGAAGTGCCGGAAGGGCGGACCGTAAAGACTGTTGCGGCGAGAATTCCCAATCGTGCCGAGCGTTGGGATCACAAAGGCTTGCCGGTTGAACCATTCCGCGCCGCAACCGCAACTATGATTTACGCTGGGGTCGGGCACAGAAGCTGACGCAATCTGGTCCGGACGCGTCGGTCCACCGCCAATTCCAGCATAAACAGAGTTTCCAAAGCCGCTGTAGTTATCGGTCAGGCTGAATGGACTTCCCGAGTTCCACACCAGCACCATATTGGTCTGCCATCCACCCAGCAGTGTTTTCTTGCTTCCGCTGAAATTTTTTCCGAAGGGCAATTCATAAGAAGCAGTTGTGACAAAGCGGTGGCGCAGATCCAGGTCGCCATTGCCTTTCTCAACCAGGCGGATGTTAAAGGGATCGGCATTGCCAAAGCCTTCCTGCCCCTCCATGCTGAGGTGAGTAGCGTCATCAATTTCGTGAGACCAGGTATAGTTGGCCGATACCGACAGTCCATGAGTAAAACGGCGTTGGAATGATGTTTGCAGCGCATTGTAGCTGGAGCTGCCCGCGCTCTCGTACATTCCAACGCTGCCAAGATTGGGCAGAAGGGCAACTGTGGGGCGGGTATCGAGGCGTCCATCAGGCCCGCGATGCGAAGCCGGATTGAGTGGATCCTGAACGTTGACGTCATTGAGCACAACCGGAAGATGGCGTCCCGAACCGCCCACATATCCGGCCGAAATCACATTTGCGCCAAACTGCTTTTCCACCAGAAGATTGTATTGATACACGTAAGACGTTCTGAAGTTCAGCGCTACATTGTCAGGCAGCGCCAGGTTCGCGCTGGTCAGGCTCTGCGGAACCGGTATGGGAATCCCCTGCGCCAAAGAAGTAGAAGCGGTAGCAACTGCGCCCGTTCCGCAAGTCGGGGACGGCGGAACCTGCCCATCACGAAGCTCGATCGTGGTAGCAAGCGGAGACTGGCATCCGGGAGAATAAATCCCATTGAAGGGAGCGTTCTTCAAAGATGCGTTTGAAGTGTAATTGCCGGGAAAATACGCCATACCGAATCCGCCGCGAATTACCATACCGGGCATAACCGTGGCTGCAAAGCCAAGACGCGGCGCGAAGTTGCCGTAATTGGTCTTGAGGCCCGCGGTGTCGGAAGATGCCACCATTCCTGCGGTATTGATACCCAGCGCTTTGATGGTCGCCAGCCCATTGCCGGGAATCAGCAGTTGCCGACTTGCCGGATCATAATTGGAAAGATATCCATGCCTCTCGGTAAAAGGAGTATAGATGTCATAGCGCAGGCCATACGTGATCGTCAACCACGGTTTGATTCTCCAATTGTCCTGCGCATAGAATCCAACCTCCCATGAGCGATAGTTGGGCGTAAACAGATCATTGTTGCGCCCTTCTTCGCTGAAAGCTCCGACTAAAAATGTGGCGAGGTTGTTAATCGTTGATCCGCCGCCATCCTCCGGCAATCCAAATTTGATGTGGCCCACCGCTTCATTGCTCTGTACATTCTGCGCCTGCCGGCGAATCAAGCTGGCCCCTGCCTTGATGTTGTGGGTTCCACGGTTATAGGTGATGGCCCCGTCGTACTGGAAGGTATTGCTGATATCTCTGATAGGAACAAAATTGCTATCTCCGAGGGGTTGGAACCCGGCTATATTGATGAGCGGCAACCCGGAGCTCGATAGAGGCCCATAGTTGATATTCGAAGGGAACCCTACTGCCGTGGCCGCCTTGGTGCCGGAGTTGGGCGAGTTGGAAAGGTTATTGATCCGGGTATATGCCGCCTTCAACTCCAGCAGAAGAGCCGGACTAAAGATGTGCGTGTAGTTGAGTTGGCCGTTGTAGGCAATATCCTTTGCTGGTCCGGCAAAACCGAACTGGCCATTTCCCGGATTGATGCTCACGCCGTTAATCGTGACATTGGGCAAAGAGGTTGGGATCAGGGCCGAAACGTTGTTCGAAGTGAAACGCCCATAAAAAAGATTATTGTTATTGAAACGATGATCAACCCGGGCGTCATAGGTATTGCTGAACTGTGTTTTGTTGGGATCAAAAAGAAAATTCTGTGTGGTTGCTCCCGGCGGCCCAAAATTGGGCGCTGGATAGAGCTTAAATATATTGGCTGCAATCGGATCCACCGGTAAGCCCGCAGTTGACGGGTCGGCGGCAACGATTCCCGCTGGACCTAACGCCTGCTCTGCCGCCGTGGGCACGGTGCTGATAATCGGGTTTTGCACGCCCGCAACCTGGCGGAAACCTTCATAACCGAAAAAGAAAAAAGTCCGATCCCGGATGATCGGCCCGCCGATGCTGCCGCCAAAATCATTTTGCCGCAATTTGGCCTGCGGATCGGGCTTGGTCGGGTCGGTGGACACAGGGTTGAAGGGGCTTCTGGCATTGAATACATCGTTCTGGACGAATTCATACAGCGAACCGTGAAAGCTATTGCTTCCCGATTTGGTAATGACGCTGATCAGGCCGCCTGGGGTCCGTCCGCTTTCCGGAGTGTAGTTGTTGGTCTCTACATTCACTTCTTGAATGGAATCAATGGGAGGCTTGACGCCAATCGTGCCGATGATCCGTTCGTTGTTGTCGGTGCCGTCAATCTGTATGTTGTTGAATTGTTCATCCTGGCCATTCACCGTGAATGAACTGGTTTGACGGCGATCGTCGGGGCGCTGGCCGCTGCTGAGCCCGTTGATTTCAGAGGCTTCATTGGCTCCCGGCGCAAACTGCACCAGCGTGGTTAAGTTGCGGGTCGGCAGAGGCAGGTCTTGCACCGGCTGCACCGTCAATGTAGTGCTCACCGTGGAGTTGTCGGCCTGCAACAACGGGGTTTGCGCATTTACTTCCACGCTTTCCGAAGTCTGTCCTAGCTGCAGAGGGGCATCCACACGGGCGCGATCGCCGGCAGAGACCGTCACCACTGAGGTGAATGCCTTAAAGCCCGGTGATTCTACGCGCACTGTGTATGTCCCAGTCGGTAAGAAGGTAAACGCATATTGGCCCACGCTATTGCTTTGTGCGTTCCGGGTCTCGTGGGTCGCCTGGTTAGTGAGGCTCACCCTGGCATTGGCCAGTACTGCCCCGCTGTTATCGGTTACCGCGCCGACTATGTCGGCAGTTGTAAGTTGCGCTCTTACCCCAACGCTACCGAGCAATAAGATACAAGCAACCGCAAGAAAGCTCACATATCTGCAATACCGATTCAGCATAGTAGACTCTCCGTTTTACTCTTTGTGGTTTTGGTTTATTCAGTCTCAGCAAGCTCTTGATGATCGATATTTACAATATCGATTTTGTGCCATACAATATCGGTTTTGTTGACTGGGTTTGTCAAGCACAAAATCAGAAAATTTTTTGCGCTCTAATGCTGTATTTTTGTGGACTGACGGACGCTGATTTTGAGGTTTAAGACCGTGAAATAATGTGGGATCGCTGGCTTTAAATCTATTCAGAAAGGTAGCTTGCTTCGAACTTTCAACTCTGCTCTCATGCAGAGCCGGCCGGACCTGCACATGAAGAAGATAAAAAAGAATAGCCTTGCAAATGGAGTGGTTTCACTCCAGCAATTGGCAGAGCATGTGGGTTTGACCAAAGGGACGGTCTCCGCCGTTCTCAATGACTCGCCGTCAGCTAAGACAATTCCGCAGCGTACCAAAGAGCGGATTTTCGCCGCGGCACAGGAGTTGAACTACCGGCCCAATTTTTTTGCCCGCACTTTACGCAACAAGCGGACATTCACGATTGGAGTGATTACCGAGGAAATTGGCGACGCCTATGGAGGAATGGTCATCAGCGGTATCGAAGCCTTTCTCAGCCAGCGCAAGTATTTTTTCTTAACCGTAGCCCACCGTCACGACCCTCACTGGCTCCAGCAATATTTGGGCATTTTACTGGCTAGGGGGGTGGAAGGTCTTATCACGGTAGACACAAACCTCAAGGAGACCCTGCCCATACCTGCGGTCTCCGTCGCCGGTCATCGTCGTGTGCACGGAGTTACTAACATCGTTCTGGACCACGCTCAGGCAGCGCACCTGGCCTTAAATCACCTGATGGAACTGGGACACGAAGAGATTGCCTTTCTTCGTGGACCGTCTTTCAGCTCCGACTCGGAAGACCGCTGGCGCTCCATTTGCGATGTGACCCAGGAGCTGGGGATCAAGATTCAACCGGCGCTTGCAGTACAGCTCGACTCCGGCGAGCCATCTCCTCAGGTTGGGTACCGGCTCATCAAAGACCTGCTGTCGCGAGGCCATAAGTTCACCGCCTTGTTCGCATACAACGATACTTCGGCGATTGGCGCTATTCGCGCCATTCGCGAAGCCGGACTGCGAGTGCCGGAAGATATTTCGGTGGTAGGGTTCGATGATATCCGCGACGCCGCTTACCATCTTCCCAGCCTCACCACCATTCGCCAG
Source organism: Terriglobales bacterium (assembly GCA_035651775.1). Taxonomy (GTDB): domain Bacteria; phylum Acidobacteriota; class Terriglobia; order Terriglobales; family Acidobacteriaceae; genus QIAW01. Next base: position 9,438 of record DASREY010000177.1, read on the forward strand.
CCTCTTCGCAAAATGGGAGAAATTGCGGCACAAACACTGGTAGAGCGAATCGAAGGCCGCAAAGACTACCCTGACCAAATTGCTATTGAGCCCTCGCTGATTGTGCGCGAATCAACCGCTCAGGCCGCATTTCGTTCCGGCCACAAGCCTTCCCGTCAATGAATCATGCCCGTTCCGTGCGTATTTTCGCCCGTTATTTTTTTAAGGCATAATCACAGCGGTTTATCGAATACTCTGCAAGAGAAATGGAGCGTCGCTTGAGCGCTGCGGCCAACACAATCTCATTTTTGGGGGCGCAACCCTCAATCGAGAAACTCTCTTTTTGGGAAAAAGTCGGCTACGGGCTGGGCGATACGGCCTCAAACTTTTACTGGCAGATGTTCTTGAATTTCCTTCTGTTCTTTTACACCGACGTCTTCGGGATCACCGCAGCGGCTGCCGGAACGATGTTCCTTGTCGTTCGGGCCTGGGACACGGGCATTGACCCCTTCATGGGCGCCATGGCCGATCGTACGCACACGCGCTGGGGTCACTATCGTCCCTATCTGCTATGGGGGGCGCTGCCCTTAGCCTTGCTGGGCGTGCTCGTGTTCACCACCCCGAATCTGAGCACGCACGGCAAGCTCATTTACGCCTATGTCACCTACAGTCTCATTATGGTGGCATATACCTTCATCAACATACCGTATTCGGCGCTGATGGGGGTGATTTCATCCAACTCGCTGGAACGTACCAGCGCTTCCAGTTATCGTTTTGTGCTCGCTTATGGCGGCCTGTTCATGGTGCAGGGGCTCACGCTTCCCATGGTGAGGTTCTTCGGTCGCGGCAATGACCAAAGAGGATTTCAGATGGCCATGCTGGTTTATGGCATCCTGGCGGTTGCTCTGTTCCTGGTCGCCTTTGCTGCAACTCGCGAGCGCGTGCAACCGGCCCGGCAAAAGGCCGGCGCGATAAGAGACGACCTCAAAGACCTGATGCGAAACACTCCATGCATCATGGTTTGCTTCATTGGCTTGTTCGCCGTTTGCTATATCTCGATTCGCATGGGCGCGATTCTTTACTACTTTAAGTATTACATCGGCAGCTATCATTTCGAGCGCCGGATCGCCGGCCACGCTTTCAACTGCAGTTTCGATAGTGGAAGCATGGCCTCACTGTTCATGGCCCTGGGAACATTGGGTATCATCGTGGGCGCGGCCATGGCTCGCCCCCTGGCTCAGCTCCTGGGAGGTAAGACACGCGCTTACATTCTCCTCATGACAGCGGCGAGCGCTCTCACGGCCCTGTTTTACTTCATTCCTTCCCGGCAGATAATTCTGATCTTTGTGATTCATTTGTTGATTTCAACATTGTTCGCCCCCACTTCGCCCCTGCTTTGGGCTTTCTATGCAGATACAGCCGACTACTCCGAATGGAAGGCCGGCCGAAGAGCCACTGGACTGGTATTCTCGGTGGCATCATTCTCGCAGAAACTGGGTTGGACTGTGGGCGGCGCCCTGGCTGGATGGCTGTTGGCCTACTTCGGGTTCCACGCTAACCTGATCCAAACGCATCAGGTGCAAACGGGGATTCGTTTCATGATGAGCTTCATTCCCGCGGCCGCTGGTTTTCTCTCCGCGATAGCTGCTCTCTTTTACAAACTCGACGATTCTTTCATGGTAAAAATCGAACAGGAACTGAAACAGCGCAAACGAGAACAGCCTTTCAAGCCATGAACACATCCAGGTGCCTCGATAGATAAACAAACTGGGCGACTGGGACCGCAGGCCCGCAGGAAGCGCGTCATGCACATGATCACGAAGATAGTTATCATTGAGCCCTGGGCGCTGCTCAATCTCTAAGTAGCAAACAGCGGCTATGAATGGAACAAACTAACTCTTCCATCGAATATGTGAAAACCCGCTGCTGTGTTGTGGGCGGAGGGCCGGCGGGAATGATTGCCGGCTTTCTCCTGGCCCGGGCCGGCATCGACGTCGTTGTGCTGGAGAAGCACGCGGATTTTCTGCGTGACTTTCGGGGCGACACGATTCATCCCTCGACTCTTGAAGTCATGCACGAGCTTGGGATTCTCGATGAATTCCTGCTTCGGCCGCATCAGGAGGTGCCCCAGATCGGCGGCCAGTTCGAAGATGTCACAGTGACCGTGGGCGATTTTTCCCACTTGCCAACCCGATGCAAATTCATAGCCCTTATGCCGCAATGGGACTTCCTGAACTTCATCGCGGAAAAAGCAAAGTGTTACCCGCACTTTCATTTGCGAATGGAGTCTGCGGTCAACGAGCTGATTGAAGAGAACGGCCGCATTGCAGGAGTGCGTGGGAAAACCCCGCAAGGAGCCCTCGAAGTGCGCGCGGATTTGACTGTGGGAGCAGATGGCCGGCATTCCATCATCCGCACAAAAGCCGGACTCAAAGTCATTGACCTTGGCGCTCCCATTGACGTGCTTTGGATGCGCCTTTCGCGCGACCCGACAGATCCGCCCCAAACTCTGGGCCGCTTCAAACCAGGAAAGATACTGGTGACCCTGAACCGCGGCGACTATTGGCAGTGCGCATACGTGATTCCCAAGGGCGGCTTGGATACGATCCGGCAAAAAGGCCTGCCGGAATTTCGCGAAGACATCGCGAGGGTGGCTCCTTTGCTGGGCGGGCGTACCAATGAATTAAGAAGCTGGGACGATATCAAGCTATTAACGGTCGCCGTCGATCGTTTGAGCCAGTGGTGGCGGTCCGGCCTTTTGTGTATCGGAGACTCCGCTCATGCTATGTCTCCTATCGGCGGTGTCGGCATTAATCTCGCTATTCAGGATGCCGTTGCCACTGCCAATCTCCTGGCGCAGGAGTTATCACGTGGAGCGGTCAGCGATGACCTGCTCCGCCAGGTGCAACGCCGCCGCGAATTTCCCACGCGCATGACGCAGGCATTCCAGATTTTCGCGCACAAGCGTTTTCTTGGCCCTGCGTTGAGCAAAGCAAAAAAACGAAGCCGGCTTCCCCTGCCTATTCAACTTCTGCAGCGGTTCCCGATATTGCGCCGAATTCCAGCACGCCTGATCGGATTGGGATTTCGGCCTGAGCACGTGCGCTCACCTGAGAGGCAATTTGGATTGCCGCGCTGAACGGACTAAGCACATTGGAAACGGGCAACTGATACGGCGAAACGGCAGCTTTAAGACAGCACGCCAGCCAGACGGTTTAATTTGATACGTCCCGAACCCCTTGCCTCATCAACTTTTTCAATGCGGCTGGGCAAAAAGGGGAGGACATAGAAAACCTGCCCTCCCTGGACCAGGTTATAGCCCAAATAAATCCGAGAATCTGATTCAACCCGAAACGGCGACCAAAGTGGGCGGCCTGCTACGGTTTATGAATGCGCAGGATCCTCAACAATGCATCGGCCTTTGCGGATTATGTGGGTCTCGTTTGAATAATGCCCCCCTCAAAAAAGACCCTACCCTCGGAGCGGGCGAGGGTTATGATGAAACCATCTCTGTCAGAGATGGGCGTCCCTACCTGCCAAGATGAGACACAGGAATTGAACTTAACGAACTCCTTTTGCCGCTTCGGTACGCCTCAAACTGCAGTCAAAATCGGACTAGACCACAGAGTGCCTCGGCCGCTTGCGGTTCAAAAAATTACGCCACAACCACAGACAAATCAGCCTAAGTGTAAATTCTTAAGAACTCATCGCGCCTATCGTTTATATCTATATTTCTATGAATGAAAGCCAATTGCTTATCGAAGCTTTAGCAGAAGCTAAGGCAGGCCTGTCGGAAGGCGGCATTCCCATAGGGTCTGTTCTGGCTGATTTCAACGGCAGGATAATCTCGAGAGGACATAATCTTAGAGTTCAAACCGGCGACCCGACAGCTCATGCGGAAATAGTGTGCATCAGGAATGCTGGGCGCCGTCGAGACTGGAACAAGCTGGTTCTGGTTTCAACTCTAAGCCCATGCATTATGTGCACGGGCACGAGTTTGTTGTACAAGATTCCCAAAATTATTATCGGCGAGAACCATACCTTTTTGGGCGCCGAGGATCTGCTGGCGGCTCATGGAGTGCAGTGTACTGTGCTTAACGATCTGGAGTGCATCGAATTAATGCGTTCCTTCATTGAAACGCATCCGGCAATTTGGAACGAAGATATTGGAATCCCGTAGATAACAGTCTTTGCGCAAATCCTTCGGGTGCACCCTTCTGCCATCTAACGCCCTGTGTGGGATATTTTCCACGGTTACTATGGTCATTTGACGTCCCATTGCGATCCAGTAACAATGTTGAAGGCACGGCAAAAAAGCGGTTAACTTGTTGTCGTGCTTTTTAAACTGATATGCAGTCTTCATCCAAAAGCGCAATTCATCCTTTGTGCGACAAACATTACCGCCCCATGATGCCTGAAGTGGCGGATGGAACAGCCAAGATCGGGGAGCGCTCCAAGCTGACGCTTTATCGTTGCAGCGTGGAAGGATGCACAAGGCACTACGACAGCCGGAACGGATATTTTGGCGTCATCAGCGGAAACATTTTGGCAGACAAGTATGGAAAGAAGGCGTGTTCCAATGATAAGGCGGCCTTATATCTGGAATCCTACGACAACCAGGGCCAGGAAGAAACCTGGTGCTGCCCAGACCCTAAGTGCAATAGTCGATCCAAAAAAAGTACTAAGATTCCAGAATTCTTATCGTTGTCTTGATGGGGAAGGTGCCGGCCTGGTTACGACGTCCTGACAATTCCGAGCATCGGAACCTGCCGGGGGCAGGTGAAGATGAATTACCCGGAAGCATTCACTCTATTACTCTGGTAACTTGGCTCTAATCTCCAGCTGTGTAAAAGTGACTCAACGACCCCCCTACAACCTACCCCCCTGAAGTGGTGCATTCATGCCGAAGGACCTATCTGGGGCGCTCAGTTACTCTGAGAACCGACGTTCTACCCGATACAAAACGGACCGCTTTGTCGTGATCCAATTTCAGGGTCGCCGGGTGACAGGGATGTGTGTGGACTACAACGAAGACGGCTTCGGCGCGATTATTGAAACCGATCTGCCTGTGGGCGCAATGATGGCTGTCGAGTTCCGGGTTGCAGGCCGCGAGGTAACACCTTTGCAGGTAAAAACGATTTACCGGAAGTATTCAAGATACGGATTCGAATTTATTGCTCCTGAACACAGCAAACGGCAAATTATCGCCGACTTCTTTCGGGAGAGCCTTGAAGGCGATTACTAGAGCTCTCACACACGCTCTTCGGCCCCTGAGGTCGCTCCATCAATCATTCTCGCGGATAATTATGTACACGCTCTAGAACGGCGACTCTCAAAATCCTGAGCGGCATGATTTACTGCCAAGCTAAGCCAACTCCAATTCAATCTTCCTGGCTGCCGTATCCAGCTTTGTAATGCGGAAGCTGCGAATCTGTCCGGCGCTGGCAGCTTCTTTCTTCCTCTCGTTGGGAGAAGCCCCGCTTTTCCATCGCGCCTGCAGCATGGAACTCAGTGATGAGAGGTCAGGCTTTGCGGATGGTGAATCCGGCGCGGCTTGCGTCGGTTGCTCAGCGGAAGCCTGCTTGGACATTCGGCATGCCGCCTGGATGCCTTCGCCCAGTTCCACACGCGCATTGCCGCCCGAGACCTCGATCATGCGCCCGGTGACCACATCGCCTTCTTTGTGTTCCGCCATATATTCATCGAGGCTGCTGGGAACCATTTGTTTGATGCTCAGGCGCATGAGCCGCTTTTCTTTGTTCACTTCGAGCACCTGCGCCTTCACCGTTTGTCCAAGCCGCAGCACGTCCTGGGGATGATTGATGCGTTTCTCTGCGCTGATCTCGCTGACGTGAATCATGCCCTCCACCCCCTCGGCAAGCTGCACGAAGGCTCCAAACTTGGTGATGCTGGTCACTGGCCCCTCGATCACCGAGCCTGCGGAAAACTTCTGCGACACCTCGGCCCAGGGATCGCCCAGCGCCTGCTTGAGCCCGAGGGAAATACGGCGCTCGCCCGCATTCACCCCCAGAATCACCGCTTCCACGGTCTCGCCGGGTTTCACCACGTCACTGGGCCGGCGCACTTTTTTTGCCCAGGACATCTCGGAGATATGGATCAGCCCTTCGATTCCCGGCTCGAGTTCCACGAACGCGCCAAAATCGGTCACACGCGTTACCGTGCCGCGCACGCGCTCGCCGGTCTTGTATTTTTCTACGGCCGAATCCCACGGATGAGGCTGAAGCTGCTTCATGCCCACCGAGATGCGCCTCTTTTCGCCATCAGCGGTCATCTTGAGCACTTTGGCTTCGATCTGCTGCCCAACGGAGAGCACGTCCGCCGGTTTGTTGACGCGTCCCCACGCGATGTCACCCACGTGCAGCAGGGCGTCAACGCCACCAACATCTATGAACGCTCCATAATCCGTCAGGCTACGAACTGCGCCGCTCACGATATCGCCTTCCTTGAGCTCAGAATAGCGCCGGTCTTTGGTCGCGCGCTCTTCCTCTTCGGCAATGGCGCGGCGGTCTACGACCACGTCTTCTTCGGTCACATCGAGCTTGGTGATGCGGCAACGGATCTCCTGCCCCACCAGCTTTTCCATCTCAGCCGCATCGCGGGTTCCGGTGCGCGAGGCCGGCATGAACGCCCGCACGCCCACATCAACACTCAATCCGCCTTTGACCGCGGCCATCACCGTTCCCGAAATGGTCGCCTTGTCGTTAAAGGCCTTCTCCAGCGATGCCCAATCCGTCGGCTGCTCGACTTTGAAGCGCGAAAGTTCATAGTAGCCTTCGGGGTCGCGTCCTTTGACGGTGACGGTGAGTTTGTCGCCCGGCTTCACGGTTTCGCCGGCCTGAACGGCTGCGAGCGGAAGAATGCCTTCCGTCTTAAAACCGATATCGAGGTATACAGCGTCAGCCGAGACAGAAATCACTGTGGCTTCGCGTCCCTGGCTGCCCGGCTGCAGCTTGCGGGAATGGCTCTTCTCGAACTGCGAGAGAATGTCTTTGAATGATTCGGTCGACTCTACGTTGGACTGGCCTTCGGGAATGTTTGGGTTAGACATATCGGATTACATTTCTACTGTGGGGTAATTCAATTAGGATAACACCGCAACGGTTCATCCGGCGGCTTGCGCCGCAGACGGGCTACCCCGGCCTCGAGATAACATTCTCGCCTGACCCGCCGCATGATTTTATTGCAACACCACACTGCCAGAACTCCCATCAGGCAAGGCCGGACCGCAATAAAAATGCCCATGATTGGACCGTAGTATATGAGTCGCCGCGGATCAACGGCCTTGTTCTGCATTCGGTACCAGCCCTTTGGGTAAAAGTCCGACGTCGCGGGGACTTCCAGGCTTACGAAGGGAAAACAAAGACATAGACATAGGCTGTCAGGATAGGCATGCCAACCACCCAGACCCTGTTCTTGCAATCACAGAACTACGGCTTTCGAACGATTCCGATGTAGGAAACCCACGCAACTTCCTGCCGTGAGCGCTTCTCACTGTACCGTCTTGAGTGCAAGTTGAAGAGCAACTGAGCGCGTCCGCTGGCGCGTGATGACGTTATGCTCCAGGCGGCTGGTGAGGCCCAGGGTAACGTGGTTGCTGAGCCGCGACGTTACTTCGAACCTGCCGTCATAGAGGTGCGCGGGAAATGGACGTCCCACCTTTAATTGCTCGCCAATGACCGAGAGCACCAGCCACTCACGCGGATACCAAAACAACTGCGCATAGCTGGCGTGCTGCAGAAAATTCGCCGGCCGGTCGGTCAGTTTGCGCTGGGTGATGTCATGTTCGGCGAGAATCCCCCAGGCTCCAAAGCCCAGCCGGGCGTAAGGGCCCACCATGGTGCGGTGCACGCTGCGGCTCGAGCCATGAAGGGCATTGGCGCCCACTACCGTACTTCCTTTGCCCAGCAGGTCGAGTTCGGCGAGAGAGCCCGCCCCGGACTCGCGCTCGTCGCTCTCTTCCGGCCCGGCGGGAGCAAAAGCATAAGGCGTAATCTGGTAGCGCTTGCCCCACCAGAACAGCTTGGCTTGCAGCGGCGCGTCATAATATCCCATCCGATTGTGGGATCGAATGAGCACGGTCAGGTCGGAGATATTGATTCCGCTTGGCAGCTGATCACGACCGACTGAGAATTCCAGCGTATTCTTCGGCCGATACGACAACAGGGCGCTGGTAACGTACACGGTGCGGGGCTGAATGGCACTCTCATAGCCGAGCGCGGGCCTCTTCGAGCTCTCGTTCTCGCTCATGACGACCGCCGAGAGCCGGAAGCCATCTCCCAGTTCGGTGGCATTCCGGTACATGAGTCGGGAACGCACGGTGTCAACCAGCGGCTTGTCTGTCGTTTTGCTGACCTGCACCTGAGTCACCGAGCGCACATCCTGCGTAATGTGCCCCTTTCCCCCGAGCCACCGGGCCAAGCGGCCATCTGCAGGCCGGTAATCGCCGCCTGCGAGACTCTGCGCCTGATCCACGCTGCGGCCATAGGCGTTGAGAAGTCCGCCTCCCTGCGGAGAGATATGACACACGGCACAGTTGCTGTAACCCAGCCGAATCATTGTGGGCTGAGCTTTTGCCGGACGCTTGAACACGAACAAGGAAAACATTGCGATCACCGCGGCGAAGC
>DASREY010000178.1:0-3966 GCA_035651775.1 Terriglobales bacterium
AGAAGCAACAATACGAAGGGAACGGTCACAAGCATGGGCTTGGCCATCAAACCGCATGCAAAGAGAACAGATACGAGCACATATCGATTAAGGCAGGGTTTCCTCGCGTAATGAGTGTATGCGAGCAATATCAGCATGAAAAAGACGCCGCTCAGGACATCTTTTCTTTCTGCGATCCAGGCGACCGATTCGACGCGCAAAGGATGAATGGCAAACAGAGCGGCGACAAAAGCGCTCCGCCACGTTGCGCGTGTCATCTTTTGCAGCGCGAGAAAGAGAAGAATCGCGGCCGCGGCATGGAGCAGCACATTTGTAAAATGGTGCCAGCCAGCCTGCAAGCCATATAACTGGCAGTCTAGCATGTGCGAAATCGTCGTCAGCGGGTGCCAGTTCATGGCGTGAACATGGGTGAATGCCCAGGCCACGCTTCGTAAGGTGATACCCCCTGTTATCTGAGCATTCTCATAGACGTAGCGCGGGTCATCATAGTTGATAAAATCGTGCCATAGCGTCTGGCCGAAAACAGCCCAAACGAGACCCGTCAAGGTGACACAGACACCAAGAGTAAACCAGGGACTGTTGGCTTCGGCGAGATGATCGGCGAACCGGGATTGTGTTATGGACTTAGGCTGTTGAGTTATCTTTGGCTGAGCGCGGCGGTCCGTTGGAGGCGGACGTTCCTGCGATCCGTTCTGTCTTCTCGAGACGCGGGTTCTTTTCATCACGGAATCGCGCCAGGGCTAAAGTTTCCTCTGGTAAATTAGAATGTAATTCTTCAGTCGAGGGACCGATAGCGGAATTTCTCCAAAAAAATAGTCGCTCTCGCCGGGATTCCTGATGTTTACAAAGCCGGTGACGTCGTAATTTTTTGCAGTGTATTGATTTGCCCAAGCGAAAATACGTCGGTCGGACTGCGGCCATGGCAGCCACGAGTCATTCATGACGACGGATACAAGGTATTTGGGACGAGACCGCTCAATTTCCCGGATCATCTGCTCTTGCATTTGGCGAGCATATTTTTGGGGCTCCATTAAACCATAGGTATAAATGTAGCCGGTTGCCGAATGTCGCTGCGCGTAAAAATATATCTGTGGCTCGGATCCCAGCACGGCAATCGTATCCTGTGGGCTTGTGTGCGACCGCAGGTATTCGGCGATTTTCAGGGATTCGGTGAAAGGACCCTCGGGATAGATCATGCTGGACACAGAAAGGGGGGAGCTCTCGATGAGGCACCTCCTTTGGGCAATGATCGGCCAGACCAGGATGGCACCGAAAATGATAGCAACTAACGATTGCGCGGCGATTGGCTGCTTTGCGATAAGGTCGGCCAATATGCAGGCAGTGATTCCAGCCAAAAGCGCAATCGCGGGAAGGATTAAAACGAAATAGTGATAGCGGAAGTGAAAGCCCGGCAATAAGGCCAGCGTCGCGAAGAACAGCAAACCAATAGAGAAAAACGTGGCCGCCCGTGTTCGCCGATTCCAAGCACCGGCTACAGCTCCAAACCCTGCCAACGCCCAAATCACCCAGTTGACGCCGATCACTTCCCTTAAGCTATCGACAAAGATTCCCGGCGCCTGAGCAATGGGAATCAGGCTGCCGTATTGGCGCGCATAAGCGATGGTCCAGAACCAGAAGTCTCGGAACACGCCGACATGCCAGAGAACCAGACAAGTAATCGCCAGCGGACAGATTGCGCCACCCGCAAAGATGAGCATTCCAAGAAGCATTTGCTTCCTTGTCGAGCCGTATCGAATCGCTCGAAAAACGAAATAGGTTGCCCCAAAGAAAATGAGGAACACGGCGGGCTGCTTCATTAAAAGTGCCAGACCGAAGCAGATTCCACTGGCAAACAGTCTGGCTGTTCCATACGATCCCGGAGAACCGGTTAAAAGCAGCAAACCTGCCAGGGTGGGGAGCATTACAAAATGCGTTGCGTGTCCTGCGAGACCCAGCACACTGGGGCTAACCGACAGCACGGCATATGTTGCGGCAGCGACAATTCCCGGTGGCGTTCCTGCGAGTCGCTGGCCCAGGAAATAGATCAAAATGATGGTCGCCGCGTTGACGAAGAGCAGACCGAGATGAACGGCGACTATGGTTTGGCCAAGGAGCGCCATGATGAGCGCGTACGCGCCGTATGTGCCCGGAAATTTCATGTTATAGGCGAGTTTGTAGGGAGGGATGCCTTGCAGCATCAGTTGTCCAGCGTAAGCGTATTCGCCTTCGTCGCGCTCGAGGGGAATTCCCAGGAGCCGCAATCTGATCATCATCACAAGCGCGCAAACGATAATTCCCAGCGCCCACCAGGCAAAAGAGGGGCGATTCGCGTCGATATTGGCCGTCGCACTCACAAAGGTTCTTACTTTGACCAAAAACAGCAGGTTGCAAATGCCGGGGATCGCGCGCGATTTTTGTGCATCGATTGGCAATGACGATTGTTTAGTTAGACAACGAAAATGCGGCAAATCGCAGACCACTTTGTTTCCCGGCGCACTCGCGCGGTTGTCTTTGCCGTTCTGATCGGCGCGGTTACGATCGCGGCGTATCGCCCGGCGTGGAATGGCGGGTTTCTTTGGGACGATGACGACTATGTCACGAACAATGAATTGCTGACGGCACCCGACGGTTTGCGCCGCATCTGGTTTTCGCTCGATTCGCCGTCGCAGTATTTTCCCCTCACCTATACGACATTTCGTCTGGAGCGGGCGTTGTGGGGCCTTAACCCGACCGGCTATCACTGGGTCAACCTGTTGCTTCACGTTGCCAACGCGCTTCTGGTGTGGCGCCTCCTGGCGCGGTTAAACGTGCCCGGGGCGTGGCTGGCCGGAGCAATTTTTGCCCTGCACCCGGTGCAGGTGGAATCTGTGGCCTGGATCACCGAGCGCAAGAACGTGTTGATGGGATTTTTCTTTTTGCTGACGCTCCTTGCCTGGATTGGCTTTGTGGACGAGCGAACGAGGCGTCGCTGGTTGTTTTACTGGCTGGCGTTGATCCTGTACCTGTGTGCGCTCTTTTCCAAAACAACGGCGTGCACGCTGCCCGCAGCGTTGGTCCTGATTTTGTGGCTGCAGAAGAAACCGATCACGCGAACTCGGATTATCCAGATTCTGCCTTTTGTTATTCTTGGCATCGCCATGGGTTTACTGGCCGTGTGGTGGGAGCGGTATCACCAGGGCACGAGCCGGACGCTCTTTGCCTTTCTGAGCCCGATTGAACGCGTCCTGGTAGCGAGCCGGGCTGTTTGGTTTTACCTGGGCAAACTGATCTGGCCAACCAACCTGACATTCATTTACCCGCGGTGGGATCCCTCCCCGACGCGACTTGTTAATTACACGTGGCTGTTGGCAGGAATATTGGCGAGCGGGGGAATTTATTTTCTGCGCCGCTATGTGGGGCGCGGCATGGAGGTCGCCGCCCTGTTTTTCGTGGCGACTCTCAGCCCCGTGCTGGGGTTTATCATGCTTTTCACGTTTCGCTATACGTTTGTGGCCGATCATTACCAGTATCTGGCCTGTATTGGTCCCATCGCGCTTGTTTCCGCGGGTCTGGTCACTCTGACTGGTCGGTTCAAGCATGGAGGCGCATTGGCGGCCGGGGTGGCAGTTTGCATGGGAGCGACGCTGGCTACGCTGACGTCGCGGCAGGCAGCGATGTATGGTGACATTGAAACGCTGTGGCGCACAACGTTGAAGCGAAATCCCGGTTGCTGGATGGCGCACAATAACCTTGGCATCGTCCTGGTTGAAAAGGGCCAGCTTGACGAGGCGATTGGTCATTACAAAGCCACTCTGCAAATGCAGCCCGATTTTTGGGACGCCGACTACAACCTCGGCAGCGCGCTGCTTAGAAAAGGCGATGTGGAGGATGCAATTCGCTACTGCGAGAGAGCGGTGGCCATGGCGCCGAACGATCCCGACGCCCAGGTGGCCCTGGCCAATGCCCTGCTTCAAAAGGGACGAATCG
>DASREY010000179.1:0-9752 GCA_035651775.1 Terriglobales bacterium
TTGAAGGTGACAGGAATCGTGCCCGCCGGTGGAGTTGGCGGCAGCGGAGCGCCGTTCAGCCCCACAATGAAATTCGAATTCGGGAACCCACCAGGGATGCACGGATTGGTAAACGCGGGAGCTGCTGGACAAGCAACGACCGACTTTTCCGCAATATCCCACTGCTGATGGAACAGGTCAAAGGCATTGAGTGGCCGGTTGTTCAGGACATTGGCATGACCGACGTAGTCATAGCGAACGCCTGCATTGACGGTCAGAGTGGGCGTAACATGCCATTCATCCTGGATGTATCCTGCCATGGTATTCAAATTGAAATAAACCAAACTAAGGTCGGGTTGTTGGATGGTGAGGCTGTCCGGCAGACCCAGCAGCGCCGACGCTAACGAATTTCCGGTTCCAATTCCTTTTTGTCCATTGATCGTCAGAGTGGTGTTGTTCATGCCTGAACTGGTTTCCCGGGAACTGAAGGGAAGCTGCTGAAAGAGGTTCTGCTGGTAGCGGTTCGTGTAGATGTACTGGAAGCCTGTCTTGATGTTGTGTTTGCCGTGGATCCAGTTCAGGCTGCCATCAAAATTTGCCACCGGATTACCACGGTGGTTCTGTCCCTGGCTGCCGATCGTGAGCCCGTCAACCCCACTCATAAAGAAACCTTGTGTGGCGGCAATTCCAGTGAAGCCAGCGGCAGTCTCAGGAGCAAAGCCAAGCGGTGAAATCCCGGCGTTCTGATAAAACGAATACGGCTTGAATAATGCTCCCCCGCGGAAATCACCGATGAGGTTTGGAGTGAATACGTGATCCCAGGCCCCGCCAAAGTTGTAGGCGTGATAAATGGAGGGATCGGTGGCAACCGTTCCATTGATCGGCTGTGTGTCCGATACCCACATCTGGCTCAGGCGAACGAAGACATTGTTTCGATCATTAAACTTGTGATCCAGCCGGAGCTGCCAGCTATTGCTGGTGTTGATTTCGGGGCGAGTTTCCACAAAGTTGCTGTTTTGCACGCCCAAGATGGGAGCGAAGTTCGGCTTGAGCGTATAGGCTTGCACAACCTGTACTACTTGTTGATTGATCAACGCTGTCGGGATCACATTGCAAGCAGTGCCGGCAGGTTGCGTGCCGAAGGTGGCTCCGGGTGTCAGGTTAACTGGTTCCGGGGTATTTGTACCGGGCAGACACTGAAAGCGTGTCTTACCGCCGGTATACGGGTTAAAGATCTGAGCAGGCGTGAAACCAAGACCGGTGATGCTGGTGCCATTTGAAAGCGCATTGGTGAAATCGCCGCCTAACTCGGCCGCGGTGGGCACAGTTTGAAAAGACTGCAATGGGTTGTTATAGCGCCAGCCTTCATACGCAGCAAAGAAGAACGTCTTGTTTTTAAAGATGGGGCCACCCACGGCAGCGCCAAACTCGTTCTGGTGATAACCCAGCACCGGCGCCGGTGTTGGGGGGGCTCCGGGAGTCGGGACAAAGCCAGGACAGCGCGCAGGATTACATACGTCCTTAAATTTATCGCGAGCATCGAAAATGTTGTTACGTACATACTCCCAAGCTGAGCCATGGAAGTTGTTGGTACCCGACTTGGTCGCCGCGTTGATCACGCCGCCCAGGACTCCGCCGTATTCAGCTTTGTCGTTATGCGACTGGACCTTGAATTCACTCACGGTGTCAATAATGGGCTCAACCCCATAAACGGCGCCGCGCAAGTCGGTATTTTGAATCCCATCCAGTAAGAAGGTAGATTCGCGGTTTCCCTGTCCATTGACGGAAGGCTTGTAGAATGCGGTATTGGGAATCGCGGTAATGCCGGCATCCTGAGAGCCGACAGAATTCGAGCCCTGCGCTGTAGACACAGGCGTGATGCCGGGCGTAAGAATCAGTAATTGTGTGAAGTTGCGGCCATTCAACGGCAGCTGCTGCACGGGCCTTTCTTCGATCACCGTTCCCAGTTCGGTAGTTGTGGGCTGGAGCAATGTGCCTTCTGCGGTAACCTGCACCGTCTGGTCTACGGCGCCCACCTGCATCTTGATAGTCTGGTTTATGGTTTGATTAACGCTTACATCGAAGGCGGCAATCTGGGTTTTCTTGAATCCCTGCTTCTCGACCTGTAGGACATAAGTGCCCGGCTGGACGTTGACGAATGTAAACCCTCCTACGCCGTTGGTCTTGGCTGGTGTTTCAATCCTGGTTGCCTGGTTGATGAGTTTTACGCTGGCGTCTGAGATTACCGAACCTTGCGTATCGGTCACCACTCCGTTAACTTCACCCGTAGATGTCTGGGCAAAGATTGCTGTTACAGGCGTCAAAAGTACGAGCAACAACAGCGTTGCGGCTTTTTTCCCCCACATATATGTTTCCTCCTCATTGGGATTGATACGAATCTTGGGTTGGACTTCAAGTTTACTCCGAGGAAGCTGTAGATAAGCCCTGTTATCGGTCTCGCCCGGGGCGAGATGCACAGTGTACCAATCCAGCCTTCTGCAGCTTCATACAAATCTTTAGCGACTTATAGCAGAATCTAGGGTAAAATTCAACTATGAAAACGTTTACTTTACGTGATAAAACGTTTACTTTTAATTTACATTTCTTGACGCAATTCATTTTTTGGATGTCTCCTCATGGCGCTTTCGGGTAGAATTCGGGTTTGAAAACGTGATTTCATATCATAAAACGTTTTATGTAATAAAATTCGGGGCCGCATTCGGTCGCGACGGACGCGGCGCGGGAAGGGACGAACGATGGATGGAATTTCTCAAGCCCGTATTTTAGGAGGTCATCAGATGCTTCGACAGCGAGAATCGAAATCCGCGCCCGTTGGGGTCGTGGTCAAGGTGCTGAGGATACTGGATACCCTGCACGCCGCCCCCTCCGGGTTGCAGTTGAAGGAAATTGCCCGGATCACAACCATCAACAAAAGCACGGCCTATCGTTTTCTTGCACACCTGGAGAGTGAAGGCTACCTGTTCCGTGATGACGCGGGCGCCTATGTGATTGGCCCCAAGCTGGCCCGTTTGGGATCTGGCATCAATTACGAAGAGACGTTGCGTAAGATCAGCCGTCCGGTGTTGCAGAAACTCTGGCAAATTACGGGAGAAACCACGAATCTGGCGGTGCTCGACGGCCATGAGGTGCTATATCTCGACGTGATCGAGAGCTCGCATACCTTCCGGCTGGCATCACAGGTTGGCGCTCGCCGTCCTCTCTACTGCACATCTTTGGGCAAAGCCATTGCTGCCTATCTGCCGGCGGAAGATGTTGAAGACGTGCTTGCCTCCCGCAGCATGGAGCGCTTCACCCCCCATACCATCACCCAGGCGGTGCGATTGAAAAAGGAGTTCGCCAAGATTCGTCAGTGCGGCTATGCCGTGGATGATGAAGAGGCGGTCATGGGGGCGCGTTGCGTGGCAGCTCCGATCTTCGATGAGAGCGGCAAGGTTACAGCGGCCATCAGCACCAGCGGACCCATTACCAGGGTGACAGCGGAAAAGGCGCGGGTCTTTGCCGCGGCGGTCAAGAAAGGTGCTCACGTAATCTCTACCCGGCTGGGATATTCGGGGCTATAGTGCTGCAAGCCGCCGGGAATTATGGCCGGCAAAGTTTGTTGGTAAGGCTGTAAAGACATTAAAAAAACTAAAGAATGAAATCAGGCCAACGGAGACCTCACAAATAATGCAACTGACCGCTATTGATTGGCTGATCATGGCCGTGTATTTCGTATTTGTGCTCGGCATCGGCATCGTTCTGAAGCGCTATACCCGCACCAGCACCGACTTTTTCCTGGCAGGCCGGGCCATACCCGCCTGGGTGTGTGGCCTGGCTTTTCTGTCAGCCAATCTGGGTGCGCAGGAAGTCATAGGAATGGCCGCGTCCGGAGCCAAGTACGGCATTGCCACCAGCCATTTCTATTGGATTGGCGCTGTGCCCGCCATGGTTTTCATCGGTCTTTTCATGATGCCGTTCTACTACGGCTCGCGCGCGCGTTCGGTGCCGGAATATCTTCGCTTGCGCTTTGACGAAAAGACGCGCGCCCTGAATGCCATCTCTTTTGCGGTCATGACGACTTTCTCATCGGGGATCTCGATGTATGCCATGGCCAAACTTATCCAGAGTCTGCATATTCTGGACGCGCCCTTCCAGCGCATGGGGCTCGATCCTTCCTGGATTTTCCATGTAGGCATTGTGGTCTCGGCCGCGGTCGTGCTGGCTTACATCCTGCTCGGCGGATTGACCAGCGCTATCTACAACGAGGTGCTGCAATTCTTCCTGATCATCGCCGGGCTTTTTCCGCTGGTGCTGCTCGGGCTGAAAAATGTTGGAGGCTGGCAAGGTCTTAAGAGGACTTTGTCGCCGGAACTCACGCACTCATGGGCAGGCATGGGCAGCGCTCACACCAACCGCCTGGGAGTGGAGTGGTTCGGTCTGGTCATGGGCCTGGGCTTTGTGCTCTCGTTCGGCTACTGGTGTACAGACTTCCTGGTGGTGCAGCGCGCCATGGCGGCTGATTCCATGAACTCCGCCCGGCGTACACCGTTAATTGCTGCCGTTCCCAAAATGCTCTTTCCCTTTATCGTAATCTTTCCCGGTTTGATTGCTATCGCTCTACCTAAACCGGCGGTACAGAGCACGATACAGGTTGCAAGTACGCAGGGTATGGTTCCTGCGGCCGGCGCCGGCGTGGGTTTGATTCCACCTAAAGTGGATCCGGCAACCAACCGTCCGCTGCTCGATAAGAACGGCAATCCTGAGCTGGATTATGACCTGGCCTTCCCTAACATATTGCTCCACTACTTCCCGACGGGCATGCTGGGTCTGGGGCTCACCGCATTGCTGGCCAGCTTCATGTCAGGAATGGCGGGCAATGTGACCGCGTTCAACACTGTCTGGACCTATGACATTTATCAGTCCTACCTGCGCAAGGGCGCCAGCGATCAGCATTACTTGTGGATGGGGCGCATGGCCACGGTGTTTGGCATAGGTTTATCCATCGCAACCGCGTACATGGCAACCCGCTTCAATAACATCATGGACATGTTGCAGTTGGTGTTTGCCTTCGTGAATGCGCCGCTGTTTGCGACTTTCCTGCTGGGCATGTTCTGGAAGAGAACGACCGGACATGGAGCCTTCTTAGGCTTGCTGGCCGGCACCGGAGCTGCTGCCCTGCACCACGGATTGACCTTGCCGGAAGGAGCAGTGGCTGGGGTCAAGGGAGGTTGGCTGGGGCTGGTTCATACCTATCCCAGCGAGATGGCGCAGAATTTCTGGGCGGCGATTTTTGCCTGGACGGCCTGTTTTGTTGTCACCATTGTCGTCAGCCTGGTGACCAAGCCGCGCAACCAGGAAGAGCTGAAAGGGTTGGTATATTCATTGACGGCGCGTCCGTCGCAGGAAAATCTGAAGTGGTATCAAAGACCCATGGTGCTGGCGGTTTGCGTGCTGGTGGGAGCGGCGATACTGAATTTCATTTTCTGGTAATGAGGTAAGAGCTTTAAGGCAAGATTGGCTGGAGCTGATTAGAAATAAGTTTTGTATCAGGGCACGACTGCCGCTTAGGCGTAAAAAATGCGGGCTTTCGTTCCTGAGGTCGCAGCGTTCGAATCGAAAGATATTTTTGAAACAAGCTTTTAGCAAGGCGAATGAAAGGTTCCGCACTTATGGGATTAGATATTCGATTACCGATCGGAGTGCTGTTTTCCGTTTTTGGGATCGTACTGACTTTGTTTGGCGTTGTCAGTGACCGGACGCTCTATCAACGTTCCTTAGGCATCAACATCAACCTGATTTGGGGGCTGGTGCTGCTGGTCTTTGGCTTGGGAATGCTGTTTTTGGGAAGGCGGCGCTCCCAAACAAAACAGTTGGACGAAACCGCAGATTTGCCCTCTTCCGTGCACAAAAAACAAGACGCGGCGGCCCATAACTGACTGCATGATAACGCCAACACCATCTCTCGCGCAGCGCCTTGATCCATGGACTGAACTCAAAATTCAGTTCAGTAACATTTTTGAGGCTGCTCCCACGCTCTACCGTGCCCCGGGCCGTGTGAATCTTATCGGCGAGCATACCGATTACAACGACGGATTTGTCATGCCCGCCGCCATCGATCTTTCCTGCTGCATCGCCATTGCTCCGCGCGATGACAGGCGATTGGTCGTGCATTCCACAAATTTTAACGAGACCTCAGAATTCTCTCTCGACGAGCGTAACGTCAGGGCCGCGCATCACTGGAGCGATTATGTGCGCGGCGTAGCCTGGGTGCTTGAGAATGCCGCTTACAAGTTGCGCGGCGCCAATGTGGCCGTGATGAGCAACATTCCCATTGGGGCCGGCCTGAGCTCGTCTGCCGCCATCGAGGTGGCGACCGCATATGCGCTCCTGGATATATCGGGCCTGCAGGTGGACCGCAAGCAACTGGCCAAGCTCTGCCAGAAGGCTGAGAACGAGTTTGTCGGCGCGCGCTGCGGAATTATGGACCAGTTCATTGCCTGCCACGGCCAGGCAGGATGCGCCCTGGTGCTCGATTGCCGTTCCCTGAATTACCGCCTGCTGCCGCTGAAAGGCGATGTCCGCCTGTTAATCTGTAACACCATGGTGGATCACCACATCGCCAGCGGAGAATATAACGTGCGCCGGTCCGAGTGCGAGCAAGGCGTCTGCCAGCTCGCCACGGCGATTCCCGGATTGAAATCTTTGCGCGATGTTACCCTGGCTGAGATTGATAGTCATCGGGATAAACTCACGGACGTCCTTTACCGGCGCTGCCGCCATGTAGTTACTGAAAACCAGCGTGTGACCGAGGCGGCGGCCGCTCTGCAGCGCGACGATCTGAACTGTTTTGGCCGCCTCATGGCCGATTCCCATCGCAGCCTGCGCGACGACTATGAAGTGAGTTGTCCTGAGCTTGACCTGATGGTCGAAATTGCCGCCCGGCAGGAAGGCGTTTACGGCTCTCGCATGACCGGTGGCGGGTTTGGCGGGTGTACGATCAGCCTGGTGAAAGAAGACGCCATCTCGCGCCTGCAACAAACCATTGCAGATGCTTACGAAGAAAAAACGGGCCGCCGACCTGAGATTTATGTATGCTCTCCCGCTGAAGGCGTCGGCGCCGCAAGGTGAGAGAGCATTCAACGATGGACCTGCGAGATACGCCCCATCGCCGCTACAACCCGCTTACGCGGGAGTGGGTGGTGGTCTCACCGCATCGCACCCAGCGGCCCTGGCAGGGGAAAGTTCATGAAGCCCAGCGGGAGCCCCAGCCGGCATACGATCCTAATTGCTATTTGTGCCCGGGAAATGCGCGCGCAGCCGGAGTGCGCAACCCGGCTTATGAAACCACGCTGGTATTTGATAACGACTTTCCCGCCCTGCTCCCTTCTGTTCCCGAAAGCCAGATTGATCTCAACGGATTAATCGTGGCGCATGCGGAACGCGGCATCTGCCGTGTGGTTTGTTTCGATCCGCGGCATGATCTCACCATTGCCAGCATGAGCCTGACACAAATCCGGCGCGTGGTAGACGTGTGGGTGGCGCAGTACGCCGAGCTGGGCGGCACTCCCTGGATCAACCACGTACAAATATTTGAAAACCGCGGCGCCATGATGGGCGCCAGCAATCCGCATCCGCATTGCCAAATCTGGGCCAACGCCACCTTGCCCAACCTGCCGGCCCGCGAACAGGAATCCATGGAGCAGCATGCAAAATCGCAGAATGCCTGCCTGCTGTGCGATTACCTGGCGCTGGAACAGAAGGCCAGGGAGCGAATTGTTTGCGAGAACGAAGCCTTCGTCGCCCTCGTCCCTTTTTGGGCGGTGTGGCCATTCGAGATCCTGATCCTGAGCACGCGGCATCTGGGCGCCATGGATGAGCTCACCGAAAAAGAACGCGACTTGCTTGGCGAGATTCTGAAGCAGGTGACCGCGGGATATGACAAGCTCTTCGATGTTTCGTTTCCGTACTCCATGGGCTTCCATCAGCACCCCACCGATGGAAAGAGCCATCCGGAATGGCATTTTCACGCGCATTACTATCCGCCTCTGCTGCGCTCTGCGACCGTGCAAAAATTTATGGTGGGATATGAAATGCTGGGCAGTCCTCAGCGCGATATCACCCCTGAGATTGCCGCTGAAAGATTGCGAGAGACCGCAAAAGCCGCCGCCGAAGCGCGTCAGGCAAGAAGCGAGCCGGTGTTACGCTAAAATGTTCATTCGTTCAAAAAAGGAATTTTAAAACGATTATTGGAAATGTGTTTTCAAGACCAGGTTTGTGTCAGGGCATGGATTGAATGTTTGAACGGAAAAATAATTTGAAATAGTTTTTATTAAAAAATTATAAAAAAGGAATTAAATAGATGAGAGCAGGCAGGTACGCTTTAAATGGAAAATCAGGATTGTTCCTGGCCGGCAACGACCAGCGGCTGTTGGATTGGAGTATTCTCCAAAGCCCCGCGGTGCCGGCCCCGGTCCGCGCGGCCGCGGCAATGGCCATGCAGGATGCGAGCGATGCCAGTTTTTGCGCGGCGCTCCCGGTGGTCGAGGAGTTTCTCTCGCGCGACGGAAAGGCTCTGCAGGGAGCGCCGGCGCTCGATTCCTCCCTCCAGTTCAATCCGCCGGTGCGTCCGCAGAATTTTATCTGTGTCGGTTTGAATTATCGCGACCACGCGAAAGAGTCGGACATGAAGCTGCCCCAGGTCCCTCTTTTATTTGCCAAGACGGCCAACGCCATTCATGCGCACAACCGTCCGGTTCCGCTGCCGGCGGAGAGCTCTCAGGTGGATTACGAGGCCGAACTTGCCGTGGTGATCGGCAAGACCTGCAGCCGGGTCGCGGCAGCCGATGCGCTTCAATATGTTGCCGGCTACACCTGCGGCAACGACATCAGCGCCCGCGACTTCCAGTTTGCCGACAATCAGTGGTACCGCGGAAAAAGCGCAGACTGCTTTGGTCCTATCGGACCCTGGATTGTCTCCCAGGGCGAAATCGGCGATGGCAGTGGACTGCGCATTCAACTGCGCCTGAACGGCAATGTAATGCAGGATTCCACCACATCGAATCTGG
This sequence comes from Terriglobales bacterium, assembly GCA_035651775.1. Classification (GTDB taxonomy): domain Bacteria; phylum Acidobacteriota; class Terriglobia; order Terriglobales; family Acidobacteriaceae; genus QIAW01. Next base: position 9,045 of record DASREY010000179.1, read on the forward strand.
TCTTTGATATACCCGCTCTGATCGAATACATCTCTCGCAGCATCACCTTGAACCCGGGAGACGTGATCCTGACCGGCACTCCTCCAGGGGTGGGTTTTGCCCGCAAGCCACCGGTATTTTTGAAGTCGGGCGACAAGATGGAAGTGGAGATCGAGCGCGTAGGCACGCTGGTTAACCAGATCGCATAGTGCGTGTTTAAAAAAATAGGGTTTGTGCCAGGAATAGTTTTTTGCCAGGGCAGGGCTGATCGCTCATTCCTTTCAGGCACGGGTGAGCGGTAAGCGCTCTTTCAAATTCCTTACACAAACTCTTTAGCTCCTAAAGATCACCTCAAGCGAGTATTCACAAACCAAATTGGAGGCGCCTTTGTTATCCGCACGCAAAATCATCTTTACCTTTCTAATCGCCGGTCTGATAACGGGCAGCGCTCAAGCCCAATCTGAAACGCCCGATGCGCGTGCCCGTGAACTGGTCAACAAGATGACCCTGGACGAAAAAATCCAGGAGCTGCATGGAATTAAAGATGCCGAGCACTATCGGGTCGTGCCCGGGGTTCCTCGCCTGGGCATTCCCGACTTCCATATCACGAATGGTCCCGCAGGAGCGGGCCCTGGCGGTAACCTGACTCCTGCAACCCAGGCCAAGGCGACGGCGCTGCCGGCGCCCATTGCGCTGGCGGCGACATGGGACCTCAAGCTGGCAAACCTT
>DASREY010000180.1:0-17529 GCA_035651775.1 Terriglobales bacterium
AGCGACGATGAGCCCGGCGGTCCCGCCTGCGATGGCAAGTGTTGGCAACCAGTGGCGCCCTTTTGCCAATTGGGTGGGGAACAGCCAAATGGCTTTTTGATCGTGCAGGAAGTCTTTGGGCAGGCTCCGCCAGGATGCTTCTCGATCCGTTGGAGAGTTGGCGTCGTCTTTCGAAGATTGTGGCAACGCCTGCGAGGGGCTGTCGGGTAAGTCTGAATCCGTGCTTTGAGCCCAGGCCCAATTCGGCGCACAGTAAATGGCCGCGCAAAGCACCAAAATAAGTAAGAGCGGTTTTCTTGTTTGACCCATTGAGCTTTTTGGATGCAACTCTGTTCTTAAGGTATGTCTTTGATTACACCTTACGAAAAGCGCATGTATCCTTCTCAAGATTGATACTTGCTCATTTCGCCCTTAGCCAGTGACTGGTAATTGGAATACCCGGACGAAAAAAGGGCAGGTGGAAACCGGTCTCTGTAGCCCGGGAATGCCCTTGCAATTTGTTACACTCTCGCCGTGGTGACTGCTTTCGTTCTCGCTGGCGGAAAAAGCTCACGCATGGGTGTCGACAAGGCCTTCCTGAAATTTCAGAATGCCAGTTTGCTTGAGCGTGCGATAAACATTGCCAGGCTGGCGGCTGATGAGGTTCATGTATCCGGTCCACGGGAAAAGTTTGGTCATGAAGCGATTGAAGATATTTACCCCGATTGCGGCCCCCTGGGGGGCATCCATGCCGTGCTCAAATCGTCGGCGTCAGAGCTGAATCTGGTCCTTGCCGTGGATCTGCCATTTGTGGAAGCCGATTTTCTGCGGTATTTGCTGCGTCAGAGCAAAGCCGAAGCCAATGTCGGCCCGCCCCTGGCCGTTATTCCACGAACTGCCCGAGGCTGGCAGCCGCTGTGCGCAATTTATCATAAAGCTTTCGCGGATGCGGCGGAGAATGCGCTGCGCGAAAAGCGCTACAAGATAGACTTGCTGTTCAGTCAGGTTTCGGTGCGTCCAGTGGAAGAAGAAGAAATATTTAAGGCTGGCTTTTCCCTGCGAATGTTCGATAATCTCAATACACGCGAAGAATTTGAGCTGGCGAAACAGAGACTGCTATGAAAGTGCGGCCCGAGCCATATATCGCATTCAAAAACGTCTCCAAATCTTTTGGATCGCACAAGGTGCTGGATGACGTAAGCTTCGACGTTCTGCCGGGAGAGACCGTCTTCATCCTGGGCCGCAGCGGCGTGGGCAAATCGGTCTCGCTGCACCACATCATGGGGTTCCTCAAACCCGATTCCGGCCGCATCGTCGTCGCCTACGAAGACATCACCGACTATACCGAGCCGGAGATGGAACCCATCCGAAAAAAAGTCACCATGGTCTTTCAAAATGGCGCGTTGTTCGATTCGCTCACGGTGGGGGAAAATGTTGCCTTCCCGTTGCGCGAACGCGGCGACCTGGACGAAGAACAGACCTTCCAGATCGTGGATGGCTTGCTGGAAATGGTGGGCGTGAAGGGAATGCGCGACATGTTTCCCTCAGACCTTTCCACCGGAATGAAGCGCTCGGTGGCCATCGCCCGCGCGCTGGCCGCGCAGCCTGAGGCTGTGCTCTATGACGAGCCCACCACCATGGTGGATCCTCTCATGGCGCAACTGTTGGGCGACCTCATCCAGAAACTTAAACTCCAGTTGAAACTCACCAGCATCGTCGTGACCCACGATATGCGGCTGGCGCAAAAGCTGGCCGACCGCGTGATGTTCCTGCACGAAGGCAAAGCGATTTTCTTCGGGCCGCTCTCGGAGTGGGAGCAAAGCTCGCAGCCGGTGCTGCAGGAGTTTTTGAGACTCGACGAGCTCAGGCCGCCCGCCTAGGCGGCGGCTTCCACAAAGCCCATGATTCCTATTCTATTAAGGTAAAAATACTGTCTTCCAGGCGCCTTGCTGGGTTAGACTGAGCGCTCACAACTCAATTTCTAAAATCAATAACCAATCGGGGGACAAAATGGATCCAATTACAATCTTGCTGGGAATTTTTCTCTTGTTCATGGTCGCCACAATTCTAAGCGGCTTTTATACGGTGGATACCGCGGAAGCAGCCGTCATCCAGCGCTTTGGCAAGTTCGTTCGCGTTGCGGCTCCGGGATTGAATTTCAAGACACCCTGGTTCGAGCAGGTTGCCGGCCGGGTCAACCTGCGCGTGCAGCAGTTCAAGGTCGAGGTGGAAACCAAGACCCTGGATAACGTCTTCGTCAAAGTCATGGTCTCGGTGCAGTACCAGGTGATCCAGACCAAGGTTTACGCCGCCTATTACAAGCTGCAGTCTCCCGGCGACCAGATTACCTCGTATGTCTTCGATTCAGTGCGCTCCAATGTTCCCAAAATGAACCTGGACGATGTCTTCGAGAAAAAAGACGACATCGCCGACGCCGTCAAGCGTGAACTCACAACCGTAATGGACGACTTTGGTTACGCCATCATCAAAGCACTGGTCACCGATGTGGACCCCGATCCCAAGGTCAAATCCGCCATGAACGACATCAATGCCGCGCAGCGCGAGCAGGTGGCCTCGCAGGCGCGCGGAGAGGCGGAAAAAATCCTCAAAGTTAAGCAGGCCGAGGCTGAAGCCGAGAGCAAAGCCCTGCAAGGGAAGGGAATCGCCAATCAGCGCAAGGCTATCATCGACGGTCTGCGCGAATCCGTGGAAGCCTTCAAGCAAAGCATCGAAGGCGCCACCGCTAAAGATGTAATGGCCCTGGTGCTCATGACCCAGTACTTCGATACGCTTAAAGAAATCGGCGCTCAGGACAAGAGCAACACCATCTTCATGCCCAACTCGCCGGGCGCCATGACCGACTATCTGCAGCAGATCATGAACGTTGTCGCCGGTAACCAGGTATCGGATAAGACCAAATCGGCCTCAGCCGGCATGTAAAAGCTGACCACAAAGGGCCACGAAAGATTACTGCGAAGGAGCGCAAAGGTGAAACCCTTTGTGTCCTTTGTGGTTAAATTCTTTTATGTCGGTTTACGAAGATCGCAAACAAGAGCTGGAAAAATACGAATTCATGATGGGCGTGGCCCGCGGACGCCTGGCTGTCACCATGGACGCCCTCACAGACGCGCTTGTGCTGGTCGGCCAGCACGGCGTCTATTGCCAGAGCAACCGCCAGCCGGGCAAGCCCGCCATGGATGTCCAGATTATTCTTAAGTGCTTGAACGACTCTAAAGAACTGATTCGCTCGGTGATGGAAGAGCTCGCTGAGAATTCCGCCGCGGAAAAACGCAGATAGACGCGGATTGTTTCCGAATGCTGTAAAAAGCGTTTCAGCCGATGCGGCCACAGCACATTGGAACCAATCAGATGATGGCAGCCAATAAACGTCAAATCCGCGAGATCCGCGTCTATCCGCGGCGAAAAATTAATTGATTATGCGGTAACGTACTTTCCCGCCTCCAGTACGCGATCGGCAATCTTCTGCCGCAGGGCAATCGTGTTGACCGGCTCGTATTTGCCCAGCCGCCGCAGGATAGCCAGTTGCGTACGCAGCATGTCGCCTTCGGCCACAGCAGCGATTATCTTGCGAGCGGCAGACTCAATCTTCTCCGCCGCTTCCATGACGTAGACCTGGGTCATGGCAATGGCCAACTGCGATGATGCCTCGCCATTGTGCGCCACCAGCTTCAGCGTGCGCAGCAGGGCAGACTCCATGGCAAAGACTTCAATCAGGATGTCAGCCATAGCGCCCATGATCTCCTGCTGGTCAGGCAGCGCCATCATGTATTTCTGCGAGGCAGCGCCGGCCACGAAAAGCGCAGTTTTTTTGGCGTTGGAAACGATGGTGCGCTCGGCGGCCAGCACGCCTTCCAGCGGCTCGGCCATGCTGGGGCCAGCCAGCACTTCGTCCATCAGCTTTTTGATTGCGGGCAATAGGGGAATTTTTCCCGCCATTGCCTGCTTCAGCAGCCAGCCGGTGGTGATCATGCGGTTGATTTCGTTGGTGCCCTCGAAGATGCGGTTGACGCGCGAGTCGCGATAAGCGCGCTCGGCCGGGTACTCTTCCACGAAGCCATAACCGCCGTAGATTTGCACGGTCTCATCCACGGCGCGGTCGAGCAGCTCCGAGCCCCAGACTTTCGCGATGGAGCACTCGACTGCATATTCCTCGATGCCCTTGCGGATCTCGCGCGAAGCTTCAGGGCTGCTCTTGTCAATGCTGGCGAGAGCTGCATCAATCATGCCTACCGTGCGATACACCAGGGCCTCGCCGGTGTAGATGCCCACAGCGATATCGGCAATCTTCTCTTTGATCATGCCAAACTCGGCGATGCTCTTGCCAAAAGCCTTGCGTTGCCTGGCATAGCCAATGGCGTTCTGCAACGCCGTGCGCGTGCCGCCTACACAGCCGGCGCCCAGCTTGAAGCGCCCAATGTTCAGGATGTTGAAGGCGATGACGTGTCCTTTGCCGATTTCGCCCAACACGTTTTCTACCGGAACTTTGCAATCGTTCAGGATCAGCGGGCACGTAGACGACCCGCGAATGCCCAGCTTCTTTTCTTCCGCGCCGGAAGAGAAGCCCGGGAAAGTCCGCTCGACGATAAATGCGGTGAATTTTTCGCCGTCAATTTTGGCAAAGACGATAAAGACGTCAGCGAAGCCGCCGTTGGTGATCCACATCTTCTCGCCGTTCAGGATGTAGTGCTTGCCATCGGGCGAGAGCACCGCCTTGGTGCGGGCGTTGAGCGCGTCCGAGCCGGAGGTTGATTCCGAGAGCGCGTAAGCGCCAATCCACTCGGCGGTGGTCAGCTTAGGCAGATATTTTTTCTTCTGCTCTTCGGTGCCGAAATAAACAATAGGTAAGGTGCCAATGCCCACGTGGGCGCCAAAGCTCACGCTGAAGCTGCCCGACTTGGCGATGCGGTCGGCGATGATGGCGGAAGAAACTTTATCCATGTCGGCCCCGCCGTATTGCTCAGGGACGTCAACCGTGGCAATGCCAATCTCGCTGGCCTTGCGTAGCAGCTCGCGCGTGACCTCCCATTCCTTGTGCTCGATCTTGTCGTTATTGGCGACAATTTCTTTGATCGCGAACTCTTCCGTAGTCTGCGCGATCTGCTGGTGCTCGTCGCTGAAGTCTTCCGGCGTGAAAATGTCTTCCGGGTTGCGGTCTTCCAGCAGCCAGCTTCCGCCGCCGATTTTTGTCTTGGGAACTGCCGTTGCTGTTGCCATAAAAACCTTCCTCACCACGGAGGCACGGAGACACGGAGAAAAGCAATTCGTAATTTCATTTTCAAACAAATGACTAAATCTTGGACCCGAGCTAACCCTGTATCCACACTAATCAGAAAATAAAATTGTTCTTCTCCGTGCCTCCGTGTCTCCGTGGTCAATTAAATTTCTTTTGTGCTTCGTGTCCTTCGTGGTTAATCTTTCAATTCAAATTCTCGAAAATTCCTGCTGCGCCCATGCCGCCGCCGATGCACATGGTCACAAGTCCATAGCGCCCATTGCGGCGCTTCAGTTCGCGGATGATCGATGCCGTCAGCTTTGCCCCCGTGCAGCCCAGCGGATGCCCCAGTGCCACCGCCCCGCCATTAGGATTCACCTTCGCCGGGTCGAGGCCGCCTTCTTTGATCACGCTCATTGCCTGCGCGGCGAAGGCTTCGTTCAGCTCGATGACTTCAATGTCGCTCAGCTTCAGGCCTGCCAGCTTCAGCGCCTTGGGAATGGCGAAGACCGGACCCAGTCCCATCTCTTCCGGTTTGTATCCGGCAGTCGCAAATGAGACGAAGCGCGCCAGCGGTTTGATGCCTAATTCGTGGGCGCGGTCGGCGTTCATGAGCACCGCCGCCGCCGCGCCGTCAGACATCTGTGAAGAGTTTCCCGCGGTGGTGATGCCGTTGACGTGGAAGGCAGGCTTGAGCGATGCCAAAGCTTCGAGAGTCGTATCGGCACGCGGGCCTTCATCCATCTTGAATTGAATCTCGATGCGTTTCGGCTTGCTGCCGTTAGGAGTGGTAAAGCTCACCGGCACGGGCACGATCTCTTCGTCAAACTTGCCGGCCGCGATCGCCGCCAGGGCTTTCTTGTGGCTATTGAGCGAAAATTCGTCGGCCTGCTGGCGGGTGATGCCAAAACGTTTGGCCAGCCGCTCGGCCGTGAGTCCCATGGAAAGATAAGCATCGGGATAATTCGACACCAGAGTAGGATTAGCGCTGATCTTGTTGCCACCCATCGGAACCATGGTCATCGATTCGGTCCCACCGGCCACGATGACTTCAGCTCCACCGCCGCGGATGCGCTCCGCCCCCAGCGCGATGGCCTGCAACCCTGAAGAGCAGAAGCGATTGATGGTCATCGCCGAAACCTCGACCGGCAGCCCGGCAATGAGCGAAGCGGTGCGGGCGACGTTCATCCCCTGCTCGGCCTCGGGCATGGCGCAGCCCAGGATCACGTCTTCAATCTCCTTACGGTCGAGTTGCGGCACCCGGTCAAGCGCGCCTTTGATGGCAACCGCGGCAAAATCGTCAGGACGCGTGGCCCGTAAAGTTCCTTTATAAGCTTTGCCGACCGGCGTGCGAACGGCGCTCACAATCACAGCTTCTCTCATAACCTTTACCTCGATTCTCTGCTTCCCGGGCTCTACTATCTACTGATGAACGTCAGTGCGGCAATGACTCCAAAAATCACCCAGGAAAAATGCTTTCCTCGCGTGGCCATCAGCGATAACACCGCACAAGCCACAAACACCCAGCCAATAATCGCCCTGGCGCTGAAAAAAGAACCAAGGCCAAGGCTCATGTTGAGCAGCAACGCCGCAAATCCCCACATCAGCACGGTCGTGAGATGCCAGCCAAACCACACCGTGCGTCGCATGAACCGCGAGCTGCCAATCAGCTTAGGCAACTCCATGCCAAACAGCCGCCGGATAATTAAGCGCTCTCCCAGAAACGAATGCGTCGCTCCCAGCAAAAACGTAAGCACCGCTGCGACCAAGAGCAGGAGGTTCATTGAAGTATCGCTTCTGAGACTCACCCAAATACTTATTTTGGGGACTCACCCATACTATTTAGAGCTGTCATTCCTGAGCGCGCGTTTTGTGCGCGCGAAGGATCCACCAACCGACTACTCCTTCGATGCCGCCGAAAGCTTTTTGGCCCGCTCTGCTTTCGCCTTTGCTGCCGCTATAGATTCGTTCGACATCAATCTTTGCCATCCCCAATCTTTCGCCAGGTCTTCCCAGTTGGGATTGGTGCTCTCAATCAATGCAATCTTGCGCTTACGTGTCCAACCCTTGATCAGTTTTTCCTGCTCAATCGCGCTGCGAATGTCAGGGAACTCTTCGAAGTAAACCAATCGCTTGCATGCGTACTTTTTCGAAAATCCATCGATCAGCCCTTCTCTGTGTTCTAAGGCCCGGCGGTCTATGTTGTTGGTTACGCCAATGTAAAGCGTTCCGCCTAGGCTCGCCACAATGTAAACCCAGAACGTACGCGTCATCGAGAGAAAACCTCAAACTGCATTGTTGCTGCAAAAATCCTCTGGATCCTTCGCGCGCACAAAACGCGCGCTCAGGATGACATTCTTATACAATTTCAAAATACTCAACCCGGTTACTCAATTACCGATGACCCGATGATTCAATGACCCGATTCCTCAATTCCTCAACGTTTTCCCCGTCTTCAACGTGTACTGAATTCTCTCCTGCGTTTTCTTCTCGCCGCACAGCGACTTGAAGCCTTCGCGCTCCAGGTCAAGCAGATACTGCTCGCTTACCGGAGTCCCCGGCGAAACGCTTCCGCCGCACAGCACCTCCGCGACTTTGTTGCCGATTTTTACCTCGTGGTCGCTGATGTATTCGCCTTGGCGCATAAGGTAAACGCCGAGTTTCAGCGTAGCCAGAATGTTTTCACCCGGAGCAGGGACATCCGTGCGCGGGATAGGCGCTTTGTATCCGCTACGTACCAGCTCCAACGCGCGGGCCTTGGCGTCGCTGAGTACGCGTTCGCGGTTCATTGTGACCTCATCGCCGCTGGAAAGGAAGCCGTATCCGCGGGCTTCTTCTGCCGAGGTCGAGACTTTACCCATGGCAATGGTTTCAAAAGCGCGCTTCATGGCTTCCATGATTTCCACGGATTCGCCGCGTCCCTCGGGCCTGATCGATTTAGCTGCATCTACGGCGCGCAGCGTCATCTCTTTGCATCCACCCCCGCCGGGAAGCAAACCCACGCCCACTTCCACCAGACCCATGTACAGTTCCGCATGAGGTTGACGTAATGCACCGTGCAATCCAATTTCGCAACCGCCGCCCAGGGTCATGCCAAAGGGTGCGACTACGACCGGTTTGGAAGAAAACTTGATAGCTTGCGTCATGCCCTGGAAACTGCGGATCATGAGATCAATGTCATCCCACTCGCCTTCCTGCACCGCCATCAGCAGCAGCATGATGTTGGCACCCACGGAAAAGTGCTGCGCATCATTGGTGATGACAAAGGCGTCGAAGTTATCACCCGGGCCGGAACCCGAGCCTGGCTTCAGGGTTTGCGTGACCAGCTGAACAATATCGCCGCCCAAGGCATTCATCTTGGAATGGAATTCAATGCCGCCCACGCCATCGCCCAGATCAATCAGCGAAGCGCCTGCGTTTTTCTTCACAATGGCATTTGGTTTCTTTTTTGCGACTTCAACCGACCACACGCCTTCAGAGACTTGTACTGGTTTGTAGTCGCCCGTCTTCAGGTCGAAGTAACAGCGCCCCGAAGCCGCTTCGGGAGCGTCAACGTACCAGGACTTCTTGCCGCTGGCGAGCAGCTTTTCAACGTTGGCCGCAACCGGACGCCCGTCTTTCTTCATGCGTGCCACGGTTTGCTCCACGCCCGCTGCGTCCCACAGCTCGAACGGACCAAGTTCCCAGTTGAAGCCCAGCTTCATGGCTCGATCAATTTCTACAATCGAATCGGCGATCTCGCCGATGCGATTTGCGGCGTAAGTCCAGAGATCGGGAAGCGTGGCCCACATGAATTGCGCCACTTTGTCTTTCGCAGGATCGCCGCCCAGCAGCATGCGCAGCCGCTCGGGCGTAGATTCCACGTTCTTGGCCATATCCAGCGCCGGGAATTTCGGCTTCTGGCGCTCGCGATATTCCAGGGTCTTCCAATCGAGTCCCAGGCGCTGCTCGCCCTCAGGAGTTTTTTTCTTTTTGTAGAAACCGCCGCCGGTCTTGTCGCCCAGCATCTTGCGCTCGAGCATCTGGTTGAAAAATGCGGGCAGCTTGAGCTCTGAGCGTTCGTCCTTGATGTTGGTAGTCATGTTACTGACCACGTGACCGAGAATATCGAGACCTACAAGATCAATAGTGCGAAAGGTCGCAGACTTGGGCCAGCCTACCGAGGCGCCGGTCAACGTATCGATTTCTTCGATGCTGAGATCCATCTCCTGCATGACGCGGATGACGTTCAGCACAGAAAATGTCCCAATGCGGTTGCCGATAAAATTGGGCGTGTCTTTGGCATACACCACGCCTTTGCCCAGGCGCACATCGCAGAAGTGATCAATCGCCTGCATGGCGGCGCGGTCGGCTTCGGGTGTAGGAATCAGCTCCAGAAGCCGCATATAGCGCGGCGGATTAAAGAAATGCGTGCCGAACCAATTGCGCCGCAGGTCATCCGAGAAGCCTTCCGCAATCTTGCCGACGGGCAACCCGCTGGTGTTAGTGGTGATGATTGTTCCCGGACGGCGGACTGCTTCCACCTTCTTGAGCAGCTCGCGTTTGATGTCTAGGCGCTCGACCACGGCTTCGATGATCCAATCCACTTCGCCCAGCACTTTGAGGTCATCTTCGAAGTTGCCGATGGTGACCAGCCGCGCTAGCGAAGGATCGAAAAATGCCGCCGGCTTCGACTTTTTCGCTGCTTCCAGGCCGGAAGCGGCAATGGAGTTGCGCTTTGTTCTATCGGTTCCAGCATCGGGAGGTACGATATCCAGCAGATAACAGGGAACACCGGCGTTGGCCATATGGGCGGCAATGCGCGCGCCCATTGTCCCTGCGCCCAGAACCGCGACTTTATCAATCCGTTTGTGCATGCTTGCTCGTGAGAGTTAGATTTTTTGTTTGAGACGGTGAAACCAGGGAATGCCCAACAACCACATATCAGACGGCTCTGAAGTCCGGCGGTTATGCCGCGGCGAAATCTTAACAGGTTTGAATGAATCAGGGATGAAGACCACCGGATGCCCCGCTTTCAGCGGCATAATGGGTTGATTGCCGCAAACCCCGCCGGATGTTTCCACGAAGCGGACTTGCATGATAAAAGAAGGCGCAAGCTGAATAAAGTGGGGTGAGGATTGCTCTCAGCTTGCACCCTGTATTCTATACACCAATAATACTGAATGAATGCTCATTCAGTCAAATTCTTTGTGCTCCTTTAGCTTCAAACCTTTGTGCCTGGTGTGGTTGACTTTTTAGGGAGAAATCAGCCTTGCCAGTCCAAAAGCCGCTGCCGCAGCCACGCTTCCAATGACCACGGTTTCCACCGCGCTGCGAAGGGGGCGAGCCCCGGTGAAGCGTCCTTTGATGTACCCGAAAGCCCCCAGCGCTATCAGGGTAACGGCGACAGAGAACAGCAAAGCCGTGTGCGCATCGCGAATGAGCATATACGGCGCCAGCGGAATCAACCCGCCAACGACGTATGAACCAGCGATGGTCACCGCGCTTTGCAGAGCGCGTTTGGGATCGGGTTTTTCCAGGCCAAGCTCAAAGCGCATCATAAAATCTACCCACGCCTCTGGATGTTGCTTCAAGGCGTCCACCAGCGTGGCGCTCTGCTCGGGTTTGACGCCGTAAGCTTCGAAGATTTCTGTGATCTCGTCGGCCTCGACCGTTGGCTTCTCTTTGACTTCGGTTTGTTCGCGAATGCGTTCGCTGGCGTAGTGCTCGGCATCGCTGCGGGCAGCCAGATATCCACCCAGTCCCATGGCAATGGAACCGGCGGCGATCTCCGCCAGCCCTGCCACTACGATGAGGCTGCTGGCTGCGATGGCGCCGGTCAATCCTGCGGCCAGCGCGAAGGGCACAGTCAGGCCGTCAGACATCCCAATCACGACGTCGCGGACTCTTTCCCCGCCGGTGAAGTGGCTTTCAACATGATGCGCTGTTTCCATGGTGTGCTCCTGCGCTGGGTGCAGAGCGCTTTAAATGAGGAGATGGTTATAACAGCGGCTCGCACTCACCGCAACTGCTTAAAGCTTTTCATCACGGAGGCACGGAGAAATCGGATTGTGTAACTTGGTGATTGTGCAGTTGAATTCATGCCCAAAACATAATTACCAAATTACGCAATTACCCGATTACCCAATTCTCCGTGCCTCCGTGGTGAATCAAATTTCCAGCCTCCTCGTCCTTTGTGGTTAAACTTCCAGCGGCGTGGCCTGATGAAAAATCACTTGCCATGTGCCGTTGCGCTCAACCCAGGTCGAGCTTCGGTAGGTGCGATTGGCGTATTCCTGCCCCTTATAGCGGCGCTCCACCCTGATGATGTAGGTGAGGACCACGCACTTTGGATCAATCGGCACAAGCTTGAAGCACTCCAGCCAGTAATCGAGCAGATACACGAATTTGAGCCGGTCGAGCACCTGGGCCTTCGAAAAAAAATGGCCGCTGCCGCTGATTTGACGGAATCCATGGGCCAGCACGGCTTCAACCGCGGGAAGGTCGCGGCGCTTCTGGGCAGCGAAAATGCTGCGCTCCCTGGCGATGAGCTTCTCTTCCAGCTCTTTGAGTTCTTTGCTGGTCATAAGGTTGGACTCAAGGAGATGGGGGTGCCCTGGTGAAAAATCATACGCCATGAGCCGCCCTGCTCGATCCAGGTTGAACTGCGGTAAGCCCGGGCGGCCTCGTTGTTTCCCCGGGAGCTGCGCCGCACAGTTGAGATATAGGTGATAATTACGCACCTTGCGTGCACTGGCAGCAACCTGAACTGTTCAAGCGAGTAATCGGCAATTTCGGTGGCGTCTTGAAGCGCCTTGATGACATCCGCCTTGGAATAGAACTTTGCGCCTTTGCCGATCTCATGGAACCCATCGGCCAGCGCGCCGGCAACGGCGTCAAGATCGCCGCGCTTCTGTGCAGCGAGAATGGCTCTCTCTTTGGCGATCAGTTTCTCTTCAAGCGCCTTCAGTTCTTTTGCGAGCATGAGTGTGTTTGTCTCGAACCTATTTGAATCACTGCGTAGATACCTGGCTTGCTGCGTCTCTGCCGGCGCCGGCTAATTTGTTTTACAGCGCCTTCGACATGATGATGCCATGGCACTCCACGCCCTCTTTCAACGGACGCGACGTGCGCGCCGCCTCCCGGCGGATTTCCAGATATCCGAGCTTGTGGTAGAACGGCGGCAGGTCAGCACGCGGGGAAAGCACGATAATATCCACGTGCTTGCACCCGTGCTGGCGCAGGTAGTCTTCGGCGGCCTCGATCATCCTGCGTCCCAGGCCGGAACCCTGGCGCGCGGGGTTGACTGCCAGCATGCCGAAGTAACCACGTTCGCCGCGCAGTTCGGTATAGACGGCGGCCACGATGCGGCCGGAACCCTCGCCCTGATGTTCTGCACCGTCTTCTGCAACCAGGAACCCGCCTGTGCGCATCAGCTCTGCCATGCGCTCCTCGTCGGTGCGCGTGCCATCGATAAAAGTCTCAATGGAAAATGCAGCGTTGACAATTGCGATGATCGCAGCCACATCAGCAGCGGTGGCAACGCGAATGCGAATCTGAGAACTTGACTGTGACATCATGAGCACTATGCCGTCTAACCATAATATTGTGCTCTGCATCGCCAGAACAACCTGTTCCGGTTGCCGTGGATGATTCAATGACACAATTCTTCTAGTAAACTTAACCTTTGTCTGACCAGTCTCCATCTTCTGTCCCTGAATCTTTGCCGGGGGATTCCTTCGCGGACACGCTGGCTCCCGGCCCTCAAACTCCCAGCGAAACCGATCTGGCCGAAGGCGTATTGCAAAGCGTTGCCGGCGAGCAGGCAATTGCTTCCCAAATTCCTCCCACCACCAGCGAGCTCCCTCGCATGCTGCAGGCGTTGCGCAATCGCGACTTTCGTATCTTCTGGATCGGGAACTTTCTCTCTAACGTCGGCACCTGGATGCAGAATGTGGCCCAAGGCTGGCTGGTGCTGGAGCTTGCCGACCAGATCGCTCCCCATCAGGTCCTTGGACACTTCCAAACCAACGGAGCCTTCTGGCTCGGGGTAGTGGGCTTTGCCGCCTCCGCTCCCATGCTGGTGTTTGCATTGATCGGCGGCGTCATCGCCGACCGCATCAACCGCCGCAACCTGATGTTGCGCACCCAGACTGCCATGATGTTCTGTGCCTTCATTATGGCCATCCTGGCTTACCCTCGTTATCCCCGCGTGATCAGGATTCCTGAGATCATCCTGCTCGCCTTCGCCAACGGACTGGCCTCTTCGCTCAACGCCCCCAGCCAGCAGGCGCTGGTTCCCGGCCTGGTTCCCAAAGAAGATCTGGCCAACGCCATTGCGCTCAACTCGGCGCAGTTCAACCTCTCGCGCCTCATCGGACCCGCCATCGGCGGATTGGTGATGGCATGGCTCGATGTCTCGGCAAACTTCCTGCTGAACGGCATCAGTTTTCTGGCGTTGATTTTTGTATTAATGAAGGTAAATTATCCCGACCAGCGGACCGGCCCAGGCAGAGCCAGCCTTTGGCAGAACCTGGCTGAAGGATTCCGCTACGTCTTCCAGAGCCCGCAAATGTCGGCCCTGCTCACGCTGGTGGCCCTGGCCAGCATCTTGGTCATTCCATTTATTACATTCATCCCGCTGTTCGCGCGCGATATTCTGCACGCCGGCGAGCGCGGACTGGGATTCCTGATGGCCTTCACCGGCATTGGGGCCTTTCTGGGTTCCATCACCATCGCCTGGCTGGGGCGAAAGTATCTGCGCGGAAGCTTTGTGGTCCGCTCGGCCACGCTCCTGTTTCTCGCCGTGATCGGTTTCGCCTTTTCTCGAAAGTTTTTTCTCTCCGGAGCGCTGCTCATGGTCGCCGGCTACGCCATGATTCTCATGGTCGCCACGGTAAACACGCTCTTGCAACATCTTTCATCCGAGGGCATGCGCGGCCGGGTGATGAGCTTCTATGCAACCGCGTTTCTGGGCTTTGCTCCCGTCGGCAGCCTGATCGCAGGCTCGCTGGCCGGAGTGATCACCGCGCCCTACGCTATTGCCGGCATGTCGTCGCTGGCGCTGGTAGCTGCGTGGGTGCTTTATGCAATGCATCCCGAGCTGAGAAAGCTGAGCTGAAAAGCACTCAGCATTCAGCACTCAGCATTCAGCCAAATCCGGATCATTGGTCATGGGTTATCGGATCTGAGAACCGAGAACTGAGAACTGAGAACCGAGAACTTATTTCTGTGTAATCGTCAGCTTGTGCGCGCCCACGATGGCGAGGTCAATTTTAGAGGTCAGCTTGAAGGTGGAGTCCAATCCTACGTTGGGATATTTAGGTGTGAGGAATTTTTCCGCGAAGATTTCCAGGAGCATGCGGGGAATCTCGGTATTATCGAGCGCCACCGAATCCACGCTGACTTTTCCCACGCCGCCGCTGCCGCTGGCATGGGCTGCTACGCGGACCTCGTGCACGCCGCTGAAAATACCAAGCAGAGGATTGCTGCTGGAGCGTCCCGCCTTGAGCTGGTCAAAGTCAACCTGGGCGGTGCCGTTGATAATATCCGGCTCCAGGCCAAATTTCGCGCTCTTCACTCCCGCGGGCATCTTGACGCGGCCTTCGGCGAAGTAAGAGTTGATTTCATCTTCAGTGAAGACGGTAGGCGTCTGGTCGGGGTGCTCTTTCATTCCATTTTGCTGGACATGTTGCAGCTTCGCCGACATGCGGTCGGCCGCCGCTTTGGAATCATGGCCCGCCGCGGGTGAAGGTTTGGTGGACTGGGCAAAAACCGCACAAGCCCAAAGCATTGTGGCCCAGATCAAAGCGCAACTAAGAACATTTCGGAAACTGCAACCAAAACATTTTCTGGAATTAAGGAGCATGAACTTATTGTATCGCGGCGCTGGCCTGGGTTTGGGGGCGCACTGTACCTGCAACTTCCGGGGATGCAAAGCCGCTCCAGGCGCCGCTGTATGTCAGGTCAACCTTGGCGCGTCCTTTGGCTAGGGGATTGATTTCCGGAGTGAGCAGTCCCAGGCTGGCGAGAAAGGCGTTGAGCCTTTCCAGGTCAACGTCGCCTTTGATTTCAAAATGGTAGTTGCTGTGGCTGAAGGTTGCGCCCGCTACAGCCGGAGCCGGTCCGCCTAAGGCGATGCGGAAAGGAGTAATGATGAGTTGCGTCTCCGGCAGAATGATTTGCCCTTTGGGCCGGCGTAAGTTATCGGCCTCTTCCGCGAGAGGCCGCTGAAAGTTGATTGCGATCGCCTCTGTGCCTACCGGCGGGCGCAAGAGCTCAGAGCGCAATTTGATGTTAGAGACGATTACGGTCCAGGTCTCTACATCATGGTCAACCACACCGCCGCGCAGGCTGGCCGGGCTGAAGAAAGTGCCGTCAATGAAGCCTGAGGCATCGAGCTCGCGCGCCATGTCCTTTTTCATGTGGCGCGCCATCGCTGCCACCGTCGAGAGCGGAAATTTGAATGCGCGCAACGAAAGATTTGAAAGCACGACTGGCTGCGCGTTGGGCGCCGTATTCGGCAGCAGGTTGCCGGCAAGGTTGAGAGCGCCTCCATCTTTGGGCAGCGTGCAATCAAATTGAACCGGTGTATTGGGAACGGCCATGCCGCGGTAGGTGGCATTGCAATTGATGTTGAAATCAAGGGAGTCATCGCTGGCGATGTCGTAACGGCGGAAGTCATCCACAGATACGGCTCCCGCGAAGTCGAAGGATCGGGGAGAGCCTGTCAGCTTCGCCGTGGCTGTGACCGCACCGCGCCAGCCGCGGTCGCGTCCGTAAATAAGGTGGGTAAGCTGGCCGAGTTGGGCTTTTTGCCAGGTAACATCGAGCCGAAAAGGCGTGGCGTGCAAGTCAGAGGAGCGCTGAAAGCTTCCGCTCAGTTTAACTGTGCCGGTATCGCTCAGGTTGGCGTCAGAGCGAATCGGCCGCGCCACCAGGCGCATGTTCCACAAATCTTCAGAGGCCAGCCACAGGGAGAAGTCGGCTTCAGTAAGAGCGAAGGCTTTTTTTTCAGGGCCGATCTTGAAGTTGATGCGTCCGCTGTCGGCTTCAATATAAGGGAAGCGCGGACGCGATTCAGCATGCGCGTTGCCGGTGGGGGCGCTGGGAATCTGTGCCGCCCGCGTCAGCAGCGATTCCACATTCCAGCGGCCCTGGCTGTTGCGCACCAGGTTCAAACTGGGTTCTTTCACGCTGAGGCGGGCAATCTCAATGCGCGCTCCCAGCAGCGAGCGCAGCCGCAGATTCGCGGTTACGCTGTCGGAGCGCAACAGAGGCTCGGAACTGAAGGCGGGGTCGTCTTCAATGGTGAAGTTTTGCAGGTTAAATCCCGGTTGTGGAAGCAGGTGGAAGTCAATGTTTTGCGCGCTCACTCTGCGGCCGAGCGAGGCGGTAATCGATCCCTCCAGGCTTTTTTTCAGCCGGTCAAGCCGAATGGGAACGAAGGCAGCAATGCCCAGGATTACAGCTACGATGATCCATTTGCGCCGCCGCCGTGGACGCTCGCTCGCTTGCTCGTTACCGGCCGAGTCGGTCGCGACGCTCGTAACTGCATGTTCCATCAGTGCACCATGTTCAGCGTGCGGCGCCAACGGGTCTGGTCAAAAAAATGGATGATGGTGTGTGCGAGATTCGAGAGCCGGTCGCTCATATCGGTTTTCTGATAAATAGTCTCTGGAGTGTCAAATGACCAGTAAATGAACATGGGCCGGCCAATCAGGTTTTCTTGCGGCACCAGTCCCCAATAACGGCTGTCGTAGCTGTTGTCGCGATTGTCACCCATGGCGAAATAGCTGCCTGGAGGCACGACCAGTTCGCCATTCTGAATGTGCTCACCCATGGTCAGACGCCACTCCGCTGTAGGAGGGTTCATCTCCTCCGGCGGTTGGGAGGGAAAGTCGTCACGATAAGGATCGTGAGAGCCGTCGTGGATGACGAAAGGCTCATCCTGCAGTTGATCGTTAACATAGAGTTTGCCGTCTTTCAGATGCAGCCGGTCACCGGGAACGCCACGCACCCGTTTGACCAGATACATCCCCGGGGTGGCCGGCGAGATGAACACAATAATGTCGCCGCGCTTGATCTTGCCATAAGGCAGCAGCGGCCCTATCCAGTTCGCCTTTGGGGCAAGACTCACGCGGTCCACAAACAAGTGATCGCCTATCAAGAGGGTGTTTTTCATGGATGCAGACGGAATCTCGAAGGCCTGCATGACGAAGGTGATGATGAACAGGCCCGAGACCAGCACCGCGGCCATGGAGCCAATAAACTCCATCATGGTCTCGTGCTGCTTCTGGGGTTTTTCGTCCGGCGTTTTCTCGTTCGCCGGAGCGGGC
>DASREY010000181.1:0-26585 GCA_035651775.1 Terriglobales bacterium
GAGGCCTGGGGTGAAAGCGATCCGCTGACCGACCGCGAGCGCCAGATTCTGCGCCTGGCAGGAGAAGGTATTTCCAGTACAGAAATCGCTGCCAAATTCCGCTTGTCGGAGGGAACGGTGCGCAATTATCTTTCTGAGGCCATCAGCAAATTGGGCGCCAGTAATCGCGTGGAAGCGGCGCGCATTGCGCGGCAAAAGGGATGGCTGTAAAAGCAGTACTCAGTTGTCAGTACTCGGTACTCAGTTGCGACTTCGTAATGACTGAACTTCTTCCCCAACTTCCGGTTTTAGATCAATGTTAAAAACGGGATACCACAAAACTCAAAGTTTAAGAAGAGTTGGAAATAAAACAAAAGCTTAACTGAGTACCGAGTACTGACAACTGAGTACTAGCTCTTTAGTACTAGCTCTTTTCGATTTGGCTAATTTTTTCTACGCGCCGCTGGTGGCGGCCGCCGGCAAACGGGGTTTCGAGCCATTTCTGAATAATCTGGAAGGCATTCTGGTCGCTGAGAAGGCGCGCACCCAGGGCAAGAACATTGGCATCATTGTGCTCGCGGCTTAATTGGGCTTCATATTCGCTGCTCACGTTCGCCGCCCGCACCCCATGAACCTTGTTAGCCGCAATGGCCATGCCGATTCCGCTGCCACATACCAGAATGCCGAGATCAGCGTTACGATTGGCAACCTGCTCGCCAACCTTGCGGGCGTAGTCAGGATAATCGACAGACTCGCTGGAAAGCGTCCCCTGATCGCTCACCTCTAACCCCTGCTGTACGAGCAGTTTCTTGATCTTCTCTTTGAGTTCAAAACCCGCATGATCGGCCCCGAGCGAAATCTTCATGTCTTCGATTGTATAGCACGCGTAAATTAGCACTCGGCCAGCCTGGGAATTGGGTAATCGGCTAACGTGTAATTAGTAATTGGCTTGTGGGTACGGTCCATTACCCAATTACAACATGCTCAATTCTCTTTTCTCGCTTGTCTAAAACTTCGTTTCGTCGCATAATCACGCCGCATACGTGTTTTTTGGAGGTCTTGCATGGTAGTAGTAAACACACCCAATACGGTGACGCCAAAGGCGACCAAGTACATTCTTTTTGACACATCCACGTTCGTGGCGCACATTACGCTCAATCATCCGCCATATAACGTGTTGACAGTGCCTTTGATGGTGGAAGTGGCCGAGGCTGTCGAGAGCCTGAATGGACGCAATGATATCAAGTGCATCGTGCTTGACTCTTCGCAGAAGGCATTTTGCGCCGGAATCTCGCTGGAAGATTCCAAGGCTGACCGTGTCTTTCAGACGTTAGACGCCTTCAACCGCATCTTTCAGGCAGTCCGCGATATTTCCAAGCCTCTCATCGTCGTCGTAAACGGAGCTGCCATCGGCGCCGGCTCCGAACTGGTCGCTTTTGGCGATATGGTAATCGCCACCCCCAACGCCAAGTTCGCCCAACCTGAAGTCAAGATGGGTGTGTTTCCCCCATTCGCCGCCATCATGTTGCCGCAACTGATTGGGCCGAAGAAAACCTATGAATTGATTCTTACCGGTGAAGCCCTCAGCGCCGAAGAGGCCCTGCGCCTGGGATTCGTAAACAAGGTTGTCCCCGAAACCGGGTTGAGGGCTGCGGTGGAACAGATTCTCACCCGCATCAACGAATTCAGCGGGCCGGTGCTGGAGATGACCAAGTCCGTAATCGCCAGTTCGCTTGGCCTGCCCTGGAAAGAGGCCATGAAGAAATCGCAGGACATCTACCTCAACCAGCTCATGGACCTGGAAGATGTGCAGGAAGGCCTGCGCGCAGTCCTCGAAAAACGCAAGCCGGTGTGGAAGAACAAGTAATTCAGCTCCAAGCTACAAGTTGCAAGCTACAAGGAAGAGCTGCTGACCGCACGCGGTATGGATACAAAATGCAACAGGCGCATGGGGCTACGAATTGAAATGCGCATTTCCATCGCTCTGGTTTTTTCTCGATATGTGCTCTTAGCCAGCCAGAACAAGCCACAAAGAAGCAAACGCCAGCTCTTCTCGGCTGCTGCGCTCCGACACTACGCCGCTGTAATTCCTCTGCGTTCCCTTGAATCCTCTGCGGGTGGGAACTATTCCCTTGTAGCTTGTAACTGAACTTCTATCTTCGCGTTACGAATGTTCGGCTGGCGCGGTCGTGCCAGCACAGCCGGTCCTGATCGAGCAGTACCCAGATAAATCCCAATCCCAGCGCGAAGGTTGAGAGCGCCATGCTCAATGCTCGCGCACGGCGGCGCGGACGTGAGACCGCATTCTGGTCAAATCCGGCAAGCTTAAGATCCGTAAGCCACATTCCGGGTGTTCTGGCGGTATTCACCAGGAACAAGTATTGGTAAAGCGACCAAAAGACTCCCGGTAAAACCGCAGCCAGCACAGCAAGTGCTTTTCCCTGCGGCAAAGCGCCCATCCACATGAGAATGAGGCTGAAGAGCGCAAATCCAGTCATGGAAATGCAAAAGTCCACTCCCTCCATCAGCGTCCGCAATAGAAGCGGCGCTACCGGCAGAAGTGGATCAACCTCAGCCGCAGCTTGTGCGCGCTCCGGCATGGGAGAAAGTTCCACTGTGGCAATGGGCGGAGCCGCTTGCACAGACACCTCTGCCTGGCATGCAAGTTCGGCCTGGTTGATCTCATCGGCTTCAAAGACATGAGGTTCTTCAGGAACTGGCTCGGCCAGCTCTTCTGCCAAAACTGTTGGACTTGGTTCAAGAAGTTCAAGAGACAGTTCCGTGTTTGGGGGTTGAACGTTGATCTCGATGATCTCAAACGGATTTAGTTTGACGACATCTTCTACCGAATTTGATCCGGCCTCGGGTTCTACCGGGCTTCTGCCGGGAAATCTAATGATCTTGTCTTCCTGGTCGGCGTAGCCGTTCTGCTCGAGCGCAGACAGTGCCTCGGTCAAGTCGGAGAGTGTGCTGCCATCAAGCTGTTCTGAAGAAACTGCGGATGTTTCCTCAGGAACCGGAAAATCGTTAATCATGATGAATGGGTTAACCAGCTCCTTTACCCCGGTGTGCGACGTCAGGGCTGCGTCATCCAGCGTCGGAGGGGTCAAATTTTTATGAGATGGAGCGAGGTGTGCAGCTTGGCGCAGCACCGCTTCAGATTCGGTGACCTGGATAGAAGCATCGAAAGGCTCAACCGCCGCCCGTTTCCAAAATGGATTTTCATTGCGCGCGGCGAGGTTGGGCCAGCAACGTTCAATGCCATAGATGTCAACCAGCATGGCCATCAGGTCCACCGGCTGCGAAGAAAGCTCGCGATCAACCGCTGGGGCGATGGGCGCAGGCGTAATCGTTTTCTTCAATGGAAGAATTGAAGGTGAGGAGGAAGGAGGCGCGGCGTCGAAGTTCAGACCCAGCGATCGTGGACGCTCCACTCGTGGACGCCTGCGAGCCCGATAGCGGCTTACCCGGGATGTAACCTCCCGCCGCCATTCCCCTGAATCAAGCGTGCGCTCGCCGGGCCTGGGCTCGGCCAGAATAACGGTCCTGCGCGCAGGACGCAGTTGTGCCAGGCGCTCAGAGCGTGCCGCCGCTTCAAGTGCCGTAGTAACATCCACATCGGCAGCCTGCTGCGGGTTGGCGGTAAACTGCTCTTCGCTGGAACCGTAATGTTCTGGATCAATGACAACAGCAACGTGCTCGCTGGCCGCAGGTTTCCCGGCGTCATTGAGGCATCGGCAAACACCCAAACAGACGGGACAAGACATCGGGTTGTGGAAAAATCTTCAGAGCAAGGGCTTCACTTCGTTGCTGCTCGCCCTTTGCACAGCCAGACGGGCTGTGTCACACCAGTTCAACGGCGCAAAACCTTGATTGCCTTAGACCCCGCTCAAGCCCCAGGCAGACAAGAAGTCGTTGTCTCAGGGAACCTGCCTCGCTACCGGCAAGAAACTTTACCAATGTCACCGGGGCGTGCTACTTTCGAGGTTCTCCATGAGTTGCTATCGTTGGTTTACCATTGTCGGCGCCTCCTGTCAGCTTATTTTTGCATTTCTACTATTAACTGATGGGTTACGAGCGCAGCAGCCGATGCAGGCTTTCACCTCTGCCGACGCCTCCGGCACGCCTCCTGTGTCTTACTCCAAAGCCCTGAGCGAGGAAGCCACAATCCGCGCCATCCATCAGGAAAAGCACGGCGACATATGGACTCTGCGCGGAGATGCCGAGATTGATTACAAGGACCTGGTCCTGCACGCCGATCAGATAACGTATAACGACGCTACCGGCGATGCGGTGGCAACCGGACATGTCACGCTGGATGGAGGCGCTTACAGCGAGCATATTGAGGGATCGGTGGCCGAATACAATGTCCGCACCGAGACGGGGAAGCTTTATGACGCCGCTGGAACGACCGGCATTCGGATCCAGGGAAGAAATGTCACGCTCATTACCTCCAATCCCTTCGCCTTTACGGGAAAAGTCATAGAGAAGGTCGGGCCCGAGCGTTACATCATCCACAATGGCACTGTAACTTCGTGTGAGCTGCCCAAGCCCAAGTGGACTTTTTCTTCCGGCTACATCGTGGTGGATGTAGGTGAAACCGCGAAAATCTACAATAGCCTTTTTAAAGTTAAGGGTGTTCCTGTCTTCTACTTTCCCTTTGCCCGCCATTCGGTAGAAAAGCTGCCAAGGGAAAGTGGGTTTCTGACTCCCATGTTCGGCACCTCGAACCGCAAAGGGATTATTTTCGGCGACTCTTTTTACTGGGCCATCAACCGCAGCATGGATGCCACCCTGGGAGCTGAATACTGGTCGGCGCGTGGATGGGCGCAGCGCGGCCAGTTCCGCGCTACTCCGACCGCCAGAAGCTATCTCGATGTGACTTATTTCGGCGTCACTGACCGTAAGCAGCGTCCCACGGACCTGAGCGGGCAAGATATTCGCCTGAACGGCAGCGCCATCTTCCCGCACGATGTGCGTGGCGTGGCTTCGGTGGAATATTTGAGCACTTTCGGGTTCCGCGTCAGCTTTGCTGAAACCTATTCTCAGGCCATCAACTCAGAGGTCAACTCTGCCCTGTTTCTGACCAAGAATTATGATGGCTATTCTTTTAATCTGCTGGCGTCACGTTACCAGAACTTTCAGAGCACAACCAAAGGAGACGTAGTCAGTATTTTTCATACGCCCACCTTTGATACCTCTTCGGTGGACCGCAGCATCGCCGGCTCGCGGCTCTTCTGGTCATACGATGCCTCCGTGGGAAGCGTTTCGCGCGACGATCCAACGTTCCATTCCGCGGACCTGGTAGGACGCTTCGATCTACATCCCCATCTGGCACTTTCGCTGGTGGATAAAGGCTGGACCTTCCGGCCTGAAGTCGCTGTGCGCGACACGTTTTACACCGAGCAGCAGCATGTTGTTGGAGGAGTGGCAACGCCATCGCAGGATACGATCAACCGTCACGACTTTGAAGGCTCGCTCGAAGTCCGCCCGCCGGCGCTGGCGCGCATTTACGAAACCCCGGTCCTGGGATACAGCCTGAAGCACACCATCGAGCCCCGCGCTATTTATCGCTATGTGTCTGGCATTGGAGACAGCTTTGCCAATATCATTCGCTTTGATGAACGTGACATCGAAACCAATACCAATGAAGTTGAAGTTGGATTGATCAACCGCCTTTACGCCAAACGCCTTCGCCAGCATTGCAGCGATGAAAAACCGGAAACGGCCGCGGCGGACGCGAACCTCTCCGGAAAAAATGGGGCGCTGAAGAATTGCTCCAGTGATAGTGCACGAGAGATTGCAAATTGGGAGATTGGACAAAAATATTATTTCGATCCGGCCTTTGGCGGCGCATTAGTCCCCGGCGCCCGCAACGTATTCACCGCAACCGTGGACTATGCCGGCATCGCTTTTCTTACCGACCCCCGAAATCTGGCTCCCGTGATCTCCCGTTTACGTATCTTTCCGAATCCTTCGAGCAATATCGAGTGGCAACTGGCCTACGACACCAAGAAAGGCCATATCAGCTCAAGCTATACGTTTTTTTACTATTACTTCCACAACTTCTTCATGGGCGCCGGGCAAGGCTTCCTGCAGAGTCCGGGAGAGTTGCTGGTGGGCAAGGCTCTAATAGCGCCCTTCCGTTTCAACCAGTACAGTATGTCGGGCGGCTACGGCAACCCGCGAAAAACCGGTTTTACAAGTGCGGCATCGGCCGGATTCGATGCGCAACAGGGATTTGTGCAAAGCATGTCTGTAGAGACAACCTACAATTGGGATTGCTGCGGCATCACCATGGAATACCGCCGTCTGGCTTTGGGGCCGCTGCGCAATGAAAACCAGTATCGCTTTATGTTTACCATTGCAAATGTGGGAAGCTTTGGAAACCTGCGCCGCCAGGAACGGGTGTATTAGACCAAGCCATAGCGGTTCCCACAATGACTGTACCCATTGTCCGTGGAAGAACACGGCTTCAAGCCGTGCCGTATGTTTTTGTTTCAGGGCACGATTTTCAGTCGTGCGCAATTCTCTGGAAAAACGACCCTTCCTTGCAGCCCGCGAGCATGCGTGCAGCGAAGCTGAGCACTTCGTAAAATCGAACTTCTGCTTTCCAAGCCTCCGCGCTCCTCTGCAAATAATCTGGATTCTTCCCTCTTGGTTGCTGGTCACCCGTGGCAGAGTCTCTCTTGCTAATGTGGGCGTTCGCAATGCCCTGTGAAATACGAAGCGTCAAACTATTGCCCCATTTTCACGACTTGGGCTTTCACTATTTCGCTCCTTGATCGATGCGAAGTATATGATGTCTATGGGGTGTCGATACTCGACATTTTCATATTTTCGCGTAAAATCGGATGCTGCTGCACAGTTAAGACTTCTGGCATGGACTGTCCGTTGCTTTCAGTGCGTGCAAGTACCCGCTGAATAGCGGCCCGTATCCTCCGGGTGCACAGCCCCTTCCGTGAGATAATTTGTATACACTCTCTTTAAGATCAGGTGAATTCCTTGTACTCGATTCTCAAATATCTGACTGTTGCTATCTGCTGCGCGGCCATGTCTCTGGAAGCGCAGAGTCCGGCTGCCGCCAATCCGGTGCCGGCTTCGCCAACCGCCGCCTCTTCCGCGTCTTCTTCCACAACTTCGATCAATGACCCGGTGCTGAAACAACGCATCGAGCAGAACCTGCGGGCACGCTTCCGGATCCCGAGCCAGGTCACAATGGAAATCGGGGAGCGCACCCCCAGCGAATTTACCGGCTATGACCAGGTTACCGTCATATTGGTCAATCAGGGGCATAAGAGCCCGAACACCTTCCTGCTTTCAAAAGACGGCAAGACGCTGGCGCAAATCAATAGGATCGACCTGACCAAAGACCCATTCGCGCTTGATAATCGGCCGGTGCGGGGCGCCCAGGATGCCAAGGTCAAAGTGATCGTTTACGACGATTTTGAATGCCCCTACTGCGCCCGGGGATATCAGATGCTCTTTAATGACATTCTGCCGGAGTACAAAGACAAGATCCTGATCACATACAAGGACTTTCCACTCTACGAGATTCATCCCTGGGCAATTCATGCCGCGGTAGATGCGAATTGTCTTGGGGCCCAGAGTAACGATGCTTATTGGGCATTCTCTGATTATGTACATGCCAACCAGGGTCAGATTAACGGCGAGAAGCGCTCAACGCAGGACCAGTTTGCCGCACTCGACGCCTCTGCCCTGGACTACGGCAAAAAGAATAATCTCGACACCGGACGCCTGGATGCCTGCATCAAGGCCCAGGATGAGACCACAGTCCGTGATTCGCTCAAGTATGGCGAGGAGAGCCTGGGAGTTGAGGCCACGCCGACGCTCTTTGTGAACGGCACCAAACTCGATGGGGCGGTTCCGGCCGACGACATGCGCAAGATCTTGAATGCCGCTCTGGAAAAGGCTGGGGTTCCCCTGCCCGCGGCGGAGCTAAAAACTGAGCCGGGAAAGGACGCCAAAGGCAACAGCCCTGAGGCCCAAACTGCGCCAAACAGCACCGCGGGAACGACAAACGGCCAAAAACAGGACGCAGGCAAAGCAGATGATCCCAAGCCGGCGACTGGGGCCGATCCCAAAAAATAGTAAGCTGGTGGCAAGGCTGGCTGTGCTTCCGAGCACCTGACCTGCTGGGCAGGTTGAAACAGGAATGAACAGAAACGCGATCTGGACTCGATTGGCTGTCATCCCGACCGTAGCCGCGCGCTTCGCGGGCGAGGTGGAGGGATCTGGGTTTTTGCGAGCACATTGAAGACTATCGGGAATATGCAGGGGCAGCTTCGTAATCGAGCTTTTTGATTTTTCAAGCCTCCGTGCTCCTCCGTGTGCTCTTCGGTTTAATTTGTTCATTGAGAGTCAAGTTAGAATGAAGTGTGTCCCTTTCAATTAGGGCGCATCGCGCAGGGAGGGTTTGGTTGAAAACACGTATCTTGTTTCGGGCATTTACATGGTTCGCAATAACGTGCATGTCCGCTGCCATGGTCTTTGAAATGTCGGGCTGCAACGGAGGCGCGCGCGGAAGCGACGTGGTTGCCACCGTAAACGGCAAGAAATTGCTGCAGTCGGATCTGGATCGTTATTACAACCAGCAGCTCGCCGGGGCGCAGCAGAAGCCCGAGGGCGCGCAGGCCGACAGCCTGAAGCTCAACATCGTGAAGTTCATGATTGACCAGGAAGTTGTGCTGCAGCGCGCCGAAAAGCTTGGCCTGCTTGCCTCTGATGAAGAAGTGGAGAGCAAGATCAATGAGCTCAAGGCTCCTTATACGGAAGAAGAGTTCCAGAAGAAACTTAAAGACCAGAACCTGACCCTGGATGAGCTCAAGCGCGAAATCCGCCGGCAACTGACAATCGAGAAAGTCTACAACAAGGAAATCAACTCCAAGATCAATATCACCGACGCTGACATCAGCAATTACTACAATCAGCATAAGTCAGAGTTCAACCTGATTGAACCGCTTTATCATCTTGCCCGTATCTCGGTCTCGGCCGCTCCCGATCCGGGCTTGCACAACCTGAAGAACGACAAGGCCCAGAACGACACGCAGGCAAAAGCCAAGATCCAGCAAATTCTCAACCGGTTGCAGAACGGCGACGATTTTGCCACTCTCGCTTCGAACTATTCCGAGGATCCGGAGACCAGTTCCAATGGCGGCGATATGGGTTTTGTTTCCGAGTCATCCCTGAAAACCAGCATCGATCCCGCAACCCGTGACGCGGTAAGCAAGCTCGGACCGGGCCAGATCACCGGAATTATTCAGGTAACAGACCCCAACCACCGCGTTGCCGGTTATCGGATAGTGAAATTGATCGCCAAAGAACCCGCCGGCCAGCGCGACCTGAACGACCCGCGGGTACAGCAGTCCATTCGCGAGCAGATGCGCCAGACCCGGGAGCAGCTCTTACGCACCGCTTATCACGAGGTCATTATCGACCAAGCTAAGATTGACAACTATCTGGCTGATGACATCCTGAAGAAGAATGGGCAGAAGTAAAATTGAACAGTTTTACCGCGTGGCTAAGAGCACTCTGGCTCTGTTGACATCTGGAAATGCCCGGTGGGCATAATTAAACCTGCGACTTGAAACTCGAAACCTGAAACTCAAAACTATTCCACAATTGCCAGCACGTCGCCGGCATTGGCGGCAGCGCCTTTTTGCACCATGACCTTGCGCACTACGCCTTTTTTCAAGGACTTCAGCTCGTTCTGCATCTTCATGGCTTCAATCACCATGATGCCCTGGCCATGCTCTACAGAGTCGCCTTCCTCAGCCAGAATTCGGACAATTTTGCCGGGCATGGGGGCGGTAATCTTTTGCGGTCCATTGTGATCGCCGGCGACGGCGCGGCCCGCTCGCAGGGAACGCGCATCGCAGATTTCAGCTTCATAGCGATGGGCGCCGACCGCCACCATCAGTCTTTCCCGCGTCGTTTCGCCTTTGATTTCGTACGAACTGCCATCGAGCAGAAGTGAGAGCACGCCGGGCTGCGTTTCCCGCGCATCGAGTTCGAAGTCCCAGGTTGCGGCCAGCCCGTTCTCGCCCAGGCTTCCGCGCCAGCAGCCTTCGCGCTCACCTCGGGTTAGCTGCACCTGGTAAGAACGCCCCTCGATTTTGATTTGGTATTTCATTTACCAGTTTCGTAAGCGTCTTGCTCTTGTGTAGAGATGTAGCTTGCTACGTCTCCACCGCCTGTAGAATTCTTTTTCATCAGGGTTGCCAGCCTCAGGGCTAAAGCCATCATATTCTGAACGATTTACGGCACGAGTAAACTTGTGTCCTGATACATGTCTTTACGCACAAAGACTTTTTCTGCAAACTCCCAAGGACTAGCGCATGCCTTCGCGGCGGGCCACTGTCTTCCATGCGGAAGCATTTTGCCCGTTGGCAGGCGCTGTCCCATTTGTACTTGCGCCGTTCTTGGCGGTTGCCGCCAGCAGCGCCGCGGCAATGGCGGCGACTTTTTGCCGTTTTATCTCCTCTTTCCCCTCCGGCGCGGGCGGGGATTGCGCGAGCATCTGGTCGAGATACATGGTATGAATCTCGGCTTTGCGGAAACCAGGATCGCGCAATATCCGGCGGAAAAGAGCAAGGTTGGTTTTGATGCCGCCAATAAAGTATTCGTCCAGGGCCCGTTCCATGCGGGCGATGGCCTGCTTGCGGGTGCGCGCCCAGACAATGAGCTTGGAGAGCAGCGGATCATATTCCAGCGGCACCTGCCAGCCCTCGTAAACTCCGCTGTCTTCGCGCACGCCGGGCCCGGCCGGAGTAATTAAGCGGGTTATCTTGCCTGGTGAAGGAAAAAAATTGTTTTCCGGGTCTTCCGCATACAGGCGGCATTCAATAGCATGTCCGCGCAGGTGAACATTTTCCTGGACAAAGGGCAGAGGCTTGCCCGCGGCGATATTGATTTGAAGTTGCACCAGGTCAAGCCCGGTCACCAGTTCGGTCACCGGATGCTCAACCTGCAAGCGAGTGTTCATCTCGAGAAAATAGAAATTCTGTTCTTTATCGACCAGGAATTCGACCGTACCCGCATTGGTATAACCGGCAGCCTGGGCCACACGAACTGCCGCCTCGCCCATGCGGCGCCGCAACTCGGGCTCAACCACCGCGGAGGGGGCCTCTTCCACCACTTTCTGGTGCCGCCGCTGAAGCGAACACTCTCGTTCGCAAAGATAAACGCAATGGCCATGCTCGTCAGCCAGGATCTGGATCTCAATATGGCGCGGATCCACAATCAATTTTTCGACGTAAACTTCGGCGCTGCCAAAAGCCCGCAACGCCTCGCTCGATGCCGACTCGAAGGCGGATTTCAACTCTCTAGGGTCGCGCACCAGACGCATGCCCTTGCCTCCGCCACCGGCCGCGGCTTTGAGCATGACCGGATATCCGGCATCGGCGGCATCTTGAGCCGCTTCTTCCTGCGTCAACCCCCGAGTGGAACCGGGCACCAGCGGGACGCCTGCAGATTGCATTGCACGCCGCGCACTGGTCTTGGAACCCATGATCTCCATGGCTTCCGCTTTGGGTCCGACAAACTTAATGCCGGCATCGGTGCATGCCCTGGCAAACTGCGCATTTTCCGAGAGAAACCCGTAGCCGGGATGGATGGCATCGGCCCCGCACTGACTTGCAGCCTGCAGCAGCTTCGCAATCGAGAGATAGGATTCGGTGACCGTTGCCGGTCCAATGCAATAAGCCTCATCGGCCTTTTGCACGTGCAGGGCGGCGCGATCTGCCTCAGAGTAGACAGCAACCGAGCCTATGCCCATCTCGCGGCAGGCGCGAATGATGCGCACTGCAATCTCTCCACGATTTGCAATCAGGATTTTTTTGAACACATTTTTTGACACAAGCGATGCAGCTTCCAGCCGGGCAAAGGACGAACGTATGAAGAACCTATTCTACTACTTCCCGATGTGGCACGCCGGTTTGCAGTTGGCGTGAATGAAAATAAAAAAAGGGCCTGACGGCCCTTTGAAACGAATGTTCCTTGAAGAGAGCTACTTGTTCTCGTCCATGGTAATACCGCCGGTTTTTTTGGCCTCTGCTTCTGCCTTGGCGCGCTTGATGTCCATGGCCTGTTCCACGAACTGATCGGCCTGCTTCAGGTCTTCGGCGCGAAGCATAGGATCTCCACATTCGATATCCGCCTTTTGCCGGTACATCAGGTTGAGATAGGCCACAGCGTCATCGTAATCTTTGCGGAGTTTGATGGCCTGGTTCAGCATATCAATGCCCTCTTTGACCGTGGCGTCATTTTTGCTGCGCAGCTCTTCGCAGGCTTTCTGGTCTTTGATCGGCTCATCAGGCTTCAGGCTCATGCTGGTTCGCACTGCCTGGTTGGGAGCATAGGTTTGCGTCCAGTCAATGACGCCGATCGAGTAATAGGCTTCAGGATCGGTGGGATCCTGCTCCAGCACTTTTCGCTGGTACTGCTTGGCCTGATCGAACTTCTTCATATTGAAGTAGAGCGAGGCTATGCCCTTGAGCGCAGTAATGCTGTTGCTTTTGCTGGGCTGGCTTTCCAGCACTTTTTGATACTGCTCAATCGCCTGCTCGGCGCTGTGGTTATTCTCAGGCGAATCTACGCCCGGCACATATTGGCCAAAGTAAGCAGTCGCCAGATAGAGGCGGGCCACACCGAGATCAGGATCGTAGGCCACAGACTTATTGAAGTGGTCAATGGCCTCTTCAAAACGGCCGTTTTTGTACGCTTGCACGCCTTTATTCAACTGATCGCGCGCTCGAAGCTTGTCGCAACCTGTGGCTGAAAACACCAAAAATGCAAGCAGCCCGACCAACAGAGCTTGCAGACCGAATTTTATCGCGTTCCTCATCATCTCCCCTTTGATTAGGGCTCGCACCTCTTCATTCGCTCGCGGTGCCGCGCCCTCGCGTCTGGCTCGTGCGTTACAGCGCGGGCCTTCGCTTCACGCTATTCTTTCAAAACCTACTGGCCGGCTTCGATTTTGGCGGTAATCAGCCCGACTTTATCCACGCCTACGCTGTGGGCAATATCAATGACCTGCGCGACATATTGAAAATCCACATCTTTGTCGCCTTTGACGAACATAATGCGCTCGGCGCGAGTCTTAAAGATATTGTTCAAGGTATCGGAGAGACCGTCCCACGTAGCCGGCTCCTGATTGATCTTCAGGTCCGGGCGGCTGCCGCTGCCCTGCAATACCTGCACCACGATGGTGCGATCATTAGGCGGCGGCTGCTTGTCTTTATCTTTCGGAGGCTGCGGAACCAAGGCGTCCAAACCTTTGGGCGTGAGCGGGGTGATGACCATGAAGATGATCAGCAGCACCAACAACACGTCAATCAGCGGGGTCACATTGATATCGGCGGAGGGACCGCCCTTGCCGCCTACAGTCATTGCCATAACAAATTCTCCTTCTTTAACTTCCT
This sequence comes from Terriglobales bacterium, assembly GCA_035651775.1. Lineage (GTDB taxonomy): Bacteria > Acidobacteriota > Terriglobia > Terriglobales > Acidobacteriaceae > QIAW01. The sequence goes on from DASREY010000181.1 coordinate 13,422, forward strand.
GCCCACCCGGCGAGGCCTGGATGGGTCACGCAATTCCCCTGTCTCAAATCTCTAACGATCTCTAATTATGTCGTAAGGCCCAGCTTCTTATGAGCATCCGAATGTGGCGGCGGAATCATGCGCCTGTTCTGCTGCTCGGTAAGCAACCCTACCTCATCCACACTCGCCGACCGTATATTATCCACCACTTGCACAATCACGCCATACTTGGCATGAGCATCGGCTTTCACGAACACATGCTTGTCGAGCCTTCGGTCCAGCTTGTCCTTCACTTTGGCCGTAAGCTCATCAACCGCAATGCTGTCATTACCCAGATAAATTCTTCCGTCACGGCTCACACCCACGATGATGGAATCGTCCTTACCGGCATCGGGCATAGCAACGGGATTATTGCTCTTTGCCATGTCCACCGGCACGCTGGGTGGCTGGAACATTGGGATTATCACCATAAAAATGATGAGCAACACCAACATAACGTCTACCATCGGGGTCACGTTAATCTCAGAGGTGACCTTGCTGCCTTCGTCTCTGTCTGGGCTCGCCATAGTTATTTAGACACCACAACTTAGCTGGATGGCGGAGGCGTCTTCTTATTGGCGTCAGGAGGCGGAGGCGTCGTGGACTTCTTTTCCTCGGTCAACAATCCAAGCTGGTCCACGCCCGCGGAGCGGACGTTATCCACCACATCCACAACTGCGCCGTACTTGGCATGGGCATCAGCCCTGACAAACACGCGTTTATCAGTTTTGCGCTCGAGTTTGTCCTTCACCATGGTAGTAAGCTGGTCTGCCGGCACCATATCGCTGCCGAGATAGATCCTGCCATCGCGGGTGATCGCGACCATGACCGCATCTTCCTTGTCGGCATCGGGCATGGGGGCCGGGTTCTCAGTTTTGGCCATATCCACGCTTGCGCCCTTCTGCAACATGGGAGTGACCACCATGAAAATAATCAGCAGCACTAACATCACGTCCACCATGGGGGTCACGTTGATGTTGGAGTTGACTTTGCTGCCTTCGTCTCTTTTTGAAATTCCCATAAGCTTTTTAATCCTGCCTGTGACTCTGTGACCTGTCTCGCAGTAGGAATCGGGCCCGGGTTGCAGCGACTCGGGCCCGCGAGGAGGTCATATCTTAGAGTTTTATGCTTTCTGAGGGTTCCACAATGCTACTCGCGCCTTGTGGGACTGCGCCCTCTCCCGCTTTCGCGGGGGATTATCCATTGCTTACTTACGCATTTTGCCGCTGCGCTTCAGGAAGTAATCAATCAACTCGCTGGAGCTGTTATCCATCTCGACGTCAAAGGCTTCGACCTTGTTGGTGAAGTAGTTGAACATCCAGACAGCGGGAATGGCCACGAACAATCCGATAGCAGTGGTCACCAAGGCTTCGGCAATACCACCCGAGACCGCCGCCAGACCGGTTGCGTGCTGCGTCGAAATTCCGATAAACGCGTTCAGAATGCCGGCCACGGTTCCCAGCAAGCCCACGAAGGGAGCGGTGGAGCCGATGGTGGCCAAACCACCCAAGCCGCGCTTCAGCTCGGCGTGCACAATGGCCTCTGCCCGCTCCAGGGCGCGCTTGGAAGCTTCGATTTCTTCGCCCGGGATGTCTGAAGATTCGGTGTGCGCCTTGAATTCCTGGAGTCCGGCGGTCACAACCTTGGCCAGATGGCTCTTCTTGTTACGCTCGGCGACGCGGATGGCTTCGTCAATTTTGCCTTCACGCAATGCGCCAGCGACGGCCGGAGCAAACGAGCGCGACTGCTTGCGGGCAGCACTGAAGGCAAAAGCCCGGTCAATCATCACGCCAATTGAAATTGCCGACATGGCAAACAATATGATGACGATGATGCGGGCAAACCAGCCCATGGCGTTCCATAAGGCAATCGGGTTGTCAAACCCTGCGGCTTGGCCCTCCTGCTGGAATAGCCACATGCCGAAAGCGGCACTATGGGTGAACAGCAAACTTGCAACGTTAGCGAAAAACATAGCTTATGATCCTTTCCTCCTCGGAGGTTCGAACTACTGAAACTAAAATCGTGTTACTCAGGCGTTACCAGACTTCCCTTTGGTCCAATCTTATGGAGGGTCAACCGGATACCCTGCTTTGCTGAGCCGTTCCTGAGTGCACGTACAGCAAAAAGGGCTGCTCAGGATAGATGCAAATCCAGGCGGATGCGGCTTCACATCCGCCAAAATTTCTGGTTCTATGCCCCACCGGTAAGGTTAAAGTTGACGGTAACTGTCGTTTCTACCTCAACCGGCTCACCATTCAAGATGTAAGGCCTGTATTTCCACTGTTTAACGGCATCCAGTGCTGTCTGCACCAGCATGGGGTGCCCGCTGATTACGTTCAGGTTCTCCACGTTGCCTTGCTTGCTGATAATGGCATGCAAGACCACCGTGCCCTGAATACGAGCCGTCTTGGCCAGCGGCGGATACAGAGGCGTCACTTTCTTAATCAGGTTGCCTTCGACCACGCCTCCCGATACGCGCACGCGGTTCAAGGTAACCTTGGGAACGCTCCCAGTGCCACCCAGCAGGCTGCCGATAACGCCGCCCATGCTTCCGCCCGGTACTCCACCAGCAACGCCACCGGGGATGCCGGCCGTGGCGGCGGGCGGCGCCTCTTCTTCTTTCACAATCTTGATTTTCTCTGGAATTTTAGTGGGGGTGCGCAGAGCGCCATTCTCGAGCTCGGTCTCGATTTTTGCTACTTTCACGACCGCTACCGGCGGAGGTGGCGGCGGGGGTGGCGGCGGAGCCACCAGAAACGTTGTAATCAGCGTCTTGGGCAGCACTTCTGGATAAAGCAGCGGAACCAGACAAAAGATTCCAATCACTATGATCAGCAGACTGGTGGCGATGGTTGTTGTCAAACCACGCCTCGTCTTTATTCTGCCCGACGATTCAATCAGGCTATCCTCAAACATAACTTCATCTCCCGAAAATGGGTCAACAGAGCTTCTGTCTGTTTATTTAGTTTTCACCATTACCTTTAGACACCGGACATACCCTATAAAGTTCCCACTTTTGTGGCGAAAATTTTCTAAGATTAATTGCACTAAAATGGTGCAAATTACGCCTTGACCCTGACCTTCTCTTTGCGGGCCGAATCAATGGCCACGGGAGCAGGACGCCGGTCGGAGCGGCTGCTGCGCCACTCCTGATAAGCCACCAGCATGGGTGCGGCAATTGCGATCGAGGAGTAGGTTCCGATCAGAATGCCTATCACCAGCGCAAACGAGAATCCTTTAAGTACTTCGCCTCCAAACAGATATAGCGACAGCACTGTGAGGAACGTCAGCCCTGAAGTCAGAATGGTCCGGCTCAGGGTCTGATTGATGCTTTTGTTAACAATCTCTGCCAGGCTCTCACGCCGCAGCAGCTTCACGTTCTCCCGAATGCGGTCAAAGACCACAATCGTGTCGTTCATGGAGTAGCCGACCAGCGTTAGGATGGCGGCAATAACCGTAAGGCTTATCTCTTGATTCGTCAAGGAGAAAGCTCCGATGGTAATCAGAGTGTCATGAAAGACGGCCACCACCGCGGCCACACCGTAAATCATCTCGAAGCGGAACCACAGATACACCAGCATGCCTGCCAGGGAATAGAGGATAGCCAATATTGCCTGTTTGCGAAGCTGGGCGCCCACTTGCGGCCCCACAATCTGCACGCTGCGCACCCCAAAATTCGAGAGGTAGAAGTCATTTTGCAAAGCGCTCACGACCTCAGGGGAGGTCGCTTTCTTGAGTTCGTCGAAACTGCCAAGTACGCCGCCTTTGACCTTATCGCGGTAATCCACAATTTTTTGCGCCTCAACCTGGTAGCGCCCGCCGACGTTCACTCCGACATGCAGGGGGTCACGCTGCACAAGAGCGTCTTGGATAGCCTGCACGTTGGAGTTGTTGAGGTCCTGCTTCCCTTCCGGTGCACTCGAGCTCAGCGCCTTGATGATCTGGTTCTTACCTTGATCGAGAGAGGCTTCACTGGTCTCTTTCTGCTCCAGGGCAATCAGGACTTCGTTGTTGGTAGCGGCGCCAAGCGGCTGAAGCTTCGGCTTGTGCAGCCCGGCGCGGTCCAGTTCGCTGCGCAGGGCATCAAAGTTGGGCGTGCTGGCAAATTTGACGTCAACCAGGGTTCCACCTTCAAATTCCACCCCACGAGGGACGCCATGCCAAAAGAAGATGGAAAGGAGGCCGGCAACGCTGAAGACCAGCGAGAAGGCCAAAAAGTACCATTTCTTGCCGAGAAAATCGATGTTCGTATTCTTAAAAAATTCCACTTGTTAATCCTTATCTAAATACTCAATTCCTGGGTCCGCTGCTTACGCTGCAAGACGGCATCAAAAATCACCCGCGAGACAAACACGGCGGTGAAAAGGTTGGCCAGCAGACCGCAGATCAGCGTGATGGCAAATCCGCGCACCGGGCCTGTGCCGAAAATGATCAGGATGAAGGCGGAAACGATCGTGGTCACGTGCGTATCGATGATCGTAATCCAGGCCTTGCCGAAGCCCTGATCAACCGCCGCCCCGGGACTTTTACCGTTACGCAACTCTTCACGAATGCGCTCGAAGATGAGCACGTTGGAATCAACGCCCATACCAATGGTCAGAATAACGCCGGCGATGCCCGGCAAGGTCAGGGTTGCGCCGCTGAAACCCAGGAATCCAAGCAAAATAACCAGGTTCAGAATCAGGGCCAAGTCGGCATTAATTCCGGCAAACCGGTAATAGAAGAGCATGAAGAGCATCACCACAACCATGCCGACAATCGCTGCGGTCACACCCTGGCGGATCGAATCTATGCCCAGCGAGGGACCAACGCTGCTCTCTTCCAGAATCTTGATTCCCGCGGGCAGCGCTCCGGACTTAAGCTTAATGCTTAAATCTTTGGCGCTTTGCTGAGTGAAGCCGCCCTCGATGATTCCTTGGTCGTCAATTTCCTGCTTAATGGTGGCAAACTCGACCACCCTATTATCGAGCACGATGGCCAGATAGTCGCCAACATGAGCGCGGGTAAAGTCGCCAAAGCGGTTGCCTCCGTCACTATAGAGAGAAAAGCTTACGATGGGCGCTCCGGTGTCGCCTTTGGTGGTGGGCTCGGCGTCGCGAATATCGCGTCCGGTAACCACCGAACTGCGGTTTAATACATAGACCTCATCTTTGGGCCCCGTGTCGCGCGAACCTATGCTGCTGCCGTGCATCAAAACTGCGTTGGGCGGAAGCATTCCCTGGTGCGCATCCAAAGCTTCCCGCTCCGAGCCGTAAACCCGCTGGTCAACCGCGCCACGAACCTCCAGCATGGCCGTCGAAGAAATAATGCCGATGGCGCGGTCCGGATCTACGCCCGGAAGCTGGATCAGAATCTGGTAATTGCCCAAGCCGTGTTCTTCGATCAGCGGCTCGCTCACGCCCAGCGCATCAATACGCTGGCGAATAGTCTCAATGGCCTGGGTGACCGCCTGTTGTCTGATTTCATCGGCGCGGGCAGGCTTCAGGCTGAGCACATAACTGTTATCGGGGCCGGAGCTGACGTCATATTGCTGCTGGTAGGCGGCGGTATCCAGAACATTGTTGCGAAGGCTGCCGATGGCATCGGGAGGGACGCCTTTGATTACGATCTGCTCGGGATGGCTGGCCGGGTCGGGCTTATAGATGTCGCCATAAGAAATCTTGTTTTTGCTGAGCAGGTCTTTGAGACGCTCGATGGCGATATCAGAATCGGCGTTCACCGCGTCGTTCACCTGCACCTGAAGGATCAGGTGGGTGCCGCCTTTCAGGTCGAGGCCGAGATGGATGCGCTGTAAAAGCGCCTCCTTCAACCCCTCGCCATTCCACTTCTGCGGAATTCCAAAGATTCCGTAAACAAAAATTACCAGAATCGCGATAATGAAAGCTGTCTTGCCTAATAAATTCTTTTGCATGTCGTTACCGTCTTAAAAATTAAAATCTACTTCTTCTCACTGTCTTCCGCCGTCGCCAGCGAAACCACCGAGCCTTTGGAAACCTCAAGTCGCAGGTTGTCCGGAGGCACGCGCAGATGTACGGCATCATCTTTCAAGGCGATCACTGTGCCCCGCAGCCCACCGCTGGTGATGACCTTGTCGCCGGTCTTCAGACCATCGAGCATGGCCTGCCATTTTTTCTGACGCCGCTGCTGCGGAAGGATCAGGATCAGGTAAGCGAACACCAGCATGGCGACCACAGGAAGAAAGGTGTAAATACCCGCACCGCCTCCCTGGGCCTGTAACATTGCGATCATGTGCATGATTTTCATTTATTTAAAGCAGCATTTAGCAATTAGCACTTAGCATTTAGCCAATCTGGGTTCTGCGTAGACCCGTATTGGCTAAATGCTAAGTGCTAATTGCTTTTTTCAATTCTCCCGTTGATTTCATTCCGCCTGCCTTCAATCAGGGAACCCACTTTGCTCTCACCTGCACACAGCACACGTCTCCAACTCGGGGGAATACCTTTTGAGGGTTCTCGAACGGAGTTAAGGACGCCTTCCAGGGAGGAGTTCAGGCTCGAGACTGGAGAGCAGAGTGGAGCACTGAGATATCCCCAAGTAATATAGAATGCCGCACCCGGCGCATGGTGTCAAGGTAGAAGGCCAGATTATGAATGCTGTTGAGGGTCATGGCCAGCACCTCTCCATTGGCATAGAGATGACGCAGGTAGGCGCGTGTATAGCGGGCACAAACCCGGCATCCGCAATTGGGGTCAAGGGGTGACTGGTCCTGCGCATAACGCGCATTTTTGATGCTGACCTTGCCTTCGGAGGTATAAAGCAATCCATGGCGGGCGGCGCGGGTGGGCAGCACGCAATCCATCATGTCTACCCCCATCAGGGCGTAGCGGACTATCTCCTCAGGAGTACCTACCCCCATCACATAGCGAGGCTTTTCTACGGGCAGGCAAGGAAGAGTAGAATGCAGCACCTCTTCCGTCAGCGCCCGCGGCTCGCCTACACTCAGGCCACCGATGGCGTAGCCCGGGAAATCCATGGCCACGGTGCGCTCGGCTGCCTCTTTCCGCAGATCGGGGAACATGCCTCCTTGAACAATGCCGAATAAAGCTTGTGTGCAGTTCCCGGCTATCTTTGCCAAGTTCTCGGTTCTCAGTTCCCGGTTCTCAGTCGAGTTTTGAGTTTTAAGTTTCGCGTTTCGAGCCGCAGCGCCGCCGTCCTCGCCGGCTGTCGTGTGGGAATCCTGTCCACACGCGCTCAGCACTCGCGTTTGAGAAAGATCCCACGGAACCTCATGCTTGTGGGCCTCAAAATGTCGCTTGCTCCGCTCCGCCCAGCGCAACGTGAGTTCCATAGATTGCTGCGCCCGTCTGCGCTCCGCTGGAAATTCCGTGCATTCGTCGAATGCCATAATAATGTCGGCGCCGAGGGAGACTTGCGCCTCCATCGTGCTCTCGGGAGTAAACATATGGCTCGAGCCATCCAGGTGAGAGCGGAACTGTACCCCCTGTTCACTCACCTTTCTTAGCTGGCTTAAGCTGAAGACCTGGAATCCGCCGGAATCGGTCAGCAGGGCGCGTTTCCACGACATGAAACTGTGCAATCCGCCGAGCTGTCGCACCTGCGCCGCTCCTGGACGGAGATAAAGATGATAAGTGTTGCCTAGAAGAATTTTGACACCCAGCTCTTCCAGAATTTCCTGCGGCACTCCTTTGACCGAGCCCAGTGTGCCGCACGGCATGAAAACCGGGGTCTCTATCTCACCGTGAGGAGTAATGATCCTACCGGCGCGCGCCTCGCCGCAGGTAGCTTCAATTTGAAAAGAGAGGGACATGCTTTCAACAATTCTATCCTGTGCTCGAAACCTGATTGGACGCTGAGTTCCATTTTTGGGGACGCCTTTCAACCCTGTCGCCCGGGGCCACATCCAATTCATAAATGGCACTCAATCCTGACAATCTGCAGAAGCCTCTGCGTAAGCTGCGAAAAATGTTAAAAGCCTTTCCGCGGAACCCCTCTCTGGAGATGGTTCATAACCTGCGCACGCGTACGCGGCGTATAGAGGCCATGTTGCGGGCTCTAAGGCTAGACACGAAGCGGAACGAGCAGAAGCTGCTGAAGGAAGTGAAGCCCATCCGCCGCAGAGCCGGTAAAGTACGCGACATGGATGTGCTGACCGGTTTAGCGACTAAACTTCAACCAGATGGTGAGGCGGAATGCCTCGTAGCCTTGCTCGAGCACTTGGGGACCGAGCGTGACCAACTCTCTCGCAAGCTTAGCACCCAGGTTCGCCAGGGTGGTCCGTCCATCCGGGGCCGCCTGAAACGCTCTGCGAGATCGATCGGGAAAGTGTTTGATCAGGCAAAGAAACCGGGCAATGGGTCAGGTCAATCCAGTGAATGGTCGGCCGATGCAGCGGTGCTTGCGCTTGAACTTTCCGGCGAGCTGGCGCAATGGCCGCGCCTGGATGCCCGCAATTTGCATCCTTACCGCTTGAAGGTCAAGAAGCTGCGTTACGTGCTGCAGTTGGCGGAAAACGCTGACGCCGGCTTTGTGAAAATTCTGGGCGAGGTTAAAGACACCATCGGCGAGTGGCACGACTGGCAGGAACTGGGCCGAATCGCCGAACAGGTCTTGGATCATGGTCCGGGGTGCGAGGTGTTGAAGTTGGTCCGCTCGATTGCCAAAGCCAAATTCAATCATGGCTTATTACTGGCGAACCGTATGCGGCAGGAGTACCTGGAGGAACCTGATGACAAGCGGCACAGGCGCGCGCAACGGACAATGAGTGCGCACCTGAAGCCGGCGGTTATCTCCGCTACATCTGCTTTGGTGGCATAACAATGAAAAAACAATCTGAAAACCGCACCGCAGCTTCGTCTGATCCCAACCAGGGCCGTACCCTGCGGATAATTGTGGAAACACCCCGCGCGTGCAGGAACAAATATAAGTATGAACAAAAAACTGGAAGGCTCAAGCTCTCGAAGGTGATGCCCGAAGGCATGGTTTTCCCGTATGAGTTCGGATTTATTCCCGGAACCCTGGCGCAGGATGGAGATCCCCTCGATGTGCTGGTGCTGACCGACGAGCCGACCTTCCCCGGCTGCGAACTCGATTGCCGCGTGCTGGGCGTGATTAAAGCCGAGCAAACCCAGGATGGAAAGCAAAGCCGCAATGACCGGCTGATCGCGGTCGCTGTGCAGTCGCTGATCTATGGCCAGGTGGAAGAACTGTCGGACCTGGATGAGACCGTCCTTCGGCAAATCGAAGCGTTCTTTGTTAACTACCAGAAAGTCCGCAATATTGATTTCAAAATACTGGCGCGCGAGGGCGTGAACAGCGCCATGGAAATGGTGGAGCGGGCGCAAAGCAGGCGGGCTGCCTAGAGCCTGTCTCAGAGTGTCATCCTCAGCCCCATCGCGAAGGATCTCCGATGACGATGAGAATTCCCCATGGCTTCCACCGGAGAAACGCACGCATCCGCATGGTCAGATGCAGACCTCTGAAGTACTCCGTCGATTTCGCGATTGAACTGTGCCACAGAAGTTGGCATGATGATCGGTGAGGTTCATCTATGGCTGCTGATCTGGCCCTCCTGGCGGAGGTGCCTTTATTTCAACTGCTCGACGATGAGGAGCGCAAGACGCTTGCCGAATTGCTCGACGTGCGCACCTTCGACAAGGGTGAAATGGTTTTCGCTTACGGGGATGCCGGCGAGGCGCTATTTATTGTCCGCCGTGGCAGTGTGCAGGTCTACGTAGAAGACTGTATGGGCGAAACCATCATTCTTTCTGAAAACCTGAGCGGAGACGTGTTCGGCGAAATTTCCCTGCTCGATGGCGGCCCGCGCACGGCAAACGCCGTGGCCACCGATGAAACCGAAACCCTGGTCATGGATCGTGGAGATTTGCTCGACCTGATCACCCGGCATCCGCATGCCGCCATGGACCTGCTGGCCGTCATGGGCCGCCGCCTGCGCTCTACCGATGAGCTGTTGCGCACCCATGTTTCCCGCAACCTGAACCAGGAAGAGGAAGAACGCCTTACCCTGGGCCAGCGCATTGCCGACCGCGTAGCTTCTTTCGGTGGATCATGGACGTTCATTATCACCTTCGGCGTCGTACTTCTGGCTTGGGTGGGATTAAACGTTTACCTGACTGCACGCGGAGCTCAACACGGGCTGCCGCCGGAGAAGGCGACGTTTGATCCATATCCGTTTATTCTGCTGAATTTGTTTCTTTCCATGCTGGCGGCGCTGCAGGCGCCGGTGATCATGATGTCGCAAAACCGCCAAGCCGCTAAAGACCGACTGAAAGGTGACCTGGATTATGAAGTAAACCTGAAAGCTGAGCTGGAAATAGCGCAGCTCCACAATAAAGTGGATAGAGTGTACGAAGAGATGCAGGCGCACTTCGCCCGCCTGCACAAAGCCAACGGAACTTCCACAGATAACCATCGCGGAACCAAGGTCTAGCTACAGCATTGAAGGTGTGTAAATGCGGGCATCGAGTCATGCCAGCCATTTGCGAGAGCGCTGCACCTCAAATCGAAGCATTTGGGTGCCCGCAGGGCAATTGTGAAAATACGGTAAAAGCGGTTGGCGACAATGCCGAGTCGAGGTAAAATCATTTTTCGTAAAAACATTCACTATGATTATTTTTGGCACGCGCGGAGCTGTGCATGAATTGGGCAATCTCGGCATGCGTCCTTGCCCGACCTGCGGAACCGAGCGGCCATTCAAGAATGTCGTCACTTATCGCTATTTTCACATCTGGTATCTGTTCGGCATGGTCACCTCACAAAAATTTCTGGAGATGTGCGGCATCTGCAGCCGCGGACGCGAGATTTCTTCAGAAAATGCACGTAATCTGGTGAATACCTCGCCTATCCCGTTCATGCGCCGGTTCGGGTTGCTGATCCTGGTGATCGCCGTGGCAGGAATCGTCGTGTACTCTTCGATGACGAAGTAATTCTCACAGCTTCTTCATTGCCCTAAAGGTCCGCTTCGCGGCATTCGGGGCGCCTTTCGTTTGTACTGTACACGCCTGCTTCCGGCTCACCCTTTACAATCAAAGCCGTGAACCTCGACGATACCATCGTCGCCGTCGCCACACCACCGGGACGCGGCGGCATTGGAGTGGTGCGGCTGGCGGGACCCGATGCGCGCGCCATCGCGGCCCCCATGCTATGCCTGCGTCAAGAGCTTGCGCCCGGACGCGCCTTGTTCGGCGAGCTGGTTGACCCGGCGAACGGCGAGCGCATTGACGAAGTTGTGGCCACGTATTTTGCCAAGCCGCACTCCTACACGGCCGATGACATTGTTGAAATTTCCGCTCATGGGGCCCCTGTGGTCTTGCAGCATATTGTCGCCATCGCGCTTCAGCGCGGCGCGCGGATGGCGGAGCCGGGTGAATTTACCATGCGCGCCTTCCTGAACGGGCGTCTTGATCTCACCCAGGCCGAGGCCGTCCGCGACCTGATTGAATCCCAGACTTTGTTTCAGGCAAAAGTAGCGGCCCAGCAGCTTGAGGGCGCTCTCTCCAAACGGCTCCAGCCGATCAAACAAAAACTAGTGGATTTAATTGCCGTGCTGGAAGCCGGGGTGGACTTTGCCGAGGATGACGTTTCGGTTTTACCGGGAAAAGAAATTCTCGCGCGCATCGCCGCCGTGCGCACTCCGCTCGAAGAATTGGCGCAATCGTTTGCCTACGGCAAGATCGTTCATGAAGGTCTGACCCTGGCTATTGTAGGCCGCCCGAATGTCGGCAAATCGAGCCTCTTTAACCGGCTGGTCGAACGGGAGCGCGCCATTGTAACCGCCATGCCCGGCACCACGCGCGACCTGGTGAGCGAAACCGTTGCCATTGGCGGCATTCCCGTGCGCCTGGTTGATACCGCCGGAATCCGCACCGCTGCCGACGAGGCGGAGAGCATTGGCATTCAAAAGTCCTATGAGGCCCTGGCAGAAGCAGATTTGGTGCTCGTGGTTCTGGATGCCAGCAATCAACATCCCCAAGCGCCGCATCCTGACAAAGATACTATTCTCGACGGTCGCCTGAAAGATCGTGCCGTCATTTTCGTGTGTAACAAGTCAGATTTGGTAAAAGCTTCCCATCTGAACGACACACCCGGCGCCACCCATCTGGTATTGCACACCTCAGCCCTGACTGGCGAAGGCATTGCCGAATTGCGTGAAGACATCCTGAAACAAATTGCGGGCAAGCATGGCGCACAGCAGGAAAGCGGCATGTTGACCAACGTTCGCCATCAGGGCCTGGTGCGTGATTCCCTCTCTGCCCTCGATACCGCCGCTGGCGCAGTGGGCAATTCAATTCCCCACGAGATGATTCTGCTCGATCTCTACAATGCGCTGCGACCGCTGGATGCCATCACCGGGGCCACAACGACCGACGACATTCTAAATCTGATCTTCAGCAGTTTTTGTATAGGGAAGTAGCTCTTAGCTCTTAGCCATTAGCTCTTAGCTGTCGCAGAGGCACAGAGGCTGGGTCATTTGCCTGATTGGGCCATTGATTCATTGAAATATTAGAAAATTCAGAAATTGAAATGACCTATTTGCTTCTTGCTTTGTAGTGAAGAGGCCCACGATGACGACAACAAGCTAAAAGCTAAAAGCTAAAAACTAAAAGCTAAGAGCTTTCTGTTGAGTGCTATTTTATTTCGGAAAATAGACTTCGGTCGGATGATCCAGCTCTTTTTCCGGATGCAGCCAGTCCGTGCCTTCCACTGGTGCGGCAATCACGTCCATCATGCCGGTAATGTCGGCCAGGTCGTCTTTTTCGCGGTCGAAATACACCACCTGTTTTGCCGGATCGGAGACAAAGGGGTCCAAAAATTTCAGCTTTGTAACTGAGAATTCGCGCTGGCCATCGGCGAACTTCAGCTCTTCGTAATTCATTCCGACGTAAAGATACGGGTGCCCTTTCCAAATGAGCATCAGCGGACGACCCGCCTGCGGCGCCAAAATGAAAGGATCGATTCCCTGCGGCAATCCACTGACCGTCGTGGCTTCCAGACGCACATGACGGCCGTCATCAAGAACATATTCTCCGTCGATGTATTGGGGCAGCGAACCCAGGTCAAAACTGTCTTTGCAAACCTCCCCGCCATCGGCTTTGATGATCCAGAATTTCTGCTTAAGATCGACGCCTTGGGTGCGCAGAATGGTTT
>DASREY010000182.1:0-21580 GCA_035651775.1 Terriglobales bacterium
ATCGTAAACATCGTCAATCGAACAGCAGCGTCCCCGAACCTGCTCAGGCATGCCCTCGTGCCCGGCCAGCCGCCGCTGGTTCCACAGCTGCATGGTCAGCCCAACGACGTTGTGCCCCTCAGCACGCAGCATGGCCGCAACGGTGGAAGAATCCACACCGCCCGACATGGCTACGGCGATTGTCTTTGAAGACAGCATTTAGTAATTAGCACTTGGCATTGAGCCATCAGAGAGGCTTCACGATGCCAAATTCTATTCTAACTGTTAATTGAAGATTATTTGGATGACAAGCGAAACTCTCAATTGGCTAAATGCTAAGTGATAACTTTCTGACGGGCCTCTTAATTCCGCTTAGTGCCCTGCAGAGCACGCCGCCACCGCCTGAGACGGGCCTTTCGCAACCGGCATTGGCGAGCCGCTTATTTCCTGTAATCCGCCAGAGGATACGGAATAAGCAGAGACGGCATTGTCGGTGTGGGCAACCGCGAGATAGTTGCCGTCACAGCTGAAGCTCATGCCTGCGGGCGCCTGCTTCAGAGCTGTTTGCGCGATTTGCGTCAAAGTAGCGCCAGTAGGGGTGAAGCTGAACAGCGTAACGGTCAAGTCATCGCTGCTGACCGCAACGTGTGTGCCGGTCTGGTCAACCGCTATCCCGCCATGCGCTCCTGGATAGTTATTCACCTGCTGAATTCTTGTAGATGTCACTTGAAACACACCGATCCCGGCTGGGCTCAGTGTGTTGGCCAGCAGATAGCCGCCTGCAACAAATGGAGCGCCACCGCTGGCCGTGCCTGCAAATCCAGACACTTGATTGCCGGCGCCGGTTAAAATCGCGCCGGTTGTAGGGTCTCGGTGTGCGCAGGAAATGTCGCCGGGTACTCCAGGCCCGACAAAACCTGCTCCGCACATCCAATTTCCGTCCGGTGAGATTTGGGGCCTGGCGATCTCATGCGAATCCTGGAACGGGGAGCCGGATAGAAGCGTAAGCTTCCCATTCCCATGATCGATCGAGTATCCATAGATATTGGTCCCAAACTGCACCCCGTAAAGGAATTCGGAAGACGGATCGACGGTGAGTTGGCCAGCCGTTTGCGAACTGGAGGAGATCTGAGCCAGTGTGCCGGTTTGCGGATCAACTCGCCAGCTCTGAAGCGGCGGTGAACTCGATCCATCGGTGAAGATAATGTCGCCCGCAGCCACCATATCGAACCCTGTCCCGCTGCCTACCGTAAAAGGCGAACCGGGAACCAATGAAACTGTGCCGGATTGGATTCGTATGCCTGAAATCGAAGTATCTGCCCCACCGAAATAAATAAACTGAGGAGTCGCAGTGCCGCCACCGCCACCGCCGCCACCACCACCACCTCCCGAACCGCCAGACGAGGGCGGCGCAGCCGAAGGACCGCCTATAGATGGCTTGCCACTACTACTTGTTCCACACCCGATTAAAAAGAGGACCCAGATAAAAACCAGAACGACAATGAAGGGCCCAAGGCATCTATGCGCTCGCGACGGAAGCGACATGAGACTCACCTCCCGTTCCAAAGGGATGAGCTCTCAGTATGCTGTGTTGCCAATAAGGATAATAAGTAAATAGTTAATAGGCATTACAGTAGTAAAAATCAGATCTGATCTGAATGCTTCTTATTTGGTTATTTGGCTGAATGCTGAGGACTAAATGCTTCTTAACTGGCTAAATGCTAAGTGCCAAGTGCTAAGTGCTTCTTATACACTGGCGACAACTCACGCAACCTGGCCACAGTCGCTGGAATAATCGAAAGAGCAAAATCAACATCTTCCGCAGTATTGAGTTTGCCCAGGCTGAAGCGCAGGCTGGCGCGGGCGCGTTCGGGGGCCAATCCCATGGCCATTAGAACGTGGGATGGCTCAAGCGCCCCGGAGGAGCACGCGGCGCCGGTTGAAACCGCCAGGCCTTTCAGATCGAGGGCAATGATTAATGCTTCGCCCTCGATGTGGTCAAAATGAATATTCGTCGTTGTCGGGACGCGCGGAGCGCCCTCGCCATTCACGCCGGTTTCATCTACCGCGCTCAAGATTCCCTGCTGCAAGCGGTCGCGCAAAGCTCCCAGGCGTGTGACTTCTCCATTTTCGAAAGCTGCAACGGCAATCTCGGCTGCCTTGCCTAAAGCCACGATCCCGGGCACGTTTTCGGTTCCCGCGCGGCGCTGGCGCTCGTGGTTGCCGCCGTAGAACAGCGGATCAATCAATGTTCCCTTGCGGACATACAACACCCCGGTCCCTTGCGGCGCATGCATCTTATGCCCGGAGATGGAAAGCAGGTCGCAGCCAATCTTGCTTACATCAATCACGCACTTCCCTGCCGCCTGTACGGCGTCGGTATGAAAATAAATATCGGCCTCGGCAGCGATTTGGCCGATGGCGTCCACAGGCTGCAGCACTCCCGTCTCGTTGTTCGCCATCATGATGGAGATCAGCCGGGTCTTCGGCTGAAGCGCACGCCTTACGTCTTCCGGATCAACCAGGCCGCGGCCATCCACGGGAACGTAGGTGACCGTGCATCCCATCTTTTCCAGGCGATGGCATGAGTTGAGCACGGCATGGTGCTCGATCATGGAAGTAACCACGTGATCGCCAGCGCGGACCATGCCAAAAACCGCGAGGTTATCGGCCTCGGTGCCGCCGCTGGTGAAGACAATCTCGGCTGCACGGCAGTTCAGCAAGCGGGCAACGCTCTCCCGCGCGCGCTCGACCGCCGCCCGGGTCTGCTGCCCATGATGATGGATAGAAGAAGCATTGCCAAAGCGCTCGCCCAGATACGGACGCATGGCCTCCAGCGCCTCTGGTAATAGAGGCGAGGTAGCATTGTTGTCCATGTACACGCGCTGCATAGCTCTATTGTATCCACGTTATGACCACTGGGAGTTGAAGAATAAATGCACAGAGTGGTATCAAAACCTTGTATTTTGCCGAATTCTAACCCATCATTTTCTTTGGGCTCTGCCTCGGGTCGAGGACTGAGCGTTATCTCGCAATAGTTTTCTGAAAGGGTTAGGCAAAAGCCGCATGACACCAGTTCAGCATTACTTCAGCACCGCGTTCTGGGCGCGCATGTTATTGAACACGAATGAGTTAATGCACAGACCCTTGCTGAGCAAGGGGAGGGGGGTAAGTGAACTTCGATGGAGGCTATTTTTGCGGAAAGGATGACAAACAAGTTTTAGTCTGCTAATTTTTGCAGCGCATAAATTGCTAGAATCGTCTAATCAGCAATGTTCAAGAACCTGGGAACCTTAAAGCCGTATTTCTGGAGATACCGTTGGGGATTTGCCTTCGGTACACTTTTCGTCCTGCTTACAAACGGCATCTGGGTTATTTTTCCTCTGCTCATTAAGCGCGCCATCGACGAGTTGACCGCAGGGAGCCATGTTCACGATCTGCTTATACAGCTTCCGGTCTCGCTGAGCATCCGAAATGCCTCGGATCATGCAAATGCCAAGATCATCGTTTATGCGCTCGCCATCGCCTCAGTGCAACTCATTGGTGTTGCGCTAGCCAAAGGGATTTTTCAATTCCTCACCCGCTGGAAGCTGATTGGCATCTCGCGCGAGATCGAGTTCGATCTGCGCAATGACATGTTCCGCCACCTGGAAGGGCTCTCCTACTCCTACTACCAGCGCACGCGGACTGGCGACATCATGGCCCGCGCCACCAACGACCTGAATGCGGTACGCATGCTGCTGGGGCCGGCCATCATGTATTCCGCCAACACCATTGTGTTCACCGCCGCTGCCCTGGTCTTCATGTGGCACATCAGCCCCAGGCTCACCACCTGGGCCTTCCTGCCGCTTCCCCTGGTCAGCATCATCGTGCAGTATTTCGGACGGCGCATTCATGAGCGCTTTGAGCGCATCCAGGCGATGTTTTCCGATATTTCTGCGCGGGCGCAAGAGAATTTTTCCGGAGTCCGCGTGTTGCGGGCTTACGTGCAGGAAAAGGCTGAGATCGAAGCCTTCGAAGGAGCCAACCAGGAATACATCCGGCGCAGCCTGTTGCTGGTACGTCTGATGGGAATGTTGTGGCCGACTTTGGAGCTTCTGCTGGGCCTGGCTATCGTGTTGGTGTTGTGGCTCGGTGGACGCGAAGTGCTGCTGCGGCATATGACCGTGGGTGATTTTGTCGCCTTCAATACCTACATGGTGCAGCTCACCTGGCCGATCATCGCCCTGGGTTGGGTCTTGAATATATTTCAGCGTGGCACCGCGTCCATGGGGCGCATCAACGAAATCTTTGCGGAAAAGCCCGAGATCACCGATAGCCTTGCTTTCCACGATAAAACCGGTGAGGCCATTGCTGGCGAAATTGAATTTCGCGGGCTCAACTTCAGCTACAACGGTGTGCCCATTCTCAAGAACGTTGATCTGAAGGTCCCGGCGGGAACCAGCCTGGCGGTGGTTGGCCCAACCGGATCTGGAAAATCAACTCTGGTCAATTTGATTCCGCGCATTTACGACGCTGCCCCGGGGATGGTCTTGATTGATGGCCGCCCGATTCGCGAGTTTCCTCTGGCAGACCTGCGCCGCAGTATTGGCTTCGTGCCGCAAGAGACGTTCCTGTTCAGCGACAGCATCCGCGAAAACATAGCCTTGGGCAAAGAAGAGGCCACTGACGCCGCCATTCATGAAGCCGCCACCGCAGCCAATATCGCGGGCGAAATCGAAGGGTTTCCGGAAAAGTATTCCACCATGGTGGGCGAGCGCGGCATCACGCTCTCCGGGGGACAGAAACAGCGCACCGCCATTGCCCGCGCCATCCTGCGCGATCCGCGAATTCTGATCCTGGATGACGCGCTCTCCAGTGTTGATACCCAAACAGAAGAAAAAATCCTCGGCCATTTGCGCGAGGTGATGCAGGGCCGCACAACCATCTTCATTTCTCACCGCGTTTCCACTGTGCGCAACGCTGACCGCATCGCGGTCCTGCACGATGGCTGCATCGTCGAATCAGGGACGCACGATGAATTGGTAGCCCGCAACGGTTACTACACCGACCTGTATAACAAGCAGTTGCTGGAAGAAGAGCTGGCCGAAGTATAAGAAGCCTTATTCACCGCGGAGGCGCGGAGACGCGGAGACGCGGAGGAAAAATTCGCCATAAAGCACTTTCCTCGGCTTACTCCCACGGCTGGTTAAAGCTTCTTCTTGAGATCAAGGCACCATCAAGGCACCATCTCAGGCCTACGTGGTGCAACCTAATGTTTTTACTCCGCGTCTCTGCGCCTCGGCGGTTTCATTATTGTGAATGATAAAGTGTTTCAGGGACAATGAAGCGCACCGTCACCGCCGAACTGCTCGACAGCGATGCTGGCAATCCCGGCGAAATTGCGTCTTCCCTGGCGGATTTGCGGCTCATCAATCGCTGCTTTGGCGGTAGCGGCACGAGCATAGACTTGATCCGAACCGTAGCTGCCCGGACTGGTCAAAAGGAATTTTCGTTCCTCGACGTAGCCGGAGCCTCTGGGGACGTCGCTTCTACTGCCTGCGAAAGCCTGAAGCAAAAAGGGATCAAGCTGGCCGTCACGCTGCTCGACAAAAACCCCTCACATCTCAATGGTAAATTCAGGGCAGTTGCCGGCGATGCGCTGGCGCTGCCCTTTGCCGACAAGAGTTTCGACCTGGTGGCTTGCTCGGCATTTCTGCACCATCTGGAGCCCGATGAGATTCTCCTATTTGTGAATGAGGCCTTGCGGGTCGCGCGCAAAGCTGTGCTCATGAACGACCTGCGCCGCCACCGGATGCATTTAGCTCTGGTCTACGCAGGCTTCCCTCTCTTTCGCAGCCGGCTTACCCGGCACGACGCCCCGGCATCGGTAAGGCGCTCGTATACTCCCGAAGAGTTGCAGAGCCTGTTAAGAAGAAGCCGGGCAGTTCGCGTTGAAATCAGCCGGCATTATCTTTTTCGCATGGGCGCAATCGCCTGGGCACAATGAGTTAGTCTTAAGTGTGAACTGCATGAGTGGATACGACCTGGCGATCGTGGGTGGAGGGCTGGCGGGATGCGCCGCCGCCATCACAATCATGCAGTCTGCGCCTGCAACCAAAATCCTCATCCTGGAGCGCGGCTCATATCCGCGCCACAAGGTCTGTGGAGAATTCGTCTCCCCGGAAGGTGTCGCCGCACTGGGTAAGATTCTGCAGCCGGCGGAAATCTCGCTCCTGATCAATCAAGTGCCGCCTCTCAGTCATGCCAATATTCGGGTAGATGGCCGGGTTCTGTCTTCGCCCATTCAGCCAGCGGCGGCCAGTATCACGCGCTTTGACCTTGATCTTGCGTTATGGCAGCGCGCAGGAAAGCTTGGGGTTGACTGCCGCGAAAAGGTTCCGGTCTTGAAAACTGAAGGGAACGGTCCCTTCAGGCTTCAGCTTGAACGAACGAGCATACAATCGGCGGCGCTTATTAACGCCGCCGGAAGATGGTCTGTTTTCACTCAGAGAAGAGTTAATGTCTCCAACGGTTCCTTTAACAAATGGATCGGATTAAAAGCCCATTTCACTGAAGACATGGCTCCACATGCGATCGATCTCTACCTTTTTGATGGCGGCTATTGCGGCGTGCAGCCCGTTGGACAGCATCGGGTGAATGCCTGCGCCATGGTGCGTGCCGAGGTGGCTACATCGCTCGGCGAGGTGTGTAGATTGCATCCTGAGCTTGACCGGCGCAGCCAGGATTGGATACCTGTAATGGAGACTGTCACAACCTCTCCGCTTTTATTCAGAAAACCGCTTCCGGTGGAAGATGGCATGATCAACGCGGGCGACGCCGCCGGATTTATCGATCCCTTCGTCGGCGATGGAATGACGCTGGCGCTGCACAGCGGCATGCTGGCAGGAGAAGCCTTGATTCCATTCATGAGCAAAGAGTGTGATTTGCACGCTGCCCTTGAAAGCTACGCCCGGCAGTACAAAAGCAAACTTCTTCCTGCCTTTCAACGCGCACGCTGGATACGAAGGATGATCGAATTGCCGCGTCCTGTACGAGTTCCGCTTACCCGCCTTATCCAGACCACGGGAATGACGCAGTTCATGCTGAAGGCTACAAGAGTTTCGGGATAAGTTAGCAACAGCCGTGTGGCACAACTACCCCCCGGCGTGTGCAGACTGGTCTAGCGCACAACCAGGACTTCGCGAGTATGATCGCGGGCGAGGAAGAACTTCAGGGACTTGAAGTTCTGGAAGAGATTTTCAATGTGCCGGTTGTTAAAGACGCGCTGCAGGCGGAAGCGCGGCACCTGCTGCAGCTCCAGGGTATCGGCGCCGGCGATGTGATAGCGATGATAGGGAGCCTGCGGACCGGCGTCCTTTGTATGAAAGAAGCCCAGTAACATTCCGCCCGGCTGCATCACGCTGTGAATGCGCTCCACCAACGGTTTCACCAGGGACTCGGGCAGATAGTCGGCGACGCTCCACAGCAGCACGGCATCGAACTGCTCTCCGCGAAAAACAAGGTTCTCGGCGAAGAAGCGTTCTACATCCACAATGGCGGCGCCATCCTCCCCGGGACGCAGCAGTGCCGGGTCCATAGAAGACAGCAGGACATCCACATTATAGATTTTGTGTCCGAGTGAAGTGAGATAGTGAATATTCGTGGGCGAGGTTGGTCCCAGATCCAGAACGTTAAGCCCTTCCCTGGCCTGAAGGACCTTGGTAAATTCCTGAAACCCGGTGGAGCGCCGCGGCACACGCTCTTGCGATGGGGCCAACGCCGGCGTTCCAGCCGTGGTTGAACTGCGGAACATCTTTAAGAACTGCGGCATCAGGAATTCGATCCGGCGGCCGCGTTAAAACTCAGCTCACGCCGGTGCTCTCCTGACTGGGATTTTCCTTCCTTTAGAAGGTCGATAGCTCCTTTGAAGAAAGCTCCATCTTCGATCATGATGCGCTGAGTGGTGATATCACCGGTGAGCACGGCTGATTTTTTGAGCTCCACCTTTTCGTCGCCCGTTATGTTGCCATCCACTTTACCGTGCACAATTACCTCGCGCGCGCGAATGTTAGCGCGGATGCGGCCATGCGGACCCACAGTCAGGCTGTGCTGCTTAAGATCAACACTGCCCTCAACCTCTCCATCGAGATATAGGTCTTCGCTTCCGGAAAGCTCGCCTTTGATCAGCACCGATTTGCCAATGTGCGCAACCTCGGCGCGGAAATTTTCACCCGGACGCTGTGGAGCAAAATTCGAACGCGGTGCAGCAGGCGCAGTTGGCGCCGCTGTATTGCCGGCGCTGACTACCGTGGTGGTGGGCATGGTGGTCGTGGTGTTGGTCGTGCTCGGGGCCGGGGCCGCTGAGCCAGGTGATTTTTCGTCAGGACGCGCTTTCCACATAAGTCTCTCCCATTGTTCGCGCAGGCTGATCGGATGTCCCGAAGCAGAATAATTCGGCAGCTCAGACAGCAGAGATCAGGATGGCGTTCTGCACACTATACTGCCTTCCCGTCTGCGAAGAAAGCCTTTCTCCGAGGCAGGTTGCTGCGCAAGTGCGCTCAAGCCGTTCTAAACCAATGCCTGAGAACCTAATACCACAGGGATGGAACCCAAGGGTAACTAATGAGTACATAGGTCTACCGAGCAGCTTGGCATTCCTGTATCTGGATGGCTCAAATACTCCAATTTCCAGTGTTTATCACTTAGTTAACGTTATGCTGGCATCGCCTGAGTTTGGCCAAATGCGTGCAATATCCAAGAGAAGTCGGCCTGATCGGATTGTTGCGCCGGGCGATAGAGACCGAAAACCAGGGGAACAACGGTTTTTGTCGTTGTGCGCAACTTCTTACCAGTGGGACTGCCTTTCCGAACGGCCGACCTTGCTCTCATAACCCTCATATTTCTCCTCCTTCGAGGCTGGCAAGCGCCAGCCTCTCCTCTTTTTTGTTATCGCGGAAGACCGCAAGTTTCCTGTTATTTCTGTGCAACGGAAAAGCTGCCGGAACAATCTAACTAAGTAAGACTTATGCCATCTTGCGAACGCAGGAGAGGAATTCTGGCGCCTTCGGCCCTGTCGATCGCTCTTGTGGCCGTTTTTCTGGCTTTGCCGTCCAATGCCAGTGACGGCAAACAACAGGATAGCTCTACCTCTCAAACCCCAAGCTCGGATCTCCATTTACCTTCATCGCCCAACGATCTTGTGCGCCAAGCCGTTGATAACGAACTCAAGCAGACAGTTGGAAACGAAAAGTATTTTTATATGGTTCGCAAGCTCTCTCCCGGTAGCGAACAAACCAAGGAATATGTGGAAACCGATGAAGGCGCCGTAGGCCGGTTGGTAGCGATGAATGGTAAGCCGCTTCCTGCCGACCAGATGCGGAAAGAAGACATACATCTGCAAAAACTTGCGACCGATCCAGAGACCAGGAACAAGCACCGCAAGGAGCAACTCGAAGACGAAGAACGCACCAGCAAAATGCTGAAAGCCATGCCTGATGCTTTTATCTTTCAATATGATGGGAAAGAAGACTCTCCTCAATATGGCGCGTTGGTGCGGTTACAGTTTAAGCCAAACCCAAATTTCAATCCTCCCAGCCGCGAGACGCAGATTTATCGCGGCATGGAAGGCACCATGCTCATTGATCCTGCTGAGAAGCGTCTGGTCAAGATTGATGCTCACCTGACGCAGGAAGTCACCTTCGGATGGGGTATTTTCGGGCGCCTGGACAAAGGTGGAAAATTTGAAGTGGAGCAATCTAAGATCAGTCCTCGCCGATGGGAAACAACAAAGTTGGAGATGAAGTTTACCGGCCGCATCCTTCTGTTTAAGAAATTAAATATTGACGAGAAAGAAGTTACTGGCGATTTTCATCCGGCGCCCCCGCATCTTAGCCTGGAAGAAGGCATCAATGTGCTGAAGCAACAGAATCCTCAACTCGCGCAGGGCCAAAGCAATGTGCCTGCGGCTGTGAAATAGCTCTAGGCAGAGACGGCGCTCAGAGTTTCTTCCCTGACGGTGAGTTGCTGAATCAAGTCTTTCCTGATCCGGTGGCCAATTCCGGCTTCACTTGAAACGCGAATTGTACCTTGGGGCGATACCAGCACTTCCGGCTCAATGATGTCTTCTTTCCAATAGCGCTTGGAAGCGGAAACATCGCCGGGCAACGTGAAATTCTCGAGTGTGGATAGCGCCAGGTTCTGGGCGCGTCCGATGCCGGATTCCAGCATTCCTCCGCACCATACGGGAATCCCCGCCGCCCGGCAGACATTGTGCACAGCAATGGCTTCGCTGAAACCCCCGACGCGGCCTACTTTGATATTAATGATCCTGCAAGCCCCAAGCTCGGCCGCCATTTGAGCATCGCGTGCTGAACGAATGCTCTCATCCAGGCAAAGCGAGGTCTTCAGCCGCTTTTGCAGGCGAGCGTGAAAATAGATGTCATCATTCCACAAGGGTTGTTCGATCATCAGCAGGTTGAAAGGATCAAGTTTCAAGAGATGGTCAGCATCTTCCAGCGTGTACGCCGAATTGGCATCGCAGCTTAACAGGATTTTGGGCCAGCGCGCGCGAATGCGCTCGATGACGTTTATGTCCCAGCCGGGTTTAATCTTGACCTTAATGCGCTGATAGCCGGCGGCGAGTTCAGCTTGGATTTTTTCCAACAACTGTTCGACCGAATCCTGAATACCAATGGAGACCCCGCACGGGACCTCGGCGCGAACGCCACCGAGAAGCTTCCAGAGAGGAATTCCCTGCTGTATGGATTCGGCGTGCCACAGCGCATTTTCGACCGCGGCTTTGGCCATGCGGTGACCGCGCACCGAAGCCAGCAGCGGCGCGCAATCGCGGCCATGAGCGAGAGATTTACCTAGAACAGCAGGCGCCAGATACTCACGTATGGCATACCAGGCGGTATCAATGGATTCCTCGCAATAGTGTGGCGCTTCACCGGCCACGCACTCTCCCCATGCCTCAATTCCATCGCAATGAATGCAAACCAGCAGGATGCGGCGATGATAGGTCCGGCCGAAGCTGGTTTCAAAGAAGTGCACCAGCGGCATGCGGATTTCACGCAGCGTAACCGCTTCGATTTTAATCATGGCGTTCCATCTTCATGGGAGTACGACCAGGGTTCATCCCACCTTCCCAGCAGAAATTTTCCGTTGCCCTGTGCATCTCGTTCGTATCCTAAAACCGCCAAGCCTTCGGAAAAGGCTTTGAGAAAGGCCTCGCGATTTCGTAATTGCACTTGCTTGGCCTGGTCGCGAGTGTGATCCGAAGACTTCCACTCGTAGACTTGCACCGGCACATCTATGGTAACGACCGGTTTGAGCGAGGGCGCTCCGGAGTTCAAAAGAGCGGTCACCCGTTTTGAACGCAGCCACCATTCGGCAACCAGCCGATCGGTAGGCAGCCCTCCCTGCAAAGGGGAAGAAGACATCCCATAATGATTGACGCTATAACGCCGGGTCATGGCGCCTAATTTTGCAATATTTAAGAATGAATTCTTGATCTCCAGGGGATCAAAGGTCCATTCAATAAGGTCGAAGTTGCGGGCGAGTGCATCTTCACGCTGCGCCAGTTTCAACTTTTGCCCAAGCCCGGAGTTGCGGTATGGCTCGCGCACGGCCATCATATGGGAGTGCAGGTAGGGTTTGCCCGCGCGCGTTCCGGGAATCGAGAACACAAAGCCAACCAGCTCTTTGCCGTTAAAGGCGCCTATCACCTGCCCGCCGATCTTTTGGGCCACTACAAACATGCGCAGTGGAACCAGGTCAGCGTCATCGAACTGCCAAACGTCTTTCTGTATGGCGATGCAGGCCTGTAATTCGGCAAACTCCACGCATTTACGGATCAGAATGGGTTGAGCAGTCGGCATTCTTTATTTTTGCCGCTCCGGCGGATTTTTCTGTTTCGATTCCTGCCATAGCGCCTCCATCTCCTGCAGAGAAGCTTCCCCCGGTTTCCGCCCCTGAGCGCGTAACTTTTCTTCTACATACTGGAAACGATGCCGGAATTTACGGTTGGTCTTTTTCAACGCGAGTTCGGAATCAAGGGAAAGATAGCGGGCCAAATTTACGGCAACGAATAACAGGTCTCCGATTTCGCTTTCCAGTCGCTGACGCAGGTTCTCCGGGATTTGAGCAGTGCCGGAGCCGGCGATGCCGCGTCCATGAGGACGGGGGCCGGGAGCGGGAAATTCTTTGAGGTCCTTCTTCAACTCCTCGGTTTCTTCTTCCAGCTTTTCGAATACGCCGTAAATGTCGGGCCAGTCAAATCCTACATGGGCGGCACGCGAGCTGAGCTTGTAGGCTTCGAGCAATGCAGGGATTCCGGATGAAACTCCAGACAGCACCGACGAAGGCCCGGCGGGCAGCGGTTCACTCTGATCCTGGCCTTTTGCCACTTGGCGGTTTTTCTTTTCTTCCGCCTTCAGGGCTTCCCAATTCCGTAATACCTCAACCGAGGTCTCGGCCTTCACATCTCCGAATACATGGGGATGGCGGCCTATTAACTTATCGCAGAGGCGATCAAGTACCTCATCGATACTGAAATGGTTTTCGTCTTTCGCCATCTGGGCATAAAACAGGACCTGCAGGAGCAGGTCGCCCAATTCGCCGCGCAATTCGTCAAAATCGCGGTTATCGATGGCCTCTAAGACCTCGTAGGTTTCTTCCAAGGTGTAGGGTTTTATGGAATCAAACGTCTGTTCACGGTCCCAGGGACAGCCCCCTGGACCACGCAACCGCGCCATGATGGAGACGGCGCGTTCGAATCGTTCTCCCGTTGTCGGCATGGGTTTTAATCTAAACGATATTGTTACGAGCCAGCAAATGAACACCGGTAAGCTGGTGCTCCGATCAAGATTAGAGACTGTAAGGCCTGGTAAATTTTTGAAGCCTAATAGTTGTGACTTTAGTACCGCCAGGCACAGAAAATACTATTGCTTTCCGACTGTTACTCTGCATCTAATTGAGCATGGAGGCTTTTAGCACCGTTCGGCCCTCCCTGGACGGTAACCACTTCGATGTAGTGGTCATTGGCGGCGGCATCAGCGGAGTGGCCATTGCGCGAGAGTGCGCCCAAAGCGGTAAGCGTGTGCTGCTTCTGGAGCAGAATGATTTTGCCTCTGGCACTACCAGCCGTTCCACGCGCATCATCCATGGCGGCTTGCGCTACCTGGAGCATGGGGAATTAGGGCTCGTGCGGGAGTGCCTCAAAGAGCGCGAGCATCTTCTGCGTCAGCAGCCGCATTTGGTCCGTCCTATGCAATTCCTGCTGGCACTCAAGCCAGGCATGCGCCACAACGCACTGGCAATTCGTGCGGGATTGTGGGTTTACAAGGCTCTCGCCGGCCAGCATGGCCTTAATAGCAGCTCAAAAGAAGATTGCCGGCTCTTGGAAGAGCAGCTCGATCATGGAGTTGCTTTTTCCACGTTCTGCTATGAAGACGCCCAATGTGAATTTCCTGAACTACTGGTTGCCGAGTGGCTGGCCGACGCACTGCAGTCAGATTGTGTGGCCAGGAACCATGCGCAGGTATTGGACTTAAAGATTGACGACGGCCGCGCTCGCGCTGTGGTTTTTCACGATCAACTTGATGGCACCGAGCAGACCGTCGAGGCCTCGTGGATCATCAATGCCACAGGTCCGTGGTGCGATCGCGTGTGCCAGCAGTTTTCCCTGCGTGGAGCCAAACGGCTGGTGGGTGGAGTCCGCGGCAGTCATATTGTCTTGCCCGCCGTTACCGGCCTGCCGCACTCAGCAATATATACCGAAGCTGCCGATCACCGGCCTTTCTTTGTAATCCCGTGGAACGGCCAGCTGCTGGTGGGGACCACGGAAGTGGCCGATGAAGAGGACCCAGGGGAAACCAAGCCATCGCAGATGGAAATTGACTATCTGCTGAGTTCATTCACATCTTTCTTCCCACGCCAGCATTTCACAAAGAGCGACGTGCGCTATGCATTCGCAGGAGTTCGTCCTCTGCCCTATTCGCCGGATAAAACTCCGCAAGCCATTACGCGAAGGCACTTCTTGCACGACCACTCCGAAGAGGGCGCGGCCGGATTGATTTCTGTGATCGGCGGCAAATTGACCACGGCCGCCAGTCTGGCCCGCCAGTGCGCGCGTAAGATTGGAGCTCGCCGCGAGTACGCGGGCACCCTCCAGATTGCCCTGGCGCCGCTCGACGGTGTGGAAACCACGCTGCGCCAGTGGTCACGGCACATTGCCCTATTTGCCGGCATTCCCGAATGCGCAGCCCGGGCCCTGGCCGAATGGCATGGCCGCAGAGCATTAGTGATTGCCCGCCTGGCAGCTCGCGCTGAAGAATATCGCGCTCCCCTGTGCCAACATACCGTGCACATAGTAGCCGAGGCAGTGGCGGCTTTCAGAAGCCAGCATGCGATTACACTGGGCGACGTCTTGTTGCGGCGGACGCCGGCCGCGCTGGGCGCTTGCTGGTCTGAAGAATGCAGCGCTGAGGCGGCACACAAGATTGGACAGGTGATGGGCTGGAGCAGCACCACAATCCAAAAGGCATTGGAAGAGTTTGAGGAAGAGCGCACAAAGTTTCTCAATCCCTCATCGAGCGGGCGACCCCTCGTCGGTCCTACCCTGCCGAACATGGGAAAATGCGCGGCCTAGCAATTCGGTATCATCTGAAATAATTGCGTCAACCCCAGCCTTCGCCAGCCGCCGCATTTCTTCTTCCTGATTCACGGTCCAGACAAAGGCTTTTTTTCCAGCAGAGCGAATTGCGTCCATCAGCGGCTGCGACACCAGGGTACGCTCAGGAATAACGACGGCGTACGAAATTTCTTGCCAGAGATCAAGCATTGGCTGCCGATCGCAAATCAACCCCAACGATATGGACGGCTCCAGGGAATGAATGGCTTTCAGCACCTCGGGCGCAAAAGAAGAAACAACATAAGTATCGGCGGCGAGAGCTCTCACCAGAGCAACTACCTTTTCCTCCAGGCCGGGAACCTTCAGCTCAATATCGAGATAGGCGCGGCCGGCATAACGTGCTATGACATCTTCGAGACACGGAATGATTTCACAATCTGCTTTGCCGTCGCCGGAAAAATTCGAGCGGCACTTTTCCAGGATGGCGGAATACTCGGCTTCAGCCACGGTGAAGCCTGCAAGGGTAGGATCATGGCAGAGGATAGCGCGCTGATCGGCGGTAGAACGCACGTCGAATTCAAAGCCATTGCATCCATGGGCGAGGGCCAGGTCGAATGCTGCCAGGGTATTTTCCGGGGCTGTGCGGCGGGCGCCGCGATGGCCCAGCAGAAGCGGGCGGCTGTTAATCAAGATCGATGTCGCGGATGCGCCGAGGAGCGTCGGGCGTCTCTTTGGCGCGCTTCATTGCTTCCTGGAACTTTTTGTCCAGCAAATCGGATTTATTCTTTTCCGCTTCAACCGACTGGCGGAAGATCGACTCGCGGCGGCTATCCTGCTCTTTCATGGCGCGTGCCGCCTCTTCAAAATCATTGAACGTTTTGGGGCGCTCGGGAGGTATATGGGCAATCACAGCGTGGCTGGCAGAATCCACTTTGAGCATGGCGCCGCAGCACGGACATGCGACCTCGAACGAATCGGGCTTTTTGGACATATACCACCCCGCGTATTGCTTATCTTAACCCTTTTGACCAGTTGCCTGCACCATTGCCTGAAAGACAGGATCGGGGCGTAAATTGTCAAAATCAACGGCTGCATTGATTTCCGCCAGCGAGTAACCCTGATGCAGGGCCTTGCCCAGCCACTGAATCGCTCCGGCTTTGTTCCCCAATTGATTTTCTACCAGGGCTGCAAAAAACATGACCTCGGGCTCATCGGGATGGAACTTGAGCGCCAGCCGCATGTGCATGCGCGCAGGCTCAGCGTGTCCGAGCCGGGCATGGTATTCCGCCAGCAACAGGTGTACATCGTTATCCTTGGGATTAAGCTTCAGATCCTCATCCGTCATTGTGACGGCCCGCTCATACAAGGGAATGGCCTGGTCGCGCTTGCCCGGCGCCCAATAATAGGCATCAGCAAGATAGCCGGTGGAGCGAAAGTCATGCGGGTTTAGCGTCAGTGCCTGCTGGAATGATGCGATGGCATCGTTAAATTGCCGCAAGCGCATGTAAGCCTGCCCTAAATTGGCGTAGGCCTCAAACCCAGGACGCAGAGCAATGGCCCGCTGCAATGCATGAACGGCATCGTTGTAGCGCCCCATGAAGATATAGAGCCCACCCAGGTTGTAATAAATGGAGCTATTGTCGGGTGAGACGGCGGCGGCACGGCTAAATTGTTCGACGGCTTCCTGGTAGCGCCCGTGCTGGGCGTAAAAGTGACCCAACCACCGATAGCCTGCCCAGTAATGCGGGCGCAATTCGATGGCGCGTTGATAGGTCTGCTCGGCATCCTGCAACCGGCCCATCTGTTCGTAGGTTGAGGCCAGCCCCCGGTAAGCATCGTCGTCGGTGGAGTCGGCGGCAAGAGCGCGGCTGAATTCCGCGCTGGCATCTTCATATTTCCCTGTCGTCAGCAGCAGGTTCCCCAGGCAAACATGGCCGGCGGCAAGGTCGGTGGTTAAGATGAGAGAGTGCTGGCAAGCGTCCCTGGCTTTGGGAATATATTTTGACGCCTTGTTGATGCGATATTTATCCCAGTAAGCCTCTCCTAAGCCCGCGTAGGCATAGGCGTAATTCGGGTCGAGGGAGATCGCACGCGAGAAGTTCTCGATGGCGCTCTCGACCGCGGCAGGATCGGTATAGTTCTGCAAATCGCCCCGGGCGCGGATATAAAGATCATAGGCGCCGGCAATCGTCGTCCCGTGCTTTTCCAGTTGCGGACGCTCGTCGGGAGTCACTTCCAACTCCAGCATCCAGAGCACGCCTGCTACCACGCGGTCTTCTAACGCAAACGGATCAGAGCTGGAAGCCGTGATTGTGTCTCCACGCAACTGGCGGTGCGAAATTGCGTCGATCAATGCGTAGGTAATGCGTACCGTATCACCCGACTGCCGCAGGCTGCCCTGCACCACCAAATTTACCCCTAGCTCTTTGCGGGCCTCATCCACGTCGGTAATGCCAGATGCGGGCGCTACCTGCAACGCATGAGTGGCGGTGAGTTGCGTAAGTTTAGCTGTCACCGTCTCGGCCAGGCCTTCGCTGAATGTTTTTACCTCCGGCGAGGCTTCAATCGTGCGAAATGGGAGGACCGCCACCAGTTTTTGATCGGGAATGGCCGCCGGAATATTTTGTGGTGGAGAAATTTTCTGCTGGAGCTGGCGGGCCAAAGTTCGCCACGGCACGAACACGGCGATTACCGCCAACGTGGCAATGACGCTGCTCCAGATCGTCAATTTCTTGTGCCGGCGCAGGACCAGGTTGCGTGGAGGAGGCAACACGCCTGATTCCGACAGGCGGCGCAGGCGGCGCAGATCCACTAAAAGATCTCGGGCGGTGGCGTAGCGCTCCTCAGGATCTTTCTCCAACATCTTGCGGATAACCCTCTCGACATCATCGGGTACCTGAGGGTTAGTCTGATGAATGGGAGAAGGCCGGGCATGCAGCGTGAGTTCGATGCTGCCCACCCATGTGGCCGCCGAGCATGGATTATTTCCCGTCAGCAACTCATAGAACACCACTCCCAGCGAGAAGATATCGGCGCGCGTATCGGGTTCTTTTTCGAGTAGCACCTCGGGAGCTACATAGCCGCGGGTGCCGGAAAGCGGATGGCCATGCGCAACCAGGCTGGCGGTGGGCACTCCCTCGCCGGCTACGCGCAGGCGCTGGGCCAGGCCAAAGTCGAGAATCTTCACCTGCCCTGCCGGGGTCAGCATGATATTTTCAGGCTTGATGTCGCGATGCAAAATACTTTTCTCGTGGGCGGCGGCCAGGGCCTCAGCACATTGCACGGCGACTTCGAGGAATTGCTCAATGCTGGGGCGGGGATTAAAGCGAAAGCGCAAATTAGCGCCTTCCACGTACTCCATAATGAGGAAGACCTCGCCCCGGTCTTCCAGCACGTCATAGATGCCGGCGATGTGCTCGCTATTCAGCGCCGAAATCCGCTCGGCTTCCTTCAGAAAATATTCGCGGGAAAGCTGGTCAGCACGCAGACGCGCAGCCAGTCTCTTGATGGCAACCTGGCGTTTAAGGCGGGTATCTTCAGCCAGATAGACTTCACCCATGCCCCCGGCGCCCAGGCGCTGGCGAATTTCAAAGCGCCCGGCCAAGGTTCCACTCAGCTCTACGGCGAGGGACTCGTGTGCGGCCTCCATCTTGGGTGTAGACATACCAGTTAAGTGCTAAGGAAGTAATGCTACTCCGGAAACACCCAGGCGCACAATTTTCTTATTTGGTTCGAAAAACTCGGTTGAAATGCTTAGCTGCTGCAAAGCCGGCGGGAATTACATGGCAATTACGGCGTGGCCGGTGCAGGCCAGATCGATCTGGTCATAAATCTGTTTCAATGCCCCCGCCCCGAATTGAGCCAGGAAGGAAATCCCAGCGATTTCACGCTCTTGCAGTTTTTGATTGGGATAGAGGGTGCTCGCCAATACGCCGGCGTGGCGTGTAACTTCGGTGCTGCGCATGGCCTGGGCCCGGGCAGCGCGGGCTTGCAGTTGCTGCAACTGGTGACGCATCTTCGATCCGGAATTTTCGGCGGCATCACGCAAAGTGGGGTCGAGCCTGGCAACGACGGCGGTAATGCGTTCAATCAAAATATTGAGTTCCCGATCAGATTCGGAAAATGTGGATTCAATTTCCGGAGGAAGGGTTTTGGCAGCCAGCAATTCACGCAGCTCCTGCTCGCTCCTGAAACAATCGGTGAGCGACAACTTGTAATGCTCGACGTGACGCTGGGCGCGCGCGTCGAGCAAGGTTACGCTGGCGCGGGGCAGGATGGGCGTTACCCTGCCCAGAAGTTTTTCGTACACCACACCTACCTGAGCAAAATATGCGACCTCGGCCGGGCCGCCAAGGTAGGCAACCGTGGGCAGCAGGAAATCCTGGACCACGGGCCGCAGCAGAACGTTAGGACTGAATTTTTCCGGATGCTGTGCGATGCAGGAACCCAACTCTTCGGTGGTACAGCGCTCATCGCCAATTGCGAAGCCTTCATCGGTGCGGCGGATGGGGGTCCGGACGCCATTCTTGTCGGCAAAGAGCGGTGTAGTAGCGGCAGTGACTTTGACCTGCTCGTGGTATCCGGCGCGCTCCAGGGCGCGGCCGCGCTCTTCGAGCGCTTCTACGATTTCGGCGGAGCGGGCGGCTGCGTCACGGTAGAGCGGCGCGGCCAACTGATGCAGGGCCGCGTCAGAGGGATCAAGCAAGATCAATCCGAAATCGGCAAAAATCCTGGCAAACAATTTGCCGAAGGCGCTGCCCAATGTTTCTTTTGACTGATAGCATTCAGTCAGCCATTCCCTAAATGGACCTTCCGCCAACAGCTTGCCCGCTTCGCGAATGATCTCACTTCCCTGCTCTCCAATCGCAATTTTTCCAACCGGAGTGCCTTCCGGGGCCGTGGGCGGAATTGCCACAGGATGCAAGCTTCCATCGCTGCCGCGCAGAGTGCTATGTGAGACTTCGGCAAAGTCATGGTCTTCGGTCGCCAGCCAGAAAATAGGAACACAATCCAGGCCGGCATCCGTAAGCTGTTTAGCCCGCTTAACAGCGCTGAGCGCCTTATATAGAGCGAATGCCGGACCGCCCAGGAGCGCAACCTGCTGTCCGGTGACCATGGCTGAGCTGCCGTTGCGCAGGCGCTCAATGTTCTTCATGACTTCTGCCGAGGCGCCGAACTGCCGGTTCTGGCGCTCAAGAACCGTGGCGACAGTGGCGCGGAGCTGTGGCGAGTAGTGGGGTTGCGCAGCCCTTTCCATCAACCCTTTGCTGTCTTGCGGCGAAAGAGGATAGAAATTCTGCACACGAGCAAAGTTGCTGGTGTAGTCGGCGAAAAGCCGCGTGGTGTGGGGGATGTTGCTGAACGGCAAACACCGTGCCTCTATCAAGAACACTCCTTAAACTCGTGGTTGTCGGAAAACATGAAAATTGGATGATGAGCCCCGACTTGGGATGCTAACAATTTCTCCGTAGCCGAGTAAATGACCATGCGGCGATGATTTTTCAGCCGGCCGGGGGGTGGGGGGGGTTACTAAGTAACCTAAAAAATCTTCTGATCAGCGTTTTACCCCGCATATTTAATGAGGGAAATCGCTCCTGAAAAAGGAATTACCTGGAATAGCGAAGCAGTACAAATCCAGCCAAGCAGTACGGTTTTCAAAGAACTCAGGCGCAGGAAGCCCTGGGTTACGTCTTGCGAAAATTATGTCATATAGACGGGGTAAGACAAATCATTTGATATCACATTCGCCAGATGACAGTATTGGCACTCCTAAGCTGGAGTAATAGTTAACCGCGGAGGCGCGGAGAAGAGCAACGGATTTCATCCCTTGCCGGATCAAAACCAACCCGCCCATTATGACCAGCATCTCCGTTTGTGAGCAGCTCTTCCCCGGCGGCTTGGTGACATATGGGCCTCCGCAAGCTGGTTTGGGTATTAGTTGTTGTCTGCTCTTCTTTGTTTCTCTCCTCCTGCGGTACTGATACGCAGAACACGGCAAAGCAGCAGCAATCGCCACCTGCTGTTACCGTAACACCAACCCCAACGCCAATCCCGACGCCAACTCCAACGCCAACGCCGCCTCCTGCTCAGCCACAGCAGATCGTCTACATCACGCATCAGCAGACGGTAAGCACGTATCTTGTTGATGGAGGGACCGGAAGCATGAATTTTGCTGGCCCAGATATTCAGATGTCGAGCCCTCCCCCAAAGGGTTTTTTCCCGGCAATCTTCCCCACCACGGACGATCACTTTATCTACGTAACATGGACGGACGCAAGATACGGACAGCATATCTCTGTTTTTGCGACCGATCGGCAGGGCATTCCGCAAGCGCCCGCAGTGCAGACCGTTGACATTTCAGGCCTGGGATTATTTGCGATAAATCCAAGTGGAAAATTCGCATATTTGTTTCAGTCAGTCTCCGACGGTGGTGACGGCGAGATCGGCAGCGGGGTCATTCATCTCTGGAGTGTAGACCCAGCCACAGGCGAGCTCGCCGACACCGGAATGCAGGTCAAGGAGCCGCAATTCACGTTCGGAAGCGTGTCCCCGTATAGAATCAGCGGAGACGGCAACACTCTGTATACAGTAGGGATCGTATCCTTCGATGGCTTCGGTTATACGGACTACCTGCAACACAGCCTTGACCCGCAAAGCGGCGCCGTCGGCCCGAGCCAGCAGTTTTATACCGCAGACTGGGAATGGGGAGATACAGACGTAACCACCATCGGCAAGAAATACGTTGCGAATTACTTCAATGCGCTATCTTGGCGCGTGCCGCAAATGACTTACATTGACGTAGTGCCGGTGCAAGACACGTCGACTGCGTCTATCCATTGCACCAGCACCATGACCGATGCGTGCCTCAATGCCGGGAATGTGCGTTTTGACGTTTCGGGAGATTTCCTGTTTGTCACCGACGTAGTCTTGAAGCAGATCAGAGTTCTAAAGGTAGACGCCACAGCCAAGACCCTGCATGACACTGGC